>JAFGSZ010000111.1 GCA_016934395.1 Bacteroidales bacterium
AAAAACTAAATCCCGTTTCAAATCGGGATAAGTTTTTCTAATTCGGGATTAACCCAGATACTCCCCACCTGCAGACACACTTGTCATTAGTTCGTTCCTCCTAATGACAAATCTGGGATTAATTGACTTACTTTTTAATCTGTAATGAAAAAATCTGAACCGAAGGGATATGTAAAAAGCTCCTATAGCTCTGAAGTTTTTAGGACGTTATTTAAAAATTAAACAAAAAAACCTGTGATTTAGCAGATTACTAATTCACAGGCTAGATCTTTAAAACGAAGGGAAATTATTTGCTATCTTCTTTCAGCGCTTCTTTTCCTTCTTTTTTATCGTCATCATCGTTCTCTTTTGTGGCCTTTTTAAATTCTTTCATTCCCTGTCCTAAACCTTTCATTAATTCAGGAATTTTTTTACCTCCAAAAAGTAACAGGGCTAAAGCTATAATAATAACCACCTGCCAGGGTCCGACCATACCTAATATAATCGATAGATTCATATGTTTAATATTTAATTGTGATACAAATGTAGAAATTATTTATCATTTATTGATAGCAAAAGCGGAATACATTTATCCGATCAATCCCTGAATCCACCTTACCAGATCGTTTCCGTTAGCGTAGGCCAAAAGAAAGATCAGTAACACCAACCCTACTATCTGAGCATATTCCAGAAATTTATCCCCGGGTTTTCTTCCGGTTACCATTTCAAACAGTAAAAATAAAACATGACCTCCGTCGAGTGCCGGAATGGGCAATACATTCATAAATGCCAGAATAAGCGAAAGGAAAGCCGTGATTTCCCAGAATGCATGCCAGTCCCAGGATGGGGGGAACAAACCTCCGATAGTCCCAAAACCGCCAATACCTTTGTATGCCCCGGTTTTAAAATCGAAAATAAGTTTGAACTGCCGGATATATGATCCGAGTTTACCCCATGCTTTTACCAACCCGGCAGGAATAGCCTGAAAAAAATTGAAATGTTCTGTTTCAAATTTATAAATCCCCAGGCGTTCCAACTCCGAAAAACTTGCAATAATATTTACAATGTTCAGTTTTCCTCTTTCATCCAGTTTCACTTGTAGGGATAAAGGCTTATCGTTTCTCAAAATGTCGAGGGTAATTTGCCGGCCTTTCATGGTATCCACAATAGAAAAATACTCATCATAATACTTAATAGGGATGCCCTCAACGCCCACTACCTGGTCTTTTGCCTGAAGTCCTGAACCTGCATTCTGACTGGTGTCGGGTACTTCACCAACAATAAAAGGTACACGCGGATACACAATAAATCCCCTTCTTTCTTCCACAAATTTTCCAATAAAATCTGTCGGGATCTCTATGGTTTGAATTTGTCCCTTACGCTCAAGGGTAATGTCCCCTCCGTAAATTATTTCACCCAGAATGTCAGAGAATTCTTCAGGCTGAACTTCGTTAATGGAAATTATCTTATCTCCGTTTTGCAACCCGATATCATAGGCCAGTGAATCTGCGCACCAAATTCCATCGGTAATATTTTTATTGGGAAGGTATTTCTCACCCCACAAAAAAAGAACAAATGAATAAATAACAATCCCAAGGATCAGGTTTACGGTAACACCACCAAGCATGATCATTAATCTTTGCCAGGCCGGTTTCGATCTGAATTCGTAAGGTTGCGGGGGCTTTTTTAGTTGTTCGCGGTCAAGCGATTCATCAATCATGCCCGATATCTTAACATATCCTCCAAGGGGTAACCAGCCAATTCCGTACTCTGTGTCTCCCTTTTTATATTTAAATAATGAAAACCAGGGATCAAAAAACAGGTAGAATTTTTCAACGCGTGTATTAAATAATTTTGCAAACAGAAAATGGCCTAACTCATGAAGTATAACCAGAATGGATAAACTCAGCAATAATTGGCCTATTTGAATAACAGCTCCCATGTAAGTGTACTTTATTAAAATTCAAAAAATTGAGAGTGCAAAAATAAAACGATTATTTAATAAATCAGGGTTTTTTTCGATTAACTTAATTTGTATTATTCTTTAACAGGAATAATGGCGTTTACAAAAATGCTGATAAAAGCCATTAAGAATGCCGGAATTTCGTTATAGTAAAACCGGATTTTAAAACTGTCAGAATAATTCAGATTTAGTGAATCAGCGTTTGTGCAAATTTACAGGTTTCGAAATTGGTGGTTATATAATCATTGTAATCCGGCGATGGAATAAAATCCATCCTTTCAACCGAGGCATTAATAATTTCGGGAATGTCTGTAAATTTTATTTTTTCTTTAAGAAATGCATCCACGGCAACTTCGTTGGCCCCGTTCATAATACAGGGAATATTTCCGCCCCTTTCCATAGCCCGGTATGCAATATCGAGGCAGCCGAAAACATTTTTATCGGGCTTTTCAAAAGTAAGTTCCGGGAAATCCGTAAAATCAAGCCGTTTAAAATCCGAGGGCAAACGTTCCGGAAATCCAAGGGCATATTGGATGGGCAGCCGCATGTCCGGTAATCCCATTTGTGCTTTCATCGATCCATCAATAAACTGTACTATGGAATGAATAATGGATTGAGGATGAATGATTACTTTAATCTGATCGGGAGAAAGAGAAAATAACCATTTGGCTTCTATTGCTTCAAGTCCCTTGTTCATTAGTGTTGCCGAATCAATAGTTACTTTATTGCCCATACACCAGTTGGGATGACACAGCGCCTCTTGTGGGGTTACTTTAATCAACTTTTTCTTTTTCCATCCCCGGAATGGTCCGCCAGATGCTGTAAGGTATATTTTTTCGACGTTTGACAAATCTTCACCGGTAAGGCACTGAAAAATTGCAGAATGTTCCGAATCTACCGGATAAATTTTTGATCCGGATTCCTTAGCCATATGTGTAATCAGATCTCCCGCAACCACAAGGGTTTCCTTGTTGGCCAGGGCAATATCTTTTCCCTTCCGTAAAGCATTTAGTGTGGGAAGTAATCCCGAGAATCCAACCATGGCAGTTAACACAATCTCTATCGAGTCCAGTTCTGTTATTTGGGCAATGGCCTCCTCTCCCGAATGAACCATTACCGGCAGGGAAGAAAGTGCATCAGCCACATCGCGGTATTTGTTTTTATTTGCTATAATAACATGCGCAGGAATATATTTAAGGGCCTGCTCCACCAGCAAATCAACATTTTCTTTGGCAGCCAGAACTTCCACTTCAAATAATCCGGGGTGGTTATCAATTACCTGCAGCGCCTGAGTGCCAATCGAGCCGGTAGATCCTAATATAGCAATATGCTTTTTAATCATAGGAAAATGCAATCTTATTGCCTGTGGTGTATATTAAAATGAAATTAAATTCTCCGGGTTTAACGATTTGCCTTTATACCACAATTCAAAATGCAAATGAGGGCCTGTAGTAAGTTCTCCCGAGTTACCCATTATTGCAATGGGTTCGCCTACATTAACATATTCACCTTCTTTTTTAAGCAATTCGGCATTGTGCTTATAAATCGATAACAAATCATTCTCATGTTGTATCTGTATTACATAGCCTGTTTCGAGAGTCCAGGTGGCAATAATAACTGTTCCTTCAAGAGTGGCTTTTACAATGGAATTCGGAGGGGCTACAATATCGGTTCCGTAATGATTGGATTTTGTATTAAATGAATTGGTTACCATACCTTTTAAGGGCGGAAAAAAATGTATTCTCGATATCGAGCTCATCATATTATCATCATTTTTAATATCAAGCGTAAACTGATCTTCCTGTTCTATCAGCTGACGAAGTAATGAATCCTCTTCAGATTTTGAAAAACTTATGTTATCGTATTTGCGCAGGGAATCGGATGAATTATCGTAATTCTCAGGTTCTTCTCCCGAAACTATCCTCCTTATGTTTTCAAAATAGGCATCGCGCCTTAATATTTCATTCTCAAGAGTATCCAGTCGTTGCATGTTTCTCACGAGATTTCTTCGGGTATTCTCATCGGGATATCCGGGAATAAATTCCCTGATAGGCGTATATACTATAAGTGATATTACAATAGACAGAATAACAATAAGCGATAAACCCACAATGGTAAATACATTTAATTTTGATAACCTAAGGTTTAATACCTCCTCATAGGTTTCATCGCGCATAATTGCCAAACGGTACTTATGCTTTAACTTTTTAAATACAGATTTTTTTTCTCTTTTTCTTTCCATGTTAAGCTGATAATATGCACAAAGATAACAAAGATTTTTTCCAAGAAAGAAATAAATAGTGTATTCCAAATAATTCACATACCAGCTTTTGTTTGTAATACAGCGCAATAAATTAATTGCTTTCTTAAACAGGATATTAAACCAGGATGCTACAACACTATTTATTAAAAAATTTCAAAATTCATTTTACCATAAAAAAGAAAACCTCCCAAAATTGAGAGGTTTTAATGATTTGTCCACCTTTGTTAAAACTTTGGTGGACGTTGTAGCGGGGACAGGACTTGAACCTTCGACCTTTGGGTTATGAGCCCAAAGATATATGTTCCCTACTAATACGAAAAAATATTAAATAACAGATAATAAATATGTTAAAAATATTTAAAAGACCAATAAGAACCATTATTAACCAGGTAAAACCGCAAAATGTTTTACCTATTTTTTACATTTTATTAACATAATATCAGTATATTCGCTCATTGAACATATAAAATTGTTTTACCTAAAAAAACTCTGGAAGTGGCGTCATTTAAAGTAATATTGATTGAACATAAGCATAGAGCGGATAATTTGTATCCATTGGCATTCCGACTAACGTCAAATTTACATTCCACATAATCAAGTAGTTGTAAATCCGAGTTGTTCGGGTTGAATTTCAAATTTATCAATTT
>JAFGSZ010000112.1 GCA_016934395.1 Bacteroidales bacterium
AAGCTAAGCAATTCTCTTTATTAATATTTGAATAATCAGAAACCAGGACATTTCCGATAAGAGGTTCTATTTCAGAAAGATAGAAGGCTTTTAGTTTTTTAACTATTGGCATTATAATTTTTAATTTTATAAATATCAATGCAATAAATTTTCTAATAATATCAGCATATTATCTAATCAAATGATAAAATGTAAAATTAAAAAGTTATTTATTTATTTAGGGTACACTTATCATGAGTTTCCAGGTCTTTATCAAAAAACAAGCATTTGTTATATGTCTTATATGCTATGAATTTTAAAATAAATATTAATGTTGTTTTGATTCTTATTTTTAATGGCGTATATATCGGAGTATTTCCGAAAACCATGAATCTAAGATTTTTTCATGGGGCGGATATATAAATCTGTAATTTCAGCTGTTTTTGGTAATTGTAATATATGTAAAACTGTATTGGCGATATCTTTGGTTTGTAACATCATATGAGGTTTATAGCTTACATTTGTTTCTAAGTGTAATTGTTCCTGCATGGAAGTGGCCGTTTTGCCCGGGTAAATGGAAGTAACTCTTATACCATCTGCATTTACTTCTTCCCGCAAGGAGTCTGTAAATCCTTTTAAAGCAAATTTTGAAGATGAATAATGACTTAATGAAGCATTCGGGCGTTGAATAACACTTGAATTAATAAAAACAATTTGACCTTTACTTTCTTTTAAAAAGGGTAACAGACTTTTTGTAATAATATACGGAGCTTTAAAATTCACTTGTATTTGTAATTCCAATTCTAATAATGACGATTTTTCAATCTGGTTTCTCTGCAATATTCCGGCATTATGCACAAGGATATCCAGTTTATTAAAACTGCTTGAAATATAATCATGAATTTTATCTAAATCCTCATTCACTGTAAGATCAACCTTATGATATTCAATATACACATTACATTCCCCAAGATACTCTTTGATTTTTTGAAGTTTGCTTATGTCTCTTCCAACCATAATCAGGTTAACTCCCTCATGCGCTAATTGCTGGGCAATTGCTTTACCAATCCCACTACTTGCACCGGTTAATAGAGCATATTGTCCTTTAAGACTTATCATCAGCTGTTGTTTTTAAAAGATTACATTCTACAAGCGCTTCGGCTGCTTCTCTAACAATCCTAAATTCGGTGTTTGAGCGTTTGGCAATATCTAAAAGACTTTGACTTCCATCAGACTGGTTCAATACCCAAAGTGCTGCCATTTGTGTGAGCTTTGACTCATTGCCGCCGCCAATTTTATCGTATAAGCCTCTTTTGCCCAATAAAGGTTCACATTTGGGATTTAGATTAATATAGGTATTATTGTTTTCAATAATATACAAAATATCCAATATAGCCTGTAAGGATTCTTCAAGTTTATCTGAATGAACAAAATTCAGATTATCAGCTGAAGTATGGTACTCAGGGAACTCTCCATGCTGATTTCTTGTAAGACTTCCAACCGGCAGGTTAAAGCCCGGGGAGCAATATTGGCGCTCATCATATCCATAGGGATAAAAATTGATGAGTCGTCCTTTAACTTTTCCTGAATTAAAATAATGTTCAACAGCCTGGTCAATAATTGCATTACCTCTTCTGGAACGTTTATATGTGAAATCAGATGTATCTCCTAAAAGTGTAATTACCAGCCCGTGTCTTATGCGTTTTGTTTGTTTTTCATTTCTGCTAAGCCAAACAATAGAGCCAATGGTTCCGGGTATAAATAAAAACCGATAGGAATAACGGGGTCTGTTTTGTGAAAGCAAATGTGCCAGGTAAGTGGCTATACTTATTCCTGATAAATTATCATTGCATAAAGAAGGATGACAAATATGTGTGGAGATCAGCACTTCTTCAGTTGTTTCTCCCTTAATATAATATTCACCGTATGTGAGCGAACCGTTTTCAAGAGTAGAATCAATTTTTATTTCATAAGTATCATCCTTTAGGGTTTTAAATTGGTTATGCGACATACAAAACCCCCAATTTTCCTGGTAATATGAAGTTCTATAGGGAACCCAATCAGGCCGATCGGGCAGGGTATGAATATGTTTTTTTAATTCTTCAGCCGGTATTTTCCCTTCTATTGCAGCACTGTAATTTAATACATGGAGGTTCAGTTTTTTGAAATTGATAATTTCATTACCCTGCAAATCCTTAATATAAGCTTCATTTATGTTCCACTCTTTTGGGACTTCCCAGTCGAACGCTTTAGTACCTGAAGGAATTTCAGAAACCGTAAGTGGGATAATATCATTTACTATTTTTAGAGTGTTTCGAACACCATTACCCGTGATGCTTCTGCAAATAGGATATAGTTCATTGATTAATTTAATCATCAATGCTCCATACCCCTTTTCAGATATTTTCAGGCTTTTAATCATTTTAAAAAATGTAGGTTTCGGGAATAAAAGCCACAAATTTACCTCCCCATTCACGAATATAGCTCAGTTGCTCGCTGATTTCTGTTTTAAGATTCCAGGGAAAGATAATTACATAATCAGGTTTTACTTCTTTTATTTTATCGGGCGCAAAAACCGGAATCCTGCTGGCAGGCAAATATTTATTCTGTTTATGTGGTGAAGCATCCGATACAAATTGAATTAAATCCGTACCTTTAATACCACAATAATTTAACAATGTATTTCCTTTCGCTGCAGCCCCATATCCGGCTACTGATTTTCCCTCTTTTTTTACTTTTATTAAAAAATCCCAAACGCTGTATTTAATATTGTCAACCACATCCTGAAAATTGCTATAATATTCCAGTGTTAACATTCCTGCTTCTTCTTCTTTTTTCAGAAGGTTATATACATTGCTTGAAATTGCTTTAGTGCTGTCTTGCTTATGTTTGGCATATATCCTTAATGAGCCTCCATGAGTGGGGATTTCTTCCACATCAAACATTTCGAGACCTTGTGATTCGAATATTCTTTTAACCACATGGAATGACAGGTAACTGAAATGTTCGTGATAAATTGTATCGAACTGATTCTCGTTTACCAACCTGTACAAATGTGGAAATTCCATGGTTACTACACCTGTATCCTTTAATGCCAGTTTCATTCCTTTTACAAAATCATTAATGTCAGGAACATGAGCAAGGACATTATTACCCAGAATAAGGTCGGCTTTTATTCCTTTATCCACCAGTTCGGATTTTGCAAAACCTGCTCCGAAAAAGTCGATAATGGTTTCTATACCTTTAGATATAGCAACCTGTGCCGTATTAGCTGTAGGGTCTACACCCAGAACGGGCACGCCGTATTCTTTAAAATATTGAAGAAGGTATCCATCATTGGAGGCAATTTCAATTACTCTTGATTTTTCATTAAATTGAAACCGCTCCATCATTTTGTCAACGTATTTTTTTGCATGTGCCAGCCAGCTTGTTGAGTAAGATGAAAAATAGGTGTATTCGCTGTCGAAAATCTCATCTGCCTTCTTTATTTCATCAACCTGCACAAGAAAACAATTATGGCATACAAATATTTTGAGCGGAAAATAACTTTCGGGTTCACTTAATTGCTCTTTTTTTACCATGGCATTTGATGGAGGGCATGTTACCAGGTCAGTGAAAACATGCTTTAATTCAGTTTTACAGTGTCTGCATTTCATATTAATATTCCTTTAAAATTTTTTTCGAGTAATTTATGATTATTGTCTTTTTCAGAAATAGTAGTAACAGGTAATGGCCACCTGATACCCACTTGAGGATCATTAAATTTAATGGCTGCTTCATTTCCGGGAGCATAATAATTTGTATGGTGATATATTAACTGTGCGTTATCGGCAAGGGTCTGAAATCCGTGAGCAAAACCTTCCGGGATATAAATCATTTTCATATTTATTTCAGAAAGTTCCACTGAAAAATACTTTAAAAATGTGGGAGAATTTTTTCGTATATCAATTACAACATCAAAAACAGCACCGCGAATGCAGCGTATCAATTTGATTTCTGAAAAGGGCGGAACCTGATAATGCATCCCACGTATAGAACCCTTTGATTTTGTGAGCGAAAAATTAACTTGTACAAATTCTTTATTATGGCCAATTTGCCCGAATTCCTTTTTGCAGAATGTTCGGGCAAAAAGTCCACGTTCATCTGTATAGGGCTCCAACTCTACAATATATAGTCCCGATAAAGATGTTTCTTTAAAAAACATTATAATAATTTAAGCTTTTCATCCAGAATTTTCTTTTCTATAAGTTCATTCACAACCTGCAGCCTCATGTACCTTGAAGTTCTGAAATTTTTATCAGAAAAATTAATTTTTTTGAAACCATCAAGCAAGTCATTTATGGAAGTATTTAAATCATAGATGGGCTGATGGTCAGGAGCAATCTCTTTATATTTTGCAAAATCAACTTTATAGGACCGTTTATCGGGTTGTGCATCTTTATTTATCGATACTTTTACATCGGGCAGCACTTTATTTATAGCATAGGCCAGTTCTTTTACCTGATAGTTCCACTCGTTACTTCCGGTATTAACAATAACATAATTCCCGCCATTTTTTGCTGTCCGCTCGTGGGCCCAAATAATGGCACGTCCCATATCACGTACATTAATCAGAGGGCGCCAGGGTGATCCATCACTAAGTATGGTTATCTCATTTGTGGTATATGCTCCGGCTACAAAATCATTTAA
Source organism: Bacteroidales bacterium (assembly GCA_016934395.1). GTDB lineage: Bacteria > Bacteroidota > Bacteroidia > Bacteroidales > UBA10428 > JAFGSZ01. The sequence continues at coordinate 4,669 of JAFGSZ010000112.1, forward strand.
AACCAAATCAAGCCGAAGTCTGTCGCTCATACCACACGCCGTGGCAAAACGCAGACAGGTAACAGTAAAATTTTCATCAGCAAGCGGTTTGAGGGCTTTTTCTGCATTTACTTTCGATTTGGCATAAGCAGTTAATGGATTCACTTCTGAAGTTTCTGTCCTTGCTGAATCATCAGCCAATCCGTATACGCTGCAGCTTGAGGCAAATATTACTCTTTTCACACCTCTTTTTTTTGCTTTTTGTGCAATATCTACAACAGCTTTATAATTTACATCCGAAGTAATTTGTTCAAACTTGTTACCAATGGGATCATTGGATATAGCAGCCAGCTGAACAACAGTATCCACACCGTCCAGCAATTCTTCGGGAAAATTCCGAACATCACCATAAATTTGCTTGTTTAAATAAATCTCAGGCGAATATAATTCATTCGTCAATTGTTTTGAAAACATACCCAGATCAAATCCTATTAACTCTGCATCGGGATATTTTTGTCGAAGCAATTTAGTAAGTTCAGATCCTACATAACCAAGATTACCTGTTACTAAAATTTTCATATTGTATCTTTTTCAGTTAATGATTATTTTATTATTGTGTATTATTTCTCCATACTTTCCATGGGGCTTCGCCAGATAACCATAGGTTTTCAAGCACGTTTTTATCCCGTAATGTATCCATCGGTTGCCAAAAACCTGTAAAACGAAATGCCGATAATTGCTTTTCTTCTGCTAACTGAGATAGAGGTTCCCGTTCCCAAACGGTTTTTTCATTAGAAATATAATCGATTACCTGTGGTTCCAAAACAAAAAAACCACCGTTTATCCAGGCGCTTTTATCACTCTTAATATTGGGCTTTTCCCTGAATGTTGTAATGTTGTTTTCACCTTCTGCAAGGCTGAAAACACCAAATCTACCGGGTTCTTTCACTGCCGTCAGAGTAGCCAGCGTTTTGCTTTTATTGTGAAAATCTATCAATTCAGAAATGTTAATATCACTCACACCATCACCATAAGTCAGGCAAAATGTTTCATCACCAATATAATCTTTTACTTTTTTTAAGCGGCCTCCGGTCATTGTATCCTGACCAGTATCAATAAGTGTAACTTTCCAGGGTTCTGCTTTTTTATGATGCACTTCCATAGAATTGTTTGTCATGTCAAAAGTAACATCCGATTCGTGCAGAAAATAGTTGGCAAAATATTCTTTTATAACATAGCCTTTATAACCCAGGCATATAATAAAATCATTCAGGCCGTAATGTGAATAAATTTTCATTATGTGCCATAGTATAGGTTTATTTCCAATTTCCACCATTGGTTTTGGGCGTATTCCGCTTTCTTCACTTATTCGGGTTCCGTAACCACCGGCTAATATTACTACCTTCATTTTAATTTAGTTTTTGGTTAATTCCTGAGTATTCGGATTATCTCTGATATATTCTATTGTTTTGTCTACTGCCATTTCAATACCTTTTGCATTCCAGTGACTGTCTGTTCCATAGTATAGGTATTCACCTGAATTTTTAAAGGGATCATAAAGGTCAATATAATGAACTTTTAGTTCATCAAGTTTTTTATAGATTAGTGGGAGCAAATAGTTGTATTTAAAATTTTTATCTTCAGCTAATTCAGGATAAATACTGATTTTGTTTGGGACAGGTAAGAAGATTAATGTTAGATTAAATTCATCTTTTAGTTTTTTAGATAATGATAATATGTTTTCACAGTAGGTATTTATTTGATCCTGTGAATGCTGATATTGAATACTTGTCGAATTCTCGTCCACAGTTTCATGAAAAAACAACCAGGGTTTATTGTTTTTAAAAGCATATACGGGAGTAGTAGGAGACAAATATCCAAAACATTCAAATTTAATATCAGCAATTTTTGTATACATAAAGGAGGTGAAGTAGCTTCTTCGCAAAAACAAGGTATACATGTCTTCGGAATTTTCTTTAAAAATAACTGAGATTATATTTTTGAAATACTTCTTAAACTTTGATTTATTTTGATCCAAATTAAGCTTTTTTATGCTCATTGAGTCTGAAAATCGCAGGTTAATATATCTTTCCGTGGTTTCATATATTAAAAAACGCGGAGTATCTGAATGGTAATTGTTTGCTTTTAAATAATTCAGTACGTTTTCCCAGTAGGGTTCAGATATCCTTTGATAGTGCACTTTTTCAGACATAGAATCGGCAAGCATTTCAGAATATGAAGTAGTTCTGCAAATATCAAAAAAGCTGTCGCCATAAGTTATAATATCTGCTTTATCAAGTTTTGGATGTTTTTCCGTATCCCGATATTTAATTTTTGCCATTGGAAGATTTTCTTCCCTGAATTTTGTAATGTGGTTAAAATAATAAAGTTCGCCATATTTTGTAAATTCAAAATGTTCTGGTATAACTTTTTCAGTAAGCGATAAATTGAATAGGGGTAATACTCTTACAGCAATAAATACATAAAGGCAGAATAGCCCGGTTATATAGATCAATATTTTTAATTTCTTTTCACTCATAGTTCTTCAAAAAAATTAAAACTGAAAATACAGAAAGTCAATACTGTCCCATTTACCCAAAATAAAAATGGATGCAAATAATAAAATCACTAATACAATTTTTAATATTCCGGGCAGTTTTCCTAAGTAGCTCCTTATCTGAAACCATTCACTAAATATTTCGAACACAATTAATATAGCTATTAAAATAAAAGATAAATAGAAATCAATTTTAAAATGGAACAAATTCAGTGGATTTGAATCAGAAAATACAAAAATCTTCTTGATTATTAAAAAAGCATCAGTAACATTATTTGCTCTGAAGAATATCCATGAAAAGTATACTAATAAATAGGTAAACAATATTTGTAAAATGCGATGAAGCACATTCAGATTCCTGGATTGAAAAAACTTTTTTGTTTGCACCTGTATAAATTTAAATCGTACTCCAATTACTGAATATAATCCATGCAATGCTCCCCAAATTACAAAGGTCCAATTTGCACCATGCCATAATCCGCTAACCAGAAATGTAACAAATAAATTAAAATACCTTCTGAAGGTATTAACCCTGCTTCCTCCTAATGGAATATATACATAATCCCTAAACCATGTGGATAATGAAATATGCCAGCGTTGCCAAAATTCTCTGATATTTATTGCAAAATACGGCCTGTTAAAGTTTTGCATTAATTTGTATCCCATTATTAAAGCAGTGCCAATTGCAATATCTGAATAGCCTGAGAAATCACAATAAATCTGAAATGAGAAGAAAAATGTGGCAATAATATTATTGATTCCCGAATAAATTTCAGGATTGTTATATACCGTACTCACATATTCGGATAATCTATCTGCGATTACTACTTTCTTAAAAAATCCATAGGCCATCAGAATAATACCGTTTTTCATTCTCTCATAATCGAGATAGAATTTTTTATGAAATTGAGGTAAAAGATTTATTGATCTTTCAATAGGTCCTGCAACCAGTTGTGGAAAAAATGAAACAAATAATGCAAATTTTCCAAAATGGTATTCCGGTTCCTGATTATTTCTATATACATCAATTGTATAGCTTAGTGTTTGGAATGTATAAAAAGAAATACCTACCGGTAAGAGGAAATCGTAACTGGGTACACTGTAAAATATATTAAATTTATTAAACAGGAAATTTAGTGATTCGCCAAAAAAATTAAAATATTTGAAAAAGAAAAGAATGCCTAAACTGGTCACTAAACCTGCAATAAGGTAGAATTTCTTAACTTTTCGCCGTTCGGATTTATAGATTTGTATCCCTGCAATGTAATTGATGAATGTAGTAGTAAAAATTAAAACCACGTACTTATAGTTCCAGCACATATAGAAGTAATAACTTGCTATTAGCAGTAAAATCCATCTATACTTTGGGCTTAGGGCAAAATATAAAGCGACAACTAAAGGGAAAAAGAAAATGAATTCTAAAGAATTGAACAGCATGTAATGAAACTTTACCTGAGTTATGTATTTGATTTTAGAAACAGCTTACTAATTATCTTTAATTTTTATAAGATTTTTTTTTCTTTCAATCATTAATTTATGTAAAATCATGAATACTTATAAATTAAAATATTAACATTAAATAAAAGAACAATATCATCTAAAACGGAAATAAATTAACCGGCATATCTTCCTTTTTTCCGTGCCTTATTTGAAATTTTCTTAATTAATGATTTTAGTATTTTATTATCTTCTTTGTAAAAAACTTTGTATTAGTTCTAAATACGATAATAAAAGCTCCTGGTTTTAAATTTGTGGTATGAATTGTAATATTATTTTCATAGCCAGATATAATGTCTGACAAAATTTGACTACCAGTGATATCGTAAATTGAAATTGTTTTTTCATCATTTATAATTTCATCAGCAAATAAAATTGTTAATTCGTCAGGAAGTATAATAATTCTTGTATTATTGGCTATATCATCCACTTCCTGATCTGAACTATAATCACCGACTTCAACATTTATGGCTGAAATTTCACTAGTATTTAACCCATCACTTACAGATACCTGAACATTAAGTGTTCCAACAAAATTATTTACAGGGTATAATGTATTGTCAATATTTACATAATTATTTCCACTATATGTTTGTAATTCAAAATCATCAGGATAAATATTATCAGTATCAACAACATCTATATCGGTAATATCTAATTCATAGAAACTATTAATTTGAACATAAATGGGGTGCGTAGTACCAACTACTTGCGGAATATTATTAAAACCAACCACTTCAATGTCAAAGGTATAATAAGAAATTAAAGTCCCATCAGATGCCCGAATAGTGATGTGATGTATACCCACATCACTATCACCTGGCGTTCCTGTAAGCATCCCGGTGCTTGTTGAAAATTGAAGCCATGCGGGTATTGTAGCATTCGTAAAATAGGGTAAGTCTTCAATATCCGGATCTTCTATTTGAAATTCAGCCGAATAAGGACTGTTTTTATTAATGGATAATGCGGGATCACCAATGATAACACATGGATAATTCGTATCCGCCACATAAATAAAAAAGTTATGCTCGATTGTTGCTGTATTATCTGTAATATTAATTTTCACCTGATGATTGCCAACATCAGTATGTATTGGGGTACCCTCAAGCAATCCTGTAGTTGGATCTAGTGTGCAAAAACCTGGAAGTGTAACAGGGATAAATGTAATATCGTCTCCTGTATCTTTATCATTTACAACAATCTGATAATAATATTCGGAGCTCTTATATACAAACTCCACAGGTGTTGAAGTTACAACAGGAGGATCGTTTGTGCCAATTACAGAAATAGTTAAATTAAAAGTATTACTGTTTGCTTCACCGTCAGAAATATAAACCGGTACAGTTAATTGGCCGTTATAATCCGATTCAGGTATAAGAGTGGCTCCGGAAACATCATAATGTACACCATCAGTTAAATGAATGGTCATCGATGTAGTATCATTATCAGGATCGGTAAATATTAGATCTGAAAAGTAGATGGTCCTGTTTATATCTTCTATACAATTAATAACATTTTGATTACTGATAACCGGCGGATCATTTATCCGGTTTACTTTATAATAAACTTTATATGTTGAAGTTTTTTTAAATAATTGACTCCCAGTATCTTCAACAGTCAGCGAAATGGTATCTGTACTGCTCCATTCAGGATCCAAAATCTCAACGATCAATTGTCTGCTGCCATTAACATAGGCATTTATTTTTGTTGGATATTTATTGGATACTGACCAATTCATCTCCTGTGGTGAATCCCTGTCATCTACTACAAAGTTATCGAGGTTAACACTTTGAAAAACGGATCCTTCATTTATTGTTTGATTATTTATGGATAATATCTGGGGTGCCTGGTTATAATTGTATAGGGCATCAAACCATACTTGTGCCATTTTATTATATCCGTTTGAATCCGGGTGCCATTCATCATACATATCATTCCAATAATCAATACCGGCGCCGCATTGCATATCCACCAGGGTAAGATCAAGAGAATCTTTATAAACATTATAATTGCTCAATATTGACGCATTATAGTTATTAACACCAGCTGAGACATTACATAAACCTGATGCATCTCGGATACTAATTATTTTTGCTAAAAAAACAATTAACTTCCGTCCTGAAGAGCGTTCATAACTGGTTATTTCCTTTAAAACATCTTCAATGTGACTTGGATAATTCCCTATAACATTATTTGTACCAATATGAAGTAAAATAATATCTGTAGGGAATAAGTTTAGGAATTTTTGGTTGTACCAGCTGCCATCAACGTATTGTACAGGTGGACCCGGATTTAAAATGGTGGTTTTTAAAATATAGGCAAGCTGTTCATCCAGTACGCCCGGATACCCGGCATTATCGGAAAGTCCATATTCCGGGAAATAATTATAACCCGAATGTTCACCTCCAACATAATCAAAATCAAGACCCGCCTCTTTTAATAAGCGGTATAATTTCCAGCGGTATGAAATCCGGTCACCCTCAGGGCGTGTTTCAGCTGAATGCGTATCGTAAGTAATTGAATTCCCCAAGGGCATTATCCTGATTTGACTATAAGCAAACCAGTTAGTTAGCGAGAGAAGAAATATTATTAGTATACAGTGTTTTAGTGCTCGTCCCATGGGTGTTTTAAAATTGTGATTTAAATTAAAGACGGAGATCAAGTTACGATCAAAAACTTGATCTCCGTCTTCATAATTTTAATCAGATTGAAAAGTTATTTTATTTTTTGATAACTATTTTTTGAATTCCAATCAATTGATTTTCATTCATAATTTTTATGAAGTAAATACCATTATTAAAGCTAAGTGTATTCACCTGCAATGTTTTTTCTTCTATATTTTCTTTCCTGTAAATAACTTCACCTATTAGGTTAATAATGTTTACAGAGTAATTATCAACTTTGGTAAAGTCAATCCAGAAGCTTTCGCGAACAGGATTCGGATAGATTGAATAGAAATCAGATGCAAAATCTTTAACACCTGATGGCCCAACGGTGATCTCAAGTACAAATGTTTCACTTGCGGATACCAGGTCATGAACTTTAATGTTTACTTCAAGAAGTCCTGAGAAGCTTGCAGTTGGTGTTACATTAATCCCACTGTAAGTATAGTTCTGGCCATCAAGAACTTCAACGGAAAGTTCGCCTGCAGTATTATCTACATCTGTTACATCCAGATCGGCTAATAATATATTAATTGATTCTCCCTGGTTCATTGATAAATCATTCTGACCATTAATCACAGGCGGATCATTTACATTTATTACTTGAATTGGGAATGTTAAATCTGTATATCCTGTTCCGTCAAAGGCTCTTAAAGTTACGCTATGTGGTCCAACATCATCATTGGTTGGTGTTCCGCTTAATACTCCTGTTGCCTCTACAAAAGTTAACCAAGCGGGTTTAGCCACCACTACATAAGTTACTGTCTGATCCTCATCTACATCTGTTGCGGTAAAAGTATAAGAATAAAGTACATCTTCATCTGCTGTTTCTGCAGGGGCTGCTGAAGTAATTACAGGCAGGCTGTTTGTATTCCCCACAACAATTGTAAAATTCTGATATGTAGTAGCAGTTCCGTCGGTGGCTGTTAATGATACCGGAATATCTCCGATTTGAGAATAATCTGGTGTCCCGGTTAATACCCCAGATACAATTTCCAGCCATGCCGGTAAAACATCTGCTCCAAGTGTTATATTATCACCGTCAGCATCAGTAGCTGTAATTGTGTATGAATACAACTCATAATCATCTCCTGTTAATACTGGTGTAGATGTAAATACCGGTGCATCATTAACTGCATTTACCTGGATATTAAATGACTGGTCTTTTGTTCCTGAATTTTCATCGGTGGCACGAATAACCACTGCATGTGATCCGACTTCCGCGTCATCAGGATCTCCATATAATTCACCAGTGGTTTCGTTAAAAGTCAACCATCCCGGTATAGTAATTCCCGAGAGTGTAACTGCATCTCCCACGTCAGGATCTGTAGCTGTTACTGTGTAAGTATAATGTGCTTCTTCATCAACTGAGGTAACAGGTGTTGAAGTAAATACAGGAAGATCATTCGTATTAACAACAGTGATATTATAGGTTACATCGTAGTCGAGATCGCCATCAGATACGTTTAATGTAAATGAAGCCGGTCCTACATGATCATTTAAAGGTGTACCTGAAACAACTTTTGTTCCCGGATTAAATGATAACCACGAAGGCAGGCTTACCTCAGTAAAAAACGGAGTAGTACCGTCAACATCTGTTGCACTTATAGTATAAGAGAAAAGCGCATCTTCTAAGGTTGTTGCAGGAGGATTTGCGGAGGTGATTACCGGTGCAAAATTTCCGGCATAACACTGGGCTGTACCGGCTAATCCCTGGGTACGATGTGTTCCGATTGTAACGGCATCAAGTGCTGTGTTGTAAATAAGAATTTCATCAAGTAAACCATTATAATCATAGTATCCTGATTCGTGATAACCTATGGTTAATCCCGAAGTTCCTTCAATGGCGGCTAAATTGGCCGGATCATTATTTTCTGCTCCATTTAAATATATATGTACCCGATTTGTACTATTATTAAACACACAAACCACATGGTTCCACTGATCAATATTTAATAAAGTGTTCGATGATGATTCTGCTGCTGCACCATTCACGTCTCTTACATAAAAACCTACACGGTCTTCATGGGTTCTGCCAACCCACCAGTGAGTAGTTCCGGCTCCGTCGTCACGGCCAATAAAAACTTCAACACCCTTTCCAGCATCAACAACACCTGTAGGGAATACCCAAAGTTCTACCGAAAAGCTGGCGCCATCGGCAATATCGAATGTATTATGATTGTCTGGTATAAGAATACTGTCTGCACCGAATTCCAGCGCTCCGTCTACTTTACCAACTGCGGCTGTTGGAGAACTGGCGCTTACCAGTGTTCCGTCATTAATTCCGAGTACATCAGCATAAGTTCCGACGGTGGTTTCATCCATTTTCCAGTATCCAATAATATTTGAAGAACAAATGGGTTGATCGGAAATATTAAGGATAAAAGTCTGAGTAGCTTCGCCGCTACCATTAATTGCCTTTACCTGAATTTCCTGGCCCTGGCTAATATCGGTCGGGGTCCATGTTAAGGTTTTTCCACCAACCAGGGTCATAGTGGCCGGAACTTTAACCATCTGAAATGATGGTGTATTTGTGGCTTCCAGGGTGTAAGTGTAAACCTGTCCAACCGCCGCTTTATTAATCGGTGTGGAAGTAAAAACAGGGGCTTGCGCAAAAGCCGTGCTGCCTAATGAGAAAAGCAAAACGACTGCTGCCAAATAAAAAAATAGATGTTTTTTCATAATTATTATCTTTTAAAATTTATACTATCAATACGTACAAGTCAATTATATGTTATTCATTCGCAATTATCCAAATTAATTTTGCCTGCAATTTATTGTGAATTCATTAAAGTAACAATACAATTTTTATGAATTAGACTAATCGTTATACTAATACTCAAATTTCTTGTTTAAATGAATAAATCCTAATCTTTGCAGAGTATTAAAGCATTTACAAATATTTTTTGGGATTTTATTCAATGTTGGTAGTGAATTTATTTCCTTCAGCAAATTCACGCCGGTATTTTTTGTTTCTATTAAAAATTTATATCTATTTTTAACCAAATTTAAACTATTATCAAACGTTTTTAAAATCAAATTAATGAGAAATAACGCTTTTTTTCAACACCGGTATTTTAATGTTATCGTTTTTTTTATTTTTATTTTAATAGTGTTTATAGCCTACTACTTTAATTTCAATAAATTTGGTTTATACGAGGATGATTATTTTTATTTAGCTCTTCCGGCTAATTCAAGTTTCCATGAGCTTTTATTGCATCTTAAACGATTTATTACCACAATTCCTGAAGGACGTTTATTCGGATTTTCACTTCCTTTTATTTTAGTTTACCTCCTTTTTAATATTGGGGGAATTAGCTTGGTATACCTATTTGGAATGGTAATAGTCGCACTTAACGGGTATTTATTATTCTTAACTATAAAATCAAGGTTCCCATATTTTCTAGGATTATTAGTGGGATTAGTATTTATTATATCTCCCACCGATACAACCAAAGCATTACAAATACATGTGTATCAATTACAACTCTCAGTTCTGTTTTTGATGGTCGCCTTTCGGTATTATCTTAAATCAAAATATATTCTGAGCTATTTTTTCGCACTTTCTTGTTTGCTTACTTACGAGATTGCTTTTTTACCCTTTATTTTTATTCCCATGCTTCATAATTTAAAATGGGGAAAAGAAGTAATTATAAAACAGCTGAAGCACTTTATTGTAATTTTCCTGCTTGTAGGTTTTGTTTTAGTGATCAGGAAATTAGCAGGAGAAAACAGGGTAGAGAGTATGGTTTTATCAGAAGCAATTGTAAAAACGATAAAATCAATATTTATTGGCCCGCTTGCCGGATTGTATTCCTATTTGAATGCTATTTATGAAAGTATTGTTCATATAAATATCACCTATATATACATTATTGTGTCTTTTATTATTGTATTTGTATTTCTGTATTTTTCAGTATCTGACAAGGGAAATATAAATAGTAATAATAGAGAAGTTGTTAATTATAATTTATTTTCAAAAATTTATAAAGTATCAGATGTTTGGGATAATATTATCAAAATTGTAGTTATCGGATTTTTAATGTTATCTGTTTCTTATTTATTTGCAATGACTCATTATCCTCCCACTGAATTTGCAGGAAGGGGAACAAGCGTTCATCTTGCGGCATCAATTAGTACTTCGCTGATAGTAGGAGGAATTATATACGGATTTGTTCTTTTGATGAGTTATTATAATTACAAAATGGTCTCATTTGTAATTATTTCTTTAGTAATATCTTTCTGGATAGGATTTGGCAGTATTATGCAAAAAGATTTTAGTGAAAGCTGGAAGATTCAAAAAAACTTTTGGAATGATGTAGTTACATTGTGCCCGGATGTAGAAGAAAATACATTAATTTTTGTTCCCAATAAAAATCTTGAAAAAACCAAATATATAATTACATATTCGTGGGCTTGCCCGATGATATTCGAACAAATATTCAGTTTTCCCGAACAATGGCATCGTGTTCCAAAGCTGGAAGTTGTTATATTTGAAAACAGTACCGATTTTAAAGTCAATAATAACGAGGTAATCTTTTTACCAAGATACCCGTTTATGTTTGACAATAAAGAACAAATAATATTAAATGACGGAAATGTTATTGTACTCGAGAAAGATGCTAATGGAAATTTAAGCCGTAAATTTGGTTTGATTAATATAATGGGTGTTAATATAAGGTTAAAGGATTTTTCTGTTCCAACTCTGGATAAGATGGATCGAAAAAACCTTTATCCCTTTATTATCAATGAATAGAAGTTATTTTATTTGGAACGACGATATTAAGCAGGAAAATCCCCTACTTTTTCTTCCGTAAAAAATGTCGGCCGGCGTTTAACTTCAAAATATATTTTACCAACATACACTCCCAGTATACCCATAAATATCAGTTGAATGCTAAAGGATAAGATCATTATGGCAACCAGTGATGTCCAGCCTTTTTCGAAGGTTCCGTTAAAAAACAAAAGGCTTGTTAATGCATAAAACATGTATAAAATAACACCCCCAAATACAAAGGCGCCGATTATAATTGGAAACTTTAAAGCAAAGTCAGAAAAGGAAACAAGTCCATCAGATGCCAACCGTAAAGATTGTTTAAAATTATACTTTCGTTTACCGGCAAATCTTTTTTGAACATCAAAGGGAATACTGGTCGCTTTAAATCCCACAAAGTTCACCAGGCCTCTGTAAAACTTGTGATACTCCGGCATACTTAAAATTGCCTCAAGTGCTTTTCGGCTCAATAACCTGAAATCGGAGCCACTTGGCGTTAATTTAATTTGTGAATATCGGTTAAAAAACGCATAGAAAGATTTGGCCCATATCTTATAGATAAAACCTGCATCTTCGTTTTCCAGTTTTTGTGTGTTTACAATTTCATAACCTTCCTCTGCCCATAAGCGGATCATTTCATGGATAAGTTCGGGCGGGTGCTGAAGATCAGCATCCATGCTTATAATGGCATCACCTGAAGCATTCTTCAGGCCGCAGTCAAGAGCTGCCTGATGTCCCATGTTTCTGGAAAGCTTTATTCCTTTTACAAACTTATTTTTTGCGGAGAGCTCTTTTATTATGGCAAATGAGTTGTCACTACTGCCATCGTCAACAATAATCAGTTCATATTGATATTGATTAATCGGAGCAAAAGCTTCTTTTACTTTTTCAACCAGCGCAGGAATGCATGCTTCCTCATTATATGCTGGTACAACAACAGATATGGTTTTCATTTTATAAGGTTTAATACAATTTTACAATTCACTAAATTTAATTAACTGAATATTTTGGTCTCCAATAAATTCTTTTACCTGATTGGATAATAAGGCATCCCGTTCTAACTCCCAGTTAAAATCAGAATATGCCCAGGGTAAATTATTTATCAGGTTTTCACTTTTGTAACCCGGGTGCATCACGATTTCTGAAGTACCATCGGGTAAATGATTTAGAATTCTGATAAGTATCTCATCTGATATTTTTCCGGAGAACTGCATTCCTATGGTTCCGTTCGTAAATTTTATCCCGGTGTTTTTTAATTTTCTTCGGGCATTATTTCCCAGATACTGAAAGGGTATCAAAAAAGGCATTCTGGCATTCAACCATAAAACGTTTGGTTTTTCAAATGCCGGCAGACGAACAGCTTTTATATCATACTTTTGCATAAGCTTTGAAACAATTCTCCAAACTTTGGGCATAATATGCATATGCTGAGTACCATTTATAAAAGGTATATCAGTAAAATATTTTTTAAACTCAAGAATCTGAAGCTCAAGTTCTTCTTCTAATTCAGAATAATTAATCTGATTTAAAAAATATTTTTTCAAAAATATTTTCCAGTTTCGGGTCAGGCAAATGGCATCATTAAAATATCGGATTGAATCTGTAATTGTGGATTCCTGTTTCCTTAAACTTAAACCTTCTACAATTGAAAGATGAATGCCAACTTCCAGATTGGGATTGTTTTTTGCCAGTTCGATTCCCTCCACAGTATAGGGAGCATTCATCAATAAGGCAGTGGAAGTAAGGATTCCTTTAGTATAGGTTTCAATAATTCCCTTATTAATCTGTGGATCAATACCTAAATCGTCTGCTGTTATTATTACACGTTTTACCTTATTCATTCATGGAGCTTTACAGGTCAATACGAACATTAAGGTGCGAAGTTAGGGTTTAATCATCTATGCTGAGTAGTTTTTTTATGGATGTTCAGGAATTAAAGATTAAATATAAGGTTGCTTATGTTAAAATATTCTGAAAAATAAAAAAGAGGCTGCAAGCCTCTTTTTTAATATAGTTTTTAAATAGATTTTGCTATTGCCCCACATGCTCTTCAACTACTTTTCTTAACCAGGGCAGTAATGCAAAAATAATTGCTACTGAAATCATCGCAAGTAGTGAGTTTGTTAAGAAGAAAAAGGCTTTCTTTTCGTAAAGATCCCACATTCCCGATAGTACACCCGAAAGTTTATTTCCAATAGATGTGGATAAGAACCAACCACCCATCATTAAAGCTGTAATACGTGGCGGGCTTAATTTTGATACCAGCGACAACCCCATTGGGCTGAGGCATAGTTCACCAACCGTGATCACCGCATAGGTGCCAAATAACCACATGGCTGAGGCTTTTACCATACCATTTTTTGAAACAATGGTGGCAACAATCATTACTACAGCAGATAAAGAAGTGATCACCATTCCCCAGCCGATTTTTGCCGGGGTGGATACCGGTTTTTTTCGCCTCCTGTTTATAAATGCAAAGAAACCTACAACCAACGGGGTGAATATTATTATAAATCCGGGATTAATGGATTGAAATAATTCTGTTGATATCAGATTTTTCTTCCCGGATTCGGGCCATTTTTCTTTGGGCAGATTATTAAAATAAGGGTGAGGCCCCAGTTCAGTAATTACATTCCCATTTTCATCCTTTACCTCAACACCATGTGCATCTAGCTTGGCAACTTCGCGCAATTCGGTATCAACTTCCTGATTTAGTTTAAGAAAATTTACAGGTTTTTCTATTGCCGTTGGCACTTCCCTGTTTGTGTAATTCTCAGCCCAAAGTGTAAGTGCCGCTCCGTTTTGATGGAATATAGCCCAGAAAACTATTACAGCAGCAAATACCGTTAACAGGGCTTTAATTGGTTGTTTCTCATTTTTATCCGCTTTCCGGAGAATATTCACGTAAAATATTACAACAAAAAGACTGAAGAAAAGAAAGGCATCCGTGGAATCGGATCCAAAAATATTATCGGGGATCATCCAGCCCAGTATTGCGGCAATGGTTGCTGGTAAAAACAAAGTCCCGAAAATCCTTTTCATCGACATATCACCGGGATGAGGAGGAGATATTTTGTCAACCTCCTTAATATCTTTAGCATAAGTCTGGCCGAACCAGAACCAGATCACACCAATAAGCATTCCCAGTCCCGCAGCAGCAAAGGCCCAGCCCCAGCCAAAATAATTTCTTAAGATAGCTGCAACAAAATTACATAAGAAAGCGCCGATGTTTATTCCCATATAAAAGATATTGTAGCCGGTATCTTTTTTATCTTTAAACCTTGGCTGCGAATCGTAAATTTTCCCGACTAATGCTGAAATGTTGGGTTTAAATAATCCGTTTCCAAGAATAATAAGTAAAAGTGATATATAGAATGTAGTTTCATTATAAATTGAAAGTCCGAAATAACCTGCAGAGAATAACAATCCCCCGATAGTTATTGATAAACGATATCCCAGAAACCTGTCGGCCAGCAATCCACCGATAAAAGGTGTAAGGTACACCAGGGCTAAATAAGAACCGTAAATATCGTTGGCTTTTAACCTGGAAAATCCCATACCGGGGAATCCTGCATCTTTTCCTGTAGTCATATATAGAAAAAAGATTCCGATGAGTAAATAAAACCCAAACCGTTCCCACATTTCTGTAAAAAACAATACCATTAAACCTTTTGGATGCTTACTTTCTTTTGCCATATCAAGACTTTTTAAAATTATATATCGACAAATATAAAAAGATTTTTAAATCTTCTGTTTTTATTAATCGTAAGGGTATATACCTTTGTATTGGCACGTGTTTTCAAAAGAACTGTATTTTTTGCTTTTTTTTTATGATATTTATTTGTTTTTAAAACTAAGATGAAGATACTTACCTCAAACCAAATACAAAAAGCAGATAGTTTTACTATTCAACATGAACCGATACGTTCTGTTGATTTAATGGAGCGTGCGGCTATACAACTGGCAGATTGGGTAGTACAACGATTTGATAGTGGAAGTTCAATTATAATATTTGCCGGCCCCGGAAATAATGGCGGAGATGGATGGGCATTGGCCCGATTACTTTATGACAAAAATTTTAGGAATCTGCAATTTTATTTACTTAAAATTTCAGAAAATATCTCTGCTGATTCACAAATCAACCGCGATCGTCTTAAAAAGAAAACTTCAATTCAGGTAACTGAAATAAAAAATCCGAAAGATTTTCCGGAAATCAAAAAATCAGACCAGATAATTGATGCACTTTTTGGCACGGGATTATCGCGACCCCTTACCGGACTGGCTGCGGAGCTTGTACAACATATTAATAGAAGTCAGAAGAAACAGGTTATTGCAATAGATATTCCGGGTGGATTATTTGGTGAGGATAACGCACAAAATATCAGGGAAAATATAATAAAAGCTGATGTTACACTTACCTTTCAGTTTCCAAAGTTATCTTTTTTATTTCCTGAAAACGGAGAGAATACTGGTGAATTTTTTATACTGCCTATCGGGCTATCTCCGGAATTTGTTGATCAGGCATCAACTCCATATTTTTATCTGACAAAAGAGGATATATCTGAAAAAATTAAAATCAGGAAAAAATTTTCTCACAAGGGAACCTACGGTCACGGATTATTAATTGCGGGCTGTTATGGAATGATGGGAGCAGCAGTACTGGCTTCTAAAGCCTCTTTACGTGCAGGTATTGGTCTGGTTACATCGCACATCCCCAGGTTTGGGTATGAAATTTTACAAACAGCAGTTCCGGAATCCCTCATCAGTATCGATAGTTCGGATATAATTTTTACTGAATTTCCCGAACTTGAAAAATTTAATGCCCTGGCTGTTGGTCCCGGTCTTGGATGTAAAGGAAATTCCCGGAAGGCATTATTTGAATTGCTTAATGCTTATAAAAGGCCTATGGTAATTGATGCTGATGCCCTGAATATTCTGGGTGACAACAAACAATGGATTGAGAACATCCCGGAAGGGAGCATCTTAACCCCTCATCCAAAAGAATTTGAAAGATTGGCAGGAACCTTCAGTGACCACTATTCCAGAAACGTATTTCAACGTGAGTTTTCTAAAAAGCATAAGCTTATTGTGGTATTAAAAGGAGCGCATACTGCCGTTACCCTGCCGGATGGAACTTGTTATTTTAATACTACCGGCAATCCGGGAATGGCAACTGCCGGCAGCGGCGATGTGTTAACCGGGATTATTTTGTCATTGCTGGCCCAGGAATACAAACCTG
Source organism: Bacteroidales bacterium (assembly GCA_016934395.1). Lineage (GTDB taxonomy): Bacteria > Bacteroidota > Bacteroidia > Bacteroidales > UBA10428 > JAFGSZ01. Next base: position 21,378 of record JAFGSZ010000112.1, read on the forward strand.
AAGATGCCGCTCTTATCGGTGTTTTTGTTCATGGTTTAGCCGGCGATCTCGCGGCAGAAAAAACAGGACAAGAAGCAGTAATTGCTTCAGATATAATAGAACATACAGGTCAATCGTTTATAGTATTAAAAGAAAGAAAATGGTAAGAAAAATTCAGTTTATTTTAGTCCTGGGTTTGATAAGTAGTTGCCACGCCCCTGAAAAATTTTCTGTAATGAATGTTCAGGATATTACCGGATTTCAGGAAAACTCCGTTATTTATGCATTACCCCGTTCGGTAATCTCTATCGAAGTAACTGCTGTTCAAACCACTACTATACCGGGTCCGTATTATGAATATGCACAAAAATATCTGGGAATAAAAGATGTACCCCGTGAAAAGTCTGTTAAATGGGAAATAAACAGCATGTATATTAATAGTTATAACGAAATAGATCCCGATTATTTTTATTCGGTAAAAGATGCGGGAAATATCCGCCTTAAAGAGCAAATGACCCAATTGAATGATGCGGGATTAATTCTATATCCTGGAATTGGAAAGGGAATACTGAGATTTAGTGAATTTTCTAATAAGGGTGATAATGAAATATATTTTACCGATTTATCTGTAAAACGAAATATTACCCAAACTAAAGATACTGCGTATAAACAGATTTTTAAAGATTCAACGTATGTAAGAATTCCATATCTGAAAAAAGAAATCGCAAAAAAAACACTGGATGAAAAAGCAGCAGAAGCAGCTAATTTTCTGATTAAACTACGAAAAAGACGATTTAAATTGCTTTCAGGCCAATATGAGCATATGATGCCCGACGGAGAATCTGCAGAAATAAGCGTTAGAGAAATGAATTCACTCGAAGAAGAATATCTTTCTCTGTTTATTGGGAAAACTATTGAGGAAGAATATTTAAAAACATACTTGTTAACACCTGAATCCGGTAAGGATTTATCAAGAATTATTTTATTTAAATTTGATGATAATTCAGGTTTCAGGGAAGCAAATGATGTACGAGGTAAAACCGTAATAGCTGAAATATCAGACCTTGGCAATACTAAACACCTTGAGCGGCTGGTATATCCCTATTCGGGTTCTGCGGCTGACAATACATTGTTTTACAGAGTTCCTGATAAGGCCAATATTAAAATCTTATATGGAAGTTATACATTGGCCGAAGCCTTAATGAATATCTACCAGTTTGGGACTATTGTGCCTGTAACTATAAAATAATAGTATCATTCTTCAGGGATCGAGGAAACATAGGATTTTGTGAAATCTTCCCAGGATTGGTTTTTATAATGGTCGTCACCAATAAATTTACTGATCTCATCGAATTGTTTAGGTTTTATATATCCCTGAAAAGGCTGAATGATCCGTACCTGTTCATCAAGGAATACTATTGACGGATAGGCAAGTTTGCCGTTTAGCAAAGCAGCGGCCAGTTCGTGATATCCCCGGTTGCCCTGAGGAATAAATTTAAAAGTTTTATCTCCAAGTACAACATCTTCTTTTTGTTCGGCATTAAATTTAACCGGATAGAATTTCTCGTTTAAAAAAGGAATAATTTTCACATGATTAAAGGTGTTTTTATCCATCACTTTGCACCAGCTGCACCAATCGGTATACACATCAATTAGAATTTTTTTCGGATTTTTCTCATTTAATTTCAGGGCTTCTTCAAACGTATACCATTTAACGCTTTGAGCCGACTGTGAATGAGCAATAGCGGGGAATACAATTAATGCGGCAACCACCCAAACAAATCCTTTTCTTGTCATCGTATATATTTTAATAAATCTGTACTTTTTTTGTATTTAGCAAATGTAGAAACATTTACGGAAACTTGCCTGATATGTTCAGATTTTAACATGGAATTAAGTTTAACAGCGGGAAACTATGGAATTCCATTTAATATCCGGAAATTCCTTAAATGAATATGACAATAAACATTTAAGTTTTCTTTTATTTTTATAATCTTTATAACTGCTAAAGAAACAGGAAAATCTAAAATATTATACTATGAGTAATTCATTGAATCATCTGAAACCAGAAATTATATGGTCTATATTTAGCGATTTATGTAATATTCCCAGGCCGTCAAAAAAAGAAGAAAAAGTAATACAATATGTAAAAAACTTTGGCGAACAACTGGGGTTGGAAACTTTCGTTGATGTTGCAGGAAATGTAATTATTAAAAAACCTGCCACCCGGGGTATGGAAAACAGAATGGGAGTAGTGCTGCAATCACATCTGGATATGGTTCCCCAAAAAAACAGTGAAACCAGCCACGATTTTGAAAAAGATCCCATCCAGGCGTATGTTGATGGTGACTGGGTAACCGCAAAGGATACCACTCTGGGCGCTGATAATGGTATCGGTGTCTCAGCTATTCTGGCTATTCTGAGATCACATAATCTGAAGCATGGTCCTATTGAAGCCCTTTTTACGATTGACGAAGAAACCGGGATGACCGGTGCATTTGCGCTTGAACCAGGAATGCTGAACGGCAAAATTCTTATTAACCTTGATTCGGAAGAAGAAGGTGAATTGTATGTAGGATGTGCCGGGGGGCTTGATGCTAACATTGAATTTAATTATCCTTTGATAGCCCCGGAAAACAATATGCTGGGGTTTGAGATCATCATTAAAGGCTTAAAAGGCGGACATTCAGGTCTGGATATAAACCTCGGGAGGGGCAATTCGAATAAGCTGTTAGCCCGAATATTATGGAATCTTGTTAAAAGTTTTAATGCTGAAATGTCTTCTTTTAACGGGGGAAACCTGCGTAATGCCATTCCCAGGGAATCATTTGCAAAGATAGCTATAGATAAAAAATCTGAAGCTGCAGTAATTGATTATATGACAAAGATTAAATCGGTTATAATAAATGAACTTTCAGCCGTAGAACCGAATCTTGAAATATTATGGAAAGTTACTGAACTGCCTGCTCAAATTGCTAACAAAGAAAGCAGCCTGAATATATTAAAAGCTTTGTATGCCTGCCCAAACGGGGTAATACGCATGAGTGATTCTATGCCTGGAATGGTGGAGACTTCAAGCAATATGGCTATAGTAAAAATGGCTGAAGGAAATGCTGTTGTTCATTGTCTGTTGCGCAGTGCCGTGGATTCGGCAAAGCAGGAACTGGCGGAAAGAATTCAAAGTGTATTTGAGCTTGCCGTGGCGCGTGTATCCTTTTCCGGGGAGTACCCGGGATGGAAGCCCAATATGAGTTCTCCGATTCTAAAAACCATGCAGGAGGTATATCAACAAAATTATGGTAAAAAGTCGGCAATTCAATCCATTCATGCAGGTTTGGAATGTGGCATAATTGGCGCTTCATACCCTCAGATGGATATGATTTCTTTTGGTCCTACCATAAAATATCCACATTCGCCCGATGAAAAAGTTCATATTGGTAGTGTTGGTAAATTCTGGGATTATTTAATTAAAACGCTTGAAAATATTCCGACAAAGTAATTTCCACTTTTAAAATATCAAAGCGATTCAAAAATTTCAATAGTTGCCCTTGATTTGTTTAAGGTATAAAAATGGATTCCAGGTGCTCCTTTTGCCAACAATTCGCGACATTGATTTATGGTATATTCAATACCAATGTTATAGGTTTTTCCCGGATTATTTTTGTTTACTTCTAGCTGGGCAATAAATTCCTGTGGAATATTTGTGCCGGACATTTGAGTAAAACGTTCAATTTGCCGGTAGGCAGTAATCGGAATTATTCCGGGTATAATTCTTGAAGTTATACCCATTTTTCTGGCCTGTTCCACATAATTGAAATAATATTCGTTATTAAAAAACAACTGGGTAATCAGAAATTCAGCGCCGGCATCAACTTTTTTCTTCACATTATTAAGATCTTGTTCGAGTGTTGCTGCTTCAGGGTGTTTTTCAACATAACAAGCCCCGGCATTGCAAAATTGATATTGTTGATGAACAAATTCAATAAGATCGCTGGCGTGATTAAAACCGTTTTTCGGGGCTTCAAATTTTTGATCTCCTTTTGGAGGATCGCCCCTGAGCAACATCAGGTTTTTTATGTTTATGGATTTAAGGTGATTTAAATCTCTTATTATCTTATCGCGATCGGAATTTACACAGGTATAATGGGCGGCAGTAGTAAAACCTACTTTATTCTGAAGATAATCCACCAGTGCAAAAGTACGTTCCTGAGTTGATCCCCCGGCGCCATAAGTTACGGTAACAAACGAAGGGGAGAGCCGCATAAGCTGGCCAACATTAATACCAAAGTCCACTGCAGATATTTCGCTGTTGGGCGGAAAAAACTCAAAAGAAAAGGTACGTTCCTGATTTTTAAAAATATCGGTGATTTTCATATGCTATGTATTACCGTTTCTGTTAATACAAAGTAAATAAATAAATTATAAGGATTTTTGCCCTAGCCGGACAAATTGCCGAAACGCAGGTATTTTTTGATTAATATTAATTTTTGAATTGGGATAATTACAAATGGTAGTATTATTCTACATTAAATTCACATTTCCCGATAATTCTTTTGTTACCGTTTTCTGAAAAACCCCTGACAAGGATGGTATAGGTTCCTTTCTGATCGCTTGTATAAAACTCTAGGTTTGCCTGTTTTGCCTGGTCTAACTGAATATTGGGTTCCCAATACAGGCAATTTCTAAAATCAGGAGTATTATCAACAACACTAGTATTATAAACAGGGAAACATATTTTTTCAATAATAGAATACGTATCAATATTATAGAATGAAGAATTAGAAGGTAAATCTATGCCGGCGAAATCGCCTTTCTTTGATATAATACTAATGAGCCCGCCGTACCTCATACTACCTTTAATATACACTCTGTTTATTACTTCAATCCTGTCAATTTTTTTTGGCGAAAGATTTAGAATTGCCTGCTGATCTGAAACCGGTATGTAATCAACCATGATGAGTAAAGGGAAGAAAGAAAGCTCAGACCGGCTGTAAACTTTAATATACGATCTGTTTTTGCTCTTGATTATTTTCACATCAGGAACAAGTTCATTAATAACCTCCTCAAGATTTGGCAGGTCAATATAATTATCAATTATAATGGTCTCAATAGGATTTCCGTAAAAAGGAATTACATCTTCAGACTTCATGGTATCAACAGAGGTTGCATACAGGTTTTTATTAAACACATGCTCTACCTGCATATTAATCAACATTTCTTCGGCTATCTGTAATTCCTGGGGTGTAAGATCAAAGGGGACAAGAGGTAATCCGGCAGGTTTTACATTAAATTCGTTATCAACCATTAGCTGAACATCATTTTCAACATGCTGTGCTGTTAAAAATAAATCCTGAGGTCCATGCCGCTCAGGTAAAACAAAAATAAACCGGCCTTCTTCATTGCTGATATATCCTGAATAGTCTGGTCGATTACCTAATAAGGCCATTTGAACCAGGCTTGATTTTACGGGTTCATTATTTGTTGAATTAACAATTTTTCCCGATACTGTTATACCTCTCAGCTCCGGCGGATAATCCAGTTTTTCAGAAACGATATCCAATAATGGTTTATTGAAACTTGCACCGTAGGTAAGTGTATCAATTGATCCTTTTCTAAATACAGCTAAGCAAAAATCAGGATTTAATCGTAAATTTTCAGGCAAGGCTATTTTTAGCGATACTTTTTCACGTTTGTGATAAACGGTCTTATTGGATTCACAGATAATATAATTTTCTGTTTTTACCGGATAGGATTCTATAAACGGGACGTCATTATCTCCAGGTACATCAACTTTAATATGGTCTTTGAAAGGATTGATAATTTTAAGAGAATTATATGCATATACTTCCGGTTCAAAATTCAGCATCCATTTGGTGTATGCCCGTAAAAAATAATTTCCGGTAAGCAGATTTTCGGGGATATTTATTATACCGTTAGTGCCTTGTTGATTCAGAGGAAATTTGGATTGAACAATTACTTCACATTCCTGTGAAATTAATTCAACATACAAAACCCTGCTCCATAAATCATTTTTCAGATCTTCGTTGCTGAAATAATATGCTTTAAAATAAATATTTTCAGTTACTGCATAAAGAGTACGATCAGTTACTATTCGAATGTTTTCTCCAACACTCACCGGATCAGAAATGCGGCCGGAAGGCATATCGGATGAATATCCCGGAAATTCGCAATTCGAAAATAGGTACAGGGTACAAATTAAATATGGAATAATTTTATTAGTCATCATTTCTTGTTTTCCAGAATTTGGGCATTATGTTGGTTCCTCCGCGTTTGGTGCAATCAAAACATTCCTCCCTTGCCGTTCCAAAAGGCGCTCCAAAGCCATCATCTGCAAGAGAAATCATATAATACGGGTCTTCAAAATCATTATAATTTACAATGGTATCAATTTCACAAATAAAGTTGAATATCTGGAAATAGAATTTATTGTCGAAAAAAACCCGCTTTTCTGCAATTGCAGAGGCACCAAAAAAGCCTAATACCGGCTCATCCGGATTATTTACACAAAATAAATTTCCTTTAGCATTCGTAGGTTGACTATCATACAATTCACCGGTTTCCTGAGTTTCGATTCGCTGTCTTTTCCAGTACTCGTAGGCCTTATCACTTAATGAATACTGTTTTACAAGCAAAGAGTATCTTACCTGTAATCTCGGACTTTGATTGGAGACAAAATTGAGTGGTATTTGTTTTTTCTGATTTTGTAATAGGTTTTCAGTGGATTCTGTGTAAAGTCCATGGATGTCTTTTATCATCCAGCATGCCCATAATGAATCGATTGTAGGTTCATAGTGGATTATTTCTCCATCCTCATAACGGAATGTAATCAGGTACTTGCTTCTATATTCCCAGGTTTCTTCAAGCTTCCACAAATAATTTTTTGCAAAATTCTCAGGCGCCTTTAAATCCAGATATATTTGAATTCCCGGAAAACTGGGTTCTGTTGGCGAGGCAGATCTATTTTCTATTTTGTAATAAATACTATCAACGGGGGCAGCGGGAGCCATCGAATCGTATTCAGACTGATATTCTTTGCCCTGACTGGTTGTGACTTTTATTTTATAATTTGTTCCGATGCTTAGAAATTGCTGTTCAATATAACAGGAATACTTACCCGGATCAGTTTCAGAATAATCAAAATGATTACCCTTATTATCGAGCACTTCCACACTACAACCCTGTTCAGGTATATATTGAGGGTCGCTCAATGGTGAAGAACGTGAAATGTTTACGGTTTGGATTCCTTCCTGACTGGTAATTTCTCCGGTTATTACCAGTAATTCTTTATATTCATTGAGGTCAGGCGTGAATGGTTCTACACATCCGCTACCTATAAATATTATTATAAAATAGAATATTGTTTTATTCACTTGCATAATTACCAAGTTTAAAATTCCATGATAAGGTTATTAACGGCTGTCCGAAAATTGACATTTTATAACCTTTTATTTTCCCGTTTTCTGTCTGATAGAATACCGAGTAAGCATTTTTTCTTCCTGTGAGGTTGTAAATATTCAACATCCAGTAGCTGTGTGCAAGCTTTTCTGATTTCAGGTTTCCCTCAAGGTTTATTGATAAATCTATCCTGAAATAATCGGGAATCCTGTATTTATTCCTGCTGGAATAATTAACGTATTCAACATCGTTGATATAGTATACTGAAACCGGATATGAGATTGGCCTTCCGGTATTATATACGAGATTTGCAGACATGCTTAATCTTCTGTTTGAACGAATGTTTGTAACCAGGTTCAATCCGTGCGGACGGTCATAGTTTGCAGGATACGAATTCCCGAAATTTATTTTTTCTTCAATTAACGGGCCGTTGACTGTAATAACCGATTTTGAATAACTATACGCCAGCCAGCCTGTAAGTTTGCCGGTATTCTTCTTTATCATTACCTCCACACCATAGGCATTCTGGTCTCCCTGAAGTGTCTGGGTTTCGATACTTTCAGTGGAGATAAAACTGGCACCGTCTTTATATTCCAGCACATTATAAATCCATTTATTATACACTTCTACAGAAGAGCTGATCCCTTTATTTGGAAAATCGTGATAATATCCTGCAGAAACCTGGTCGGCATAAGGGGGGCGAATATGATAATCGCTTAATTTCCATTGGTCTGTTGGGGACAAGGCGACTGTATTGCTCAACATAAAAATATACTGCCGGATACGGTTATATGAAAACTTTATCGAATTATTCTTTCCGAGCAGATAATTTAGTGCAACCCTGAATTCAGGTCCGGAATAAGTTTTAACAAGATCACCTTTTGAAAAGTAAAGCGTATCTAAAATATTATTTTCATTAAGGGGAGAATTCGGAATATAGCCGGTAACAGCAGCAGGTCCGAGGTAATTATAAAAACTGTATCGTAACCCTCCGTTTACAGTTAACTTTGGATGCAATATAATTTCGTCCGATAAATAAAATGCACCTTCAATTCCATTTTCAACACCCAGATCGATCGGCATTCTTAATGATTCTAATCCATAAGGTTTAATATAGCCCCTGTTGAGATTGTAATAAATACTGTTTGCGCCAAAAGAAATGTTCTGGTTTTTAAAAATCAACAATGTAAAATCAGATCTGAATTCATAATGGTTAATATTATAACTGTGACTATATGCCTCTGAAACATTTACATTATTTACAGTATTAAAATTATAGTTTCCAAAAGTCGAAACAAATTCACCAAAAAAGGAGGGATTAAAACGCTGCCTCCAGATTATTGACCCGCCCGAATTCGAATATTCGTAGGTATGTGTTGAAGATAATGTAAACTGGTCGTGACTGTAATAACCAAAAACCTTAACAAGACTGTAAGGCCCGGGTTCAATTTTTACATTAGCTGCAAGATCATAAAATGCTGCATTACTGTTTCTCAAATCAGCGTCTTTCAGCTTGGATAATATCCAGTCAGAATAGGTGGAGCGTGCACTTACCGAAAACGAACTTTTATCTTTGATCAATGGCCCTTCAGCTGCAATATGTCCTGTTACCGGACTTATACCACCACGCATGGTGTATTGGGTTTTGTTTCCCTGCCTGGTGGTGATATCAAAAACTGAGGCCAGTCGCCCCCCATATTTCGCAGGTATGTTGCTTTTGAAAAGTGTAAAATCGTTAACAATGTCGGGACTGAATGATGTAAAAAATCCAAATAAATGAGATGTATTGTAAACCGGAACTTTGTTGATGTAAAACATATTCTGGTCGGCTGAACTTCCCCTGATATTAAATCCGGACGAACCTTCGCCAACATTTTGAACACCAGGAAGCATCTGGGCAACTTTAAGAAGGTCTCTCTCACCCATTACTACCGGAATTTCTTTAATCGATTTAATGGTGAGTCTTTCATAACCCATCTGGGTACCCCTTACATTATGATATCGGTCGGCTTTAATTGTAACTTCATTAATAGCGATCAGTTCCTTTTCCATTTCAACCTCTATCGTACCATTGGTATACACCTGTAAAAAATATTGTTCTTCTTTCATACCGAGACATCTGAAAACTGCAGTGTAGCGGCCGGGAGTTATTACCATATTAAATTGACCGTCGATATCAGAAGCCACGCCTGTTTGCATTTCTTCAATATATACCGTAGCGCCAAGAAGCGGTTCTTTTGATTCTTTTTCCCGGATCTTTCCGTTAATTATTGCTTTTTTACCTCCGGATACCTGCGGATTACCGATATTTATTGTTGTTGCCTGCCTGGTTTTCCGGCCTTTAATATAGGCTTTTTCAGTTGTGGTAAGTCCGTTTCCTTCATCTTCGTCTGTATTTTCTTCAAAAATATTCCGGTAAATTTTGTAGTCAGGGAGCCTGGTTATTACAGTGTTGGTGTTTGTAATAAAAACGTTATGATTTTTATCAATAAAAAAATGAATGTCTTTAGGGTCAAGGCTTTCCTTTAATAATGAAAAAAGTGAAAGTTTATTCCCTGATGCCTTTACCGTAATATCTTCTACCCAATCTTTATTAAAATAAAAGTGGGCATCATATGAGTTTTCAATTGTTTGAACGAAATTCAAAAACGGCTCATTAATAAAATTGCCGGAAATTAAAATATCATTTTCCTGTGCTTGCGTTGAGAACATAAATGAGGAGAAAAACAGGATTATGAAAATTTTATACATTATAATTTAGTTAATTTGCAGGATTTGATAAATTATTATTTATTATTTTGAATAAGGGTATTGCATTTTATCACCAGATCGATAATCCTCTGGTCTGCGGATTTTCTCACCTTAATATTATTTTTAATTATATAGGTTTTAACTTCCTTCCTTATAGATTCGGGAAGCAATTTGCAGAATGAATGCCGGCTTCTGTAGTGCAAAAGCTTATTGTCTATTAATAAATAACTCGTGTGCTTTTGAGTGTGAAAATTATAAATACTATACCTGGTATTGTTTGAAAGGGAATACTTTTTATGCCAGTAATACAGAACGGTTATATAGCCTTCTCCAACCACCTGGTAAAAATGCGTTCCATAATCATTAAAATTGTAGGGGCGAAAAATTCTGCTATTCAGCGTAAATTTATCAACAAAAACATTATTTACAATCAGATGAAATTGTTCCTGTTTTGCGTTGGTATACTCTACTATAATATTCTGGTCGAAGATGTTATATTTTAATTTCAGATTGTCATAATGCTGATGATTGATATCAATGGTTGCCGGATAGAAAATATCATTATCCAGGAAGGGATGGCCGTTTGCCATTGGATATAAATTATCGTACTGAATGCCGTTTACCAGGTTTTGATCGTAACCGTATATGTTTTCGTATTCCTTTAATAGTTTGCCGAAGACTGAATCTTCATGCTGGGCCTTAGCAAGAAGGGAAATAAATACAAACAATAAAACAGTAAATAATTTTTTATTCAGTAAGGTAAATATTTTATACATGTTAAACATTAATTATAATCCAGTAGAGTATTGTTTATTAAGAATAATCCTGAAATCCGCAATTTACCTCTACATGGTTATGCAGCAGTACAGATTATACAGGCTAAATCGTGATGTTAATCTGGTAGATAGCTGAATAATTTTCGATACACTAAAAAATCAAATTATTAATTTTAGCAGAAATTATTGGGTATTATATCTAAACAATTACAAAACATCCGATATGAATGTTTACCTGCCTGAATAATCTGATTTTTTAAAGGGCATAAATCTAAGAATTATTTTTATTACCGGGAGATTTTTAACAGTATATTTTAATAGAATTTTAACTGGAGTAAATACTTTAGGAAATTTGATATATGCTGGCGAAAAAAACACACTACAATTTTTATAACATATTATTTGTAGTACCCGAATTCAAATCACTTAGCAGGGTGTTTAGTTCATCGATTACCGGTTGCAGCTCTTTTTTAAACCGGTATCGCCTTACGCTGATACCAACAATAAAACCTAAAAGCACAAACACTGATCCCATAACATGATATATAACCCTGTCTGAAAAAGTATCGGCTTCAAAAAGTGAAATATATATTATATTTAATCCAACCAGCATAAGAAAAACAAATAATGGAAAATGTATATAAAACAATCTTTTCTGCATCTGAAGTTGTTTTACGGCATCTTTTATGACTTCAATACTGCTGTTTAAAATTCGGATCTTATCCATACTGAACTGACTTCTCCAGTATAGAATTAAAAATAATGTAGTGGAAATTATAATAATAGACAAGCCGAGCGCCATAAATTTATCAGCGATCTTTGGAACCAGTAACCATCCAAAAAGCAAAAGTATAATAAGGACACTGAAGGTCTTAAACAGGTTAATCCTGTATTGGTTCTTTTCTAATTTTTTAAGTTTTTGAACCAGGTGGGGTAATTTATTTTCAAGAAAATTTTCCGGCCCTTCATAAATTTTCCTGCTAAGCCATATTTCCCGGTAATCTGATAATTCATTCATTTTCTGCCTCCTTAATCAATTTAGCAAGAGTTAATTTTATCCGGTTTACTTTTACGCCAACATGATTGGGAGTAATACCCACAATATCACCAATATCTTCGTAACTCATTCCTTCAAGCCTTAGCGTAATAATAATCCGGTTTTGTTTATCAAGTTGATGAATGCATTTCATTAAAACTTCATATTTTTTATCTTCCTCTTCATTAGAAACAGACTCTTTATAATCATTAGCGGATTCCTGAAATATTTCCGTTTTATATTCCCGGGAGGTGATTTTTTTAATTTTTTTATTAAAGAGGATGGTGGTATTTACGGCAATTCTATAAATCCATGTTGAAATTTTAGCCTCACCTCGAAACTTGTCCAGGTTATTCCAGATGTTGATCATTATTTCCTGGAATAAGTCGTCTGCCGATGGTTTATCACTTAAAAATGCCAGGCACAGCCGGTACACCATGTCCTTATTTTCTTCATATACTTTTCGGAAAACAGACTCTTTCTCTGATAACGCCATCAATTGTAATATTTACTTCACTTTTTTTAATTAGAGATCGAAGTATACTAAAACTTACAGGATTTTAATAATTTTTTTAAAAAAATAACTGGAGAGAAAGAATCAAAAGATTTTGCGCTAACAACAATAGGAAGATCAAACCTTATCATTCAGATCAGGCAAGGTAAAATAAAATGTGGATCCCACACCATATTCGGTTTCAACCCATATGTTGCCCTTTAACAGATGAACCAGTTTTTTTGATAAGTAAAGCCCCAGTCCCGTTCCCCTGTGCACATTATCTTTATCTTCTTCAATTTTAATGAACCGGTCAAAAATTTTCTCAGTATTTTTCTGTTTGATTCCAATACCGGTGTCTTTCACAAAAAAAAGCAAGATGCCATTACTTTCAGAACAACCAAAATGTATAGCTCCTTGCTTTGTATACTTAACTGCATTAGCCAACAGGTGATTAAGAATTTGCTCCAGTCGGATTGCATCGGTTTTTACTATAAATTTTTCAGTATACATAAAATGTTCCAATGATATATCCGGCTTTACATTCGAAATAAGTTCCTTCTGAAATTTTTCTTTTAGATTGTCGAATAATGCATGAATATTTACAGAATCATAATTAAATGTAAGTTGTTTCGATTCAATTTTCGACATATCCATGATATCCTCAATTAAACCGATGAGGGTTACACTGTTGCTATGTACAATTTCTGAATAGGTGTTTTTTTGATCAGGGGTAAGATCATTATCTATCATTATCCGGGTTAAACCTACTATGGCGTTTAGCGGAGTTCTTACTTCATGAGACATGTTAGCCAGGAATGCCGATTTTAGTTCATCTGATTGTTTAGCAGCAACTAATTGTTCCAGATAATTTCTTTTCGATGATAGCGTATAACTGGCAAGTATTATTAAACTTATAATTAATCCTGTATAGATGTCTATTATCCTGGACATTCGGTTAGGGTATTCTTTTATAATCTCAGGAAAATAACTCTCAATGTAAAATAACAAGGCGATATTTATGGCTACAATAATGATTAAAAAAACAAGTTTTTTCTTATCCCAGATAACTATTATAATTGCAGTAAATACCAGGAACAGGTAATTTATCGGTCCGTTTGAACTGTTATTCAGGTACCATGTAGCATTTAATGTGAGCAAAGATACAATTGTGATTACCCATCGAATTACAATTTCATTTCTGTATAATCGGCCAAAAAAATACAATAGCAAATAGACAATAAAGCTAACTGCTGATAAAATAACAATTCCGGATTCTAATCCTATGAAAATATTTATAAAGATGGCAACAAACGAAGTCGATGAAATAATCAGACTTGTAATTAGTATTAATTTCAATTCATATCCAAACTCACCTTTGCTGCCAAATAATTTAAATCTCATGAACTTTTAAATTTTCCCCGCAGTGCAAACCGCAACAATCTAAAATCTTAAATTAAAACACCGTAGTATACTTTAAATTCCTTTTTTAGGTTTCTTTCTCCCATTGAATTTTCCGTGATTTTTGGCGAATGGAAGGAAAAACATTTTAAAAGGAATAGAATAGGGTATAGATAAAATGATGTTGTATTACAGGACATTAATTTTCATCAATTATCTTTAAAGCTGCCCGAACCCCATCGGCAGCGCTTGAAATAATTCCCCCTGCAAATCCGCTGCCCTCGCCCAGAATATATAGATTTTCGAATCCGGCACAACGTCCGTTGTCATCCCGGATCACCTGTATGGGAGAGGAGGTTTTGCTTTCAAGACCCAAAATTATTCCGGTATCAAAACCTTTAATTTTTCTGCTAAAATCTTCTAATCCTTCACGAATGGAAGTGCTGATTTCTTTTGGCAGCATGCTCCATAAGGGTGCAGGAACTATTCCAAGCGGATAGCTGGTATTTACAGGGTGTGATGTTTCTTTTTGAGTTAAAAAATCCTGTATGCTGCAAAACGGGGCTTTATAACTTCCGGAATAATTATAAAAACCGGTCTCAAGGTTTTCAAGCCAGCCAAGTATTTCTGATGCAGAACTCTTTTTCTGCAGTAACCTGTCAGGATGGATTCCCGCAACACAGGCCGCATTGGCATAAAAGTCATCCCGCGCATATAAACTCATTCCATTTACGATATTTGTATGTTTATAGGATGTGGAAGGTACTATTTTTCCTCCCGGGCACATGCAAAATGTATAAACCGGAAGATAATTCCTGTTGTTATAAGTTAACCGGTATTCTGCAGCTTTTACCCCCGGAAGTTTTTTGTTTCCCCATTGTGCCTGATTAATTATTTCCTGCGGATGTTCAATACGGTAGCCTAACGCAAAATTTTTTGTCTGAAAAGAAACTCCCCTGTGAATAAGCATACGATAGGTATCATACGCCGAGTGCCCCGGGGCAATTATAAATGTGTCAGCTTCTATTTGTCCGGATGACGTGATTGCCGTATTTACTTTACCCTGCCGTATATTTAAATCTTCAAGTTTTGTTTCAAAATGTATGGTGCCCCCCAGGCTAATAAATATATTTCTGAGGTTTTTTACAACCTTCTTTAAATTGTCGCTGCCGATATGGGGATGGTTCAAATACAGTATTTCCTCCGGGGCCCCTGCATCAACATAACTTTGCAGAATAAACTGCCGTTCTTTTGAAATATGTTTTGACCGTGAGGTAAGTTTTCCATCTGAAAATGTACCGGCGCCACCTTCGCCAAAAGCATAATTACTGATGGGATCAAATGTTCCGGTACGCTCAAAATTATTAATGCCGGCATCTCTTTTATCCACATCCGAACCCTGCTCAATAATTGTGGTTTGAAAACCTGCCTTTTGCAACACATAGGCAGAAAAAAATCCTGCCGGACCGTTTCCCACAACAAGGACTTTCTTACTTCTTTTTTTGAATGGGATCGCAAGTAAAGGAGGAAGGGCAGGGGCTTCATTTTTTATTTCGGGTGATGTAATCCGCGCTGTTAAAAGCCAGTGAATGTTGTTTTTGTTCCGGGCATCGAGACTTTTTGAGTGAAGCCGGAATGTAAAATTTTTAATCTTAAGCGATTTCTCAATCCTGTTTCGTAATTGCCCTTCTGTATAATCCGTTGGAAGAGGTAAAGTAAGGTCCCTCGTGCCCATGCCCTTTTGTTTTTGGTTTAAACAATAAATCTCTTAATTATCAGCCTGCAAATTTACATGATTATTTTTCAGTTTTTAAAATATCCCACCCAAACCGTTAATTACCGGATTAACTGTTGAGCTATAATAGCTTAATTTAATTTTGCAGGTTTATTTTTGTGCCTGAATTAGAATTAACATCTTTTAACACAATAAATTCGCCCTGCTGGAAATTAATAAATAATTTTGCCTTAAACCTTAGAAATATTGATCCGAAAACTATTCATCATACTGCCCCTGATCTTAATTATGTTGCCTGGGAATTCTTACGGCCAGTTGTTTTTTAATAAACAAAACAGCATTGAAGGTAATATTATTGATAATTCAACAAAGCAAAAAATCTCTTTTGCACATATTCTGAACGAAAGTAAGCGAAATGGAGCCATTTGTAATGATGACGGAGGATTCAGAATGGCTGTTGATATTGGGGATACCCTTATTTTCAGTGCACTGGGTTATCTTGGAAAAGTGCTGGTAGTTAACGACTCCATGTTCCAAACCGCATTAACCATCAATCTGATCCCCCGTGTGTATGAAATAGGCCAGGTGAATATTATGGGATTCAGGAGTTATGAGGATTTTAAACAGAAATTTATCGCCCTTGAATTGCCAAAAACCCAGACTGACATGTTGAGGGACCAACTATATTCGCTTTCATTAGAAGCTGCTAAACAGGCTGAATATGAAAAAAGTGTTGAAAAAGCCTTAAGTAATGATGGCGCTACACTTGCTTCTGTTCCTATTTTATCTAAAGAAGACAAACAACGTTTGCATTTAAAAGAAATTCTTAAACAGGAAGACCGGCAACGGGTAATTGATAAAAAATTTAATCGCGAAATTGTTGCAAAACTAACAGAACTAAAAGATGACGAGCTAACCGAATTTTTGGTCTTCTGTAATTTTAGCGAGCAATACCTCTTTGAAGCTAATCAGTATGATATACTGGAGACTGTGCTTAAGAAACTGGAGTTGTTCAAAAACATGAAAAAGGGCGGTTCATTTATTTTAGATCATGAAAATAGTATACTTCAGTTGGCTTGAACCTGCTTCCCGGATAATTTGATGTCTGTAACAAAATCTGTTTAACATTTAATTCCAAAGGGATTTTGTTTATGATGAGACATTGTTATAATCATTGAGATTTATGTTACAACGTATTGCAGTATTATCATCTGAATTTGACGGATTTATATTTTATTAATATCAGAAAGTGCACTAAATTTATTAAAATTGTTCATTGATTTTACGGTTTAGAAAGGCCGATACCATTGGTGTAAAAATCAAAATTTTAATTAAAATAAAGTTCTGATGAAATGGATTAGCATATTTTTAATATCCGGCTTCTCCGTAATGTTTAGTGATACCGGGTGTTCAACTGATTATCCCGATGTTAATAACGATCAAACGGATAACACTCCAAAGCCTGTTGTTTTTAATAAGGCTTTTTTGCGCAACCGGAATATCGGTAAAGGAATAAATTTTGGTAATGCCCTGGAAGCGCCTAACGAGGGTGACTGGGGGCTAAGAATTAGAAAGTCTTATATCCAGGCTATAAAAGATGCCGGGTTTAACTCTGCCAGGTTTCCGATTTGCTGGTCGGCTCATACAAGCACCGAAGAACCTCATACTATTGATCAGAATTTTCTCAACCGGGTGGATGAAATTATAGCCTGGTGTTTTGAACGCGACCTCACAGTAATTATTACCATTCATCATTTTAATGAGTTATACGATTATCCCAATAGTGAAACATACAGGGATATGATATTTTCCATTTGGGATCAGCTTACCGAACATTACAGTTCTTATAACCACGATAAGCTGATTTTTGAACTGCTTAATGAACCGCATAACAACCTGACCGCATACCAATGGAATTTGCTTCTGGTTGAACTTCTGGATGTTGTGCGTGCAAAAGATACTGACCGAACTGTGATATTAGATGTTCCGGAATGGGGCTATCATGGGTATATAACAGACCTGGTAATTCCTGAAGAAGAAGACAATGCCATTGTAAGTGTACGGTACTATCTGCCCTATCAATTTACACACCAGGGCGCACACTGGGCCACAGGTTCGGAAGCCTGGCTGGGCACCACATGGACTGGAACGGAATATGAACGAAGTACGGTTATTAACGATTTAACTTTTGTAAAAGACTGGGCTACGGAACATAACCGGCCCATAACCATTGGTGAATTTGGGGCTATTATTTATGCCGACCATACCAGCCGGGTAACATGGACAAATTTTGTGACCTCGAAATTCAAGGAAAATGGATTCAGCTGGAGTTATTTTGATTTTGGGGTATTGTTTAAAGTTTACAATATTGATAACAATACATGGGATGAAGAGTTAAAGGATGCCGTATTAAAAAATTAATATCTTTTAGTTTAGTTAAAATCGTTAAAACTCCCCATTTTTCCATTCTGATAATCCAGGTATGCTTGATTTATCTCAGCCTTGCTATTCATTACAAAAGGACCCTGGGCCACAACGGGTTCATTAAATGGCTTTGCATGCCCAAATATTATTACCGAATCTTCAAGGGCTGTGATTGTAATATCTGAACCATCTGTATTAAACTCCACCAAATTAAGTTTAGAAGCTTCGTTCCCGTTAACCTGAATTTTTCCTTTTACCACATACAATAAAATATTGTGCAATTTTTCTATTGTTGTCCGGTATTCCCCGCCTTTTTTAATCCTGATATCAGCTATCTGAATTCCTGTGGGTGATGTTACCGGACCGGAAACAGATTCAAACTGACCGGAGATTATACGAATCAACACTTTATTGTCATCTAAAAAAATTTCAGGAATCTGGTCTTTTTGTAAGCCGATGTATTTAGGCTCTGTCATTTTTAACCTGGCCGACAGGTTCATCCATAACTGGATAATTTCTACCTGTCCACCGGTTTTTTTAAATTCATCCGAAGAAATTTCGGCATGAATCAATCCTTTACCTGCCGTCAACCACTGAATGCCATCTTTAAGAATTACGTTTTTTCCTCCTCCGGTATCCCAGTGTGTCAGATCCCCTTCATAAATAAATGTCAGCGTTTCGAATCCGCGGTGCGGATGCGGCCCAAATGGCAATCCGTTATTATTTGGCAAATAGGTTTGCGGACCATGATGGTTTAGGAATAAAAACGGGTCGATATGTTCAATGCTGGCTGTTGGCATAGCTCTGAAAGTAATCAGATCGTCTATCGGAGCATTGATGGCTTTATGGATGTTCTTTATGGTTCTTGACATAATAATACAATTTAGAATGAATTGTAATTATTAACATCAAGATGAAATGATTGTTTAATCAGAGAGACTATAATTTTTAGAGTTAAAAACGAATAAAAATTATCAAGTCATTCCGATACTAATTGGAATGATCCCGATACGAAGCGATCGGGATTTAATGGGTTTTAACCTGCCTGACGGTAGTCAGGTTCCCCGCAACTTCCGCGCACGTTAGGAGCTACTCAGCGGAGGCGTTGGTGCGCTTGAAGAATAAAATTTCCACATGATACCTCTGCTTCGAGGTAGTTCATTCTTAACTATTCGTTACGGCCTTTTGAAGGGGATTTCTTCCGGAACAGTTTTAGGAAGTTACAGCATAATTATTTTGCTTTCTGATTTTTTATTTCCAGAAAGAATCTGAATGATATATATTCCGGGTGCAAAACTGCTCATATCAATGGACTGGTCACTAATGTTATAAATGCTTTTGATTTCAACTCCCATGGCATTATAAATGATAATGTCTACAGGTTCTGTGTTATCAAATTTAATATGTACAATACCGTCAGCCGGATTAGGATAAAGTACCATTTCGTTTTTATCTTCATGGCTTAAAGCGGATACTGCCGGGCACAACGATTCATCGGTTACAGGAGTAATACCCGTATTCCCGCCTGTACACTGGCCGCACACGTCAAAAGAGGCAGTTCCGTCCAGATCTCCGTTACAATCATACCCGGCTTCCACAAACTTGGACAACAACCGGATATAATTTACCTGGTACCCGCAACTGTTTTCAGTTACCGACCACGAATTTAACGGCCAGCTGGTATTAAAGTCTTTATATGATTTTTGGTTGGGCTGTCCTTTGGGCGGGGTAATCGGTTCAGAAGTGCATACAGCGTTATTGGCTGTGCTTCCGCAGTCACCGGGACAACAGCCGTCCCAGTCATATGAGGGATTCGGTCCGCCGGTAAGAAACCCGGGAGGCGGTCCGTAGGTGGAAACTCCCACACGGTCCCACAGGACGCTGCCATTGGTAAACCAGGTATGGTAAAATTCGTTCACCCCATTATCTCCTCCATATTCGTACATATTCGAGAGATACACCATATTCAAAGGATTTACGCCGTGGAGATAATGGATATACCGCTCAGCGGCTTTTTTGGAATCCTCATTTTTTGTGGCATCAATTTCAAATGTGATCATATCGTAAAACATATTTCCCTGGTTGCTTTTTATGGAATTGCTGCCCCAGGTATAATCCTTGATGTGTGCCATATAAGGATCTTTTTCATTGTAAAAGGCAGTAAAATTTTCGCTGCCATTCATAGCATTTTTATACGTGCTGATAATATTTGCTGCCACAGAAGGTGAAGCGCCGGGAATTGTTGAATAATATAAAGCTGTCTCCTGGTTGTCTGATTGGAACGGGAACGCGAAATTCGATGTAAACAGCAGCAGGTTCTGGTAATTATTCTCAAAATAATTCTGGTATTCTGGTCCACCGGTTATATCAAATAAGTAACATGCAGCTTCGAGTTTTGCCGCCATACGCCCGTAATCATCCACTTCCTGCTGTCCCGCTCCTAAACCTGATGAGCCGTAAGCAGCATCATTGTTACGAAATAAACTGTCAGGA
The DNA here is from genome assembly GCA_016934395.1 of Bacteroidales bacterium. GTDB lineage: Bacteria > Bacteroidota > Bacteroidia > Bacteroidales > UBA10428 > JAFGSZ01. Next base: position 41,882 of record JAFGSZ010000112.1, read on the forward strand.
TAGGTTACTGCCCAGTCCCAGGCTTTAATGGCACGGGCTTCCAGGGTGTCAGCATAGGCATCCATACCAACAGACCGATATGCTTTAGATGCTATGGCAAATGCCCCGGATGTATTTAAAGCCGATGAGGTATTCGGACTTCCATAAAGGCTGCGCCCTGTAGCGCTTGAGGGCGGACTGGCATGTGACAAGCCGACAATACTCAGCACGCTGCCATCTGTTTGCTGCATTCTTAATAAATGATCAATACCCCATTTAGCTTCATCCAGCAGGTCGGGAGTTCCGTTACCCGATTCCGGGATATTAAAATTATCGCTCCAGATTTCAGGTTTTTCCAGGTAGGCTTTCATCATTTCAATCACATAGTTGGCTGTCCAGCTGGTATATTTATTATAATCCCCCGCATCGTACCACCCGCCATGTAAATCTTTTTCAGTTTCTGCATTGTAGCGATCGTTAAAAATCCTGCAATTTAAATCCTGCAGGTCGCCGAGGTGACTGGCGCCATCTGCCCATCCGGCCCCGGCATAACGGGCTTCTTTTTCAAATCCAACCCGCTGATAAAAGAAAGTACGAACGGCATGACGCAACACTTCGTTATAGATTGATTCTGAAATTTTAAATTCAAAAGACCTTACATTTTTACTTACATCCAGAATATAATAGGTTCCCGGTTCAGTTACGGAAGAAAAATCAAACCACCAGGCCTTGTCACCCGATGAACCATCGGTAGCGCCGCTATTCCAGGCTACCGGACTTCCCGTTAAAACCTGGCTTAAGGAATTTTTATCCACTACGGCATAAGTTGCCCCGGGAGTAAAGGATTCTGTTGCATCATACCCGGTTTGAGGATCACGGATCACGGCAATCTTTTCCGATTGGGGCAAATAACCAAACTGGTCGATTACAATATAATCCGATAAATTCTGGCTATACAGATTATTCGTTATGTACATTGAAGTTGTAACCATCAACACCATCAATATAAATCTTCTTTTCACCTTACAATTTTCCATGATCTCACATTTATTTTCGATAAAATAATCGGTACTAAAATAGTAAAAGTTACCAGATATTAATAAAAAATAACCTACGGTAAATGTGGGCCTGTTATTATTTTTAAATTGCAGCTATATGAATTAATGGATGAGAAGATTTATGAATAACAAAAGAATAAACATCAGAAAAATCAGGGAAAGCGATTTTCCTGAATTGATTGCACTTTTCCGGGAATTTGCTGTTTTTGAAAAACTTCCCGACAGTATGATAAATACGGTTGAACAAATGAAAGATGATAAAGAATACATCAGCGGATTTGTGGCGGTTGAGAAAAATTCTGAAATTGTTGGCTATGTAACCTTCTTTTTTGCCTATTATACATGGATCGGGAAATCTTTGTACATGGATGATTTATATGTTAAACCTGAATACAGGGGCAAAGGGATTGGCACAAAACTTATCCGGCAGGTAATAAACTATGCATAAACAGCCCAATGCAAAAAATTGCGCTGGCAGGTTTCGGAATGGAACCAGCCCGCCATAAACTTTTATGTAAGTCTGGGAGCCAACATTAACAGTGTGGAATCAAACTGTGACTTAGTGCTAAATTGACAGCTTAATAATTCAACCTTTTTTTACCCTTAATCCCTAAAGGGAATAGTTTGATTTTTAAGATTTCTCCCTTCAGGGTTTGGTGTAAAAAAACGTAAATTTAATTTTAAAGGATAAAGCATGAAAAAATCAACCTGCATTATTGTTTGCTTATTTTTGCTGTCCTGCAATTTTTCCATTAACAGGATTGACCATAATAAAATTGCCGAAGGATATTTCAAGGCACGAAATGAACTGGATTACGATCTCCCCTGACTGCCGCAAGTTTATTAACTTGTGGCTCTTTTAACACAGTTCGTTAAATTTATACTACATGACCATACTTCCCATGCTGTCCATATCTTATACCTATGGACTAAAATAAAACAAAACGTCTCGTTTTGATCTAAATTAGTGGTTCCATTTTCACCCCTGGCTATAACAATTTATTACATTCGATATTTGCTTCCTGAAATCTGCTCCATTATAAAAAACTATGCTTATAGTTTTTAAAACTGTGCTTATATTTTTATAAAACTATGCCTATAGTTTTAAAAGCTATGCTTATGTTTTTATAAAGTCTGTATAAAGTATGAAAACCACTTAGCTAATGGACTATTTTTTTGTATCGATTTTTATTTTCAAGATATCTAACGTCATTTTTTAAAATTAATACCAACCGGTAATAAATGCAGAATTCTGTAAAGGTTTGGTCTGTTGCCATAGATTAAGGTCAGTTGAGTAAAATAAAATCCATATACAGGTAGTTATTACTTATCCATTGAAAATCAGGATAGCTGTTGCTATTAAACAGCTTAAAATAAAAATGAAAAAATTGACTCACATTTATTTTTTTTGTAATATTGGTTGAGCATATAGGCGAAATCTCAAACTTTTCCTTGAAGTAATTGCATTGCACTATAATTGAGGAAGTATTCCCAAAAACTTACTGTAAGGCATTTTACAAAAATTGTAAATTTTTTAAATTAAGAAGCATGAATGCAAATAGAATTATTAGGCTATGTCTTATTTTCTATTATACAGGTATGTATTATCAGCTTAATGCACAAGATTTTTATAATAAGGGTTACTACTGGACTAATTATTGGATATCAGAAGAAGAATATAAAGGTTATGAGGCTCAGCCTGGTTATTATTTAGCAGGGTATGAATGTTCCGGCAAATACTGCGATAGTCGTAAACTTTATTTTGTATCCCTGCCCAATTTTGACCGGACAAAATGCGGAAATATTTTTATAAACTGGTCACCTTTTATTTCTGAAGAATTGAAATCTAATAGTTTTATTGCGCCCAATGGTAATCTGATTGCCGGACTAAAATGCTCTGGAAGTTACTGTGACAATATAAGTTTTTTGATTGCAAAAAATCGACAGGCTTTACTTTATATTGATAAAAATAAACAATTCTGGTCACCCTGGATTTCTGAAGAAATCAAGATGAATAAGTACATAGCTCCCCAAGGTCATTTTATCATTGGTTATGAATGTAAGGATAAATATTGCGATAACCGACGTTTTCTGGTCGCTCCTTTAAAAATTCCTTCAAAGAAAGAACTGTCTGCTACCACTCAGATGAAAATACAAAATAAGGGGCAATATTTATCACCTGAAATTTCCAGGATATCTAAAAACATGGATGCTATTAAGGTAAAAACATTAAAACAAAATGAAATTTTTAGTAAAAAGAAATTTGTCAATTACGATGAGGCTATTGATTATCTGACACAATGTATAAATCTCTCCAAGGATATTATTAACTACAATAATTCAATAGAACAGGATGCAAAAAATATATATAGTGATAAATTAAACGTTGAGGAAATAACGGAATTAAACAACCAGCTACTTAATTTGCTTGCATTTACAGAAAAGATGGAATTGGATATTTTATCATGGAATCCCGATATTGCAAATCAACCTTTAAAAAAGGCCAGATTAAAATCCGAACAATTAACAAAAAAAAGTGCCTACTGGACAAATACAATTTCTGAAGAGCAGGGCAAAATTAATGCTAAATGCGGATACTATCTTGCAGGATATCGTTGTTCAGGTAGCTATTGCGACAATCGTCAACTTTACTTTGTATCTTATCCTGCTTTCGATAAAAGTCAGAATTGTAACAGTACTACTTTTACATCGGCTGCTATATCGGAAGAACGTCCTTCCAATGTATTTATAGTGCCACAAGGTTTTCTTATCAATGGTATAAGCTGCCAGGGAAGTTATTGTGATAATTTAAAATTTGCATATTCTGAAAATAATAAAGCAGATATCTCAGTAAATTTAAGTAAAAAATTCTGGTCAACATGGATATCAGAAGAAACTGGTAAAAATGAATATATAGCTCCTGACGGGCATTTTATTATAGGATATGAATGTCGGGGAAGCTATTGTGATGACCGTCGTTTTCTGGTTGCTCCGCTATCTTCCTTATCTTCTGAATCTAACGTCGAAGATTGTGATATGAAAATATCAAGTTGCGGATCTTCATCAACATTTTCTTCTTCTTCTTCTCTTGAAGATGAAATATCTTCATTTGAAAATGAGATGGAAGCTGTCAGAAATAAAAGACAAGAATATCAGTCTATGTTTGAAAATTTTGATTGCAAAGCGAATCAACTATTTAATCTATTATCCTCAGTGTTAAAAGATGTAAAAGAAATGCAATCAAGTAAAGCACGTAATATATTATAATATGACTATGCCCAATACTATCTTGAGCTAGCACTTATGGGGCAATTATTAGTGTATTTTTTTAGGATGCGTTCATAGCTATAAACTTCGGACCACTATATGCTTTGTTTCCCCAACACCTAATAATTTCCTGAATAAAACTTACCTTTCAAAAAATTAAAAATGTATTTTTAACCTACTATTCTAAAATATTTTTTCTATGAAAAAAATTACTATTCTATTATTTAGTCTTTTATTTGTTGCTCTAAGCTGCAAGCGTGGAAGTAAAACACCCACAACCGATAACCAAACTTTTGTTATTAAAAGGGGAGTTAATATAAGCCACTGGTTATCGCAAACTACAATCCGTGGTGAAGAACGGGCGGCCTACATGACGGAAAAAGACTTTAAAACCATTGCCGGCATAGGTTTCGATCATTTGCGTATTCCGATTGATGAGGAACAAATGTGGGACACTGCCGGAAACAAACAAACCGATGCGTTTCAACTACTGCATAATGCCATCGACTGGTCTTTTCAGAATAACTTACGGGTTATTGTTGATTTACATATTCTGCGGTCGCATCATTTTAATGAAGGCGACCAGCCGCTGTGGACCGATTCCCTGGCCCAGAAACAATTCTGGGGATTCTGGGAACAACTGTCCGATGAACTTATAGAATACCCGGTATCGAAACTGGCGTATGAACTGATGAATGAAGCTGTGGCGGAAAATCCAGATGACTGGAACAATTTGCTGGCCAATGGTATAAAAACAATACGGGCCAAAGAACCCTTACGCAAGATTGTTGTGGGCTCGAATATGTGGCAGGTGGCCTATACTTTTCCGGAATTAAAAATTCCTGAGAATGATACCAACCTGATCCTGAGTTTTCATTTTTACGAACCTTTTTTATTAACACACCACCAGGCCCCATGGACATCCATTAAAGATTACACAGGTACGGTGCATTACCCGGGGTTTACTATAGATGCTAACGACCTGGCGGGGCTGTCGCAAAAATTTGCCGAGCAACTGGGGGCAACCAATTTGAATTATACCAAAGAAACCATGGGGAAAATAATTGGTATCCCTGTAAAATATGCCAAAGAGCATAATCTGCCATTATATTGTGGTGAATTCGGATGTTTTCCTACTACACCCATAAGTGTAAGGCAACAGTATTACTCAGATTTGATCGATATATTTAACGAAAATAATATTGCCTGGGCACACTGGAATTATAAAAATGACTTTCCATTGGTGGATGAAACCCTGGTTCCGATTAAGGAACTTACCGATATTTTGATGAAATAAAATTTTTCTCAGTCTTAAATTTTGACTGGCGCGCATCTCCTGATGCGTGCCTTTTTTTATTGCCCTGTAAGGTTTTTAATCCCTTGCAGGGTATTATTCGTTTTTAAAATTTTTATTTTATAAATAAATTTCAGGATTTGCCCGTAGTGCATTTAAAATTGTGATCGAATATTCTGGATTAGAATAAATACCCCATAGGGGTTAAACTGAATCATCAAAAAAATTGAACAGCTATAACAAATTTCCCCGGAATCATTTTTTCTTAATTATTGAAAGGTCATCCCCTACGGGGAATTTTTAATTCATTTAATTTTCCAATAACAATTGAACCGCTACGCGGTAAATT
>JAFGSZ010000113.1 GCA_016934395.1 Bacteroidales bacterium
AATTAATAGTTTAAATTAATGGACAAGCAATTAATTAACACTCAGCAGCAAAATGAATATATAGAATCGCTGGTACGGAAATTAGGCGAAAAAAACAGACCGGGATTAGCAAAAGGAATTAAACAGGTAGCCTCATTTTGGACTGACAAGGATGGTACCCGGGAAGATTTTAAAGTTTTTTGTGAAAATCACTTTATAACTTCTGCAAAAGATAAATTTGCTGTTTTCAAAAAAATCTCGCGAAATTTTGAAATCTTACATGGTAACCTGAACACGATCAACCTTGTTTTAAAAGAACCGCTTCATCTTGAAATGGGTAAAATTATGCCTGTGGATATGATGTTTGGAAGTTATTCACCTGAAAGTCATCTTGAAGAGGATTTTTTTGAAAATAAAATAGCGTTTTATATTTTACTCAATTTTCCGCACTATTCATTTTCAGAGAAACTCAAAGAAGGGGAAAAATGGACTATGAATGAATGGGCAATGGCAAGACTTGGGGATAAATATTCTTCCCGCGTTCCGGCCATTTTGTTGCAGCAATATGCTGATGTATTGACAAAAGCTGATGCTTACATCTCAGACTACAATATTTATGCGGGTAAGCTGGTTACAGATGATTTCAAATCAATCTTTCCTGAAGATCTGAAATTAATTTCGCATTGGGGACTTCGTGACGAACTAAAATCCAACTATAAAGCGGAAAATGGTTTTCAGAAACAGCAAATGATTTATACTGTAATGAGGAGAATAATTTTACAGGAAATTCCTGCTGAGGTTGTTAATTCAGATCGGTATACCTGGAATCCTGATGCCAATACATTATATTTAGATAGGAAGAAAATGGCTTATACTCCTGAGCCCGATACGCGATATAATTATTTACTTCAAACATTCAGGACCAACCTGTTACTTGATCCCTATTATCCGGAATATTCCACCTATATCAAACGGAAATTTGATGCCGAAATGGAAATGCCTGTTGAACAGGTGGAAAAACTTTTTATTGAATTGTTATCATCTCCACAGGTATTAAAGGTTGCAGCCCTTATTAAACAACGTTTAAAACGTGACCTTGAACCGTTTGATATCTGGTATAACGGATTTAAACCTGAAGTAACTATAGATGAAAAATACCTTGATAAAATAGTGAAGAAAAAATATCCGGATAAAAATACCTTTGAGAAAAAATTGCCGGATATTCTTATGAACCTGGGATTTGAAAAAGATACTGCATCAGATATTGCGTCGAAAGTAACTGTAAATGCAGCAAGAGGAGCGGGGCATGCCTGGGGAGCCGAACAGCGAACGGATAAATCGTATTTGCGTACCCGGTTCGAAAAAGACGGCATGAATTACCAGGGTTATAATGTGGCTATGCACGAATTCGGGCATAATGTCGAACAAACCATTTCCCTGCACAACGTGGATGAATATTTAATGCATGGTGTTCCGAATATTGCATTTACAGAAGCGCTTGCTTTTATATTTCAGAAAAGAGACCTGAAGGTTCTTGGAGTAGAGCAAATTAATGATCTGAAAGAACATTTACTTGCACTAAAAATCTTCTGGTCAGGTTATGAAATAATGGGAGTATCGCTGGTGGATATCTATGTTTGGAAATGGTTATATGAGCATAAAAATACTAATGCTGAAGAATTAAAACAGGCTGTACTAAGGATTTCCCGTGAAGTCTGGAACGCTTATTTTGCCCCTGTATTTGGACAAAAGGATGAAATCCTGCTCGCCATATATTCGCATATGATAGATTATCCATTATATCTCTCGGCTTATCCCATCGGGCATTTAATTGACTTTCAGATTGAACAGTATATTAAAGGGAAAAACTTTGCACATGAAATTCAACGGATGTACAGCACCGGTTGTGTGTTGCCAAACATTTGGATGGATAAGGCCGTAGGTGCAGGAGTTTCCTGTAAACCATTATTAAAAGCTGTTGAAGAGGCAATCAATTGTATATCCGGGCAATAAATTGCAGTTTATTCTAAACCGTTATCTTTTAAGTAAGAATAAATTTTCTCCAGAGATTGGTGAAGTTCTTCCCTCATTTTTTTTGTATAGGGATTATAACGTTGTAAATCAACAAACAATTGTAGACTATCGTTGCAGGTTTGTTGGATAATTTCTAAAATTTTAACATACCCCAGGGTATTGATCTTTGTAGGTTTCAGGCTTAAATCAGCAAGCACCCTGCCGATATAATGTGTAACTCCCTGCGAATATGCAACCATTTCATCATGTTTCTCGGGGGTCATTATTTCTACGCGCATAAATTTTTCAGAAAAGTAATTTACCCAGTTTTTAAAAATTTGCTTTTCAGCATTTATATTACACATTACAATGGGCAGGGGATCTTTTGAAACGGAAAATGAATCGGGACCAAACATGGGATGTGTGGCGATAATCGGACTATTTTCCGGAAGATGGGTAACCATCCATTTTGTCGGGTTCACTTTAACCGAACAAGTATCGAAAAACAATGTGCCCGGTTTATATTTATCTTTTGCGTTTTTTAACACATCCTCAAATGCAGATATAGCCACGCAAAAAAAGAGTGCGTCGCAATCAAAAATTCCTTCTTCATCAACTATCTGCATATTCACAGGAACCTCTTCCGGTTTTAATCCCCGGCGTGAGTAAACTTTTATATTAAAATCATCGGCCAACAGGTTTGCCCAAAACTTACCAAAACGCCCAAATCCATATACGGAAACTGTTTTTTTCTCCATTATTTATATCTGAATAAATTGAGCTCAAAAATATTCAGTATATTTTATTATTCCATATATTTTTTGTCTTTTATATTTAATATAGGTAAATTTTACTGTTCAGACTTTTTTGTGCATGAGCTTATTATAAAACAAAACACTTTGAATGGCGTAAAAATGTGAAAAGCTGTTAAAATGCCTTTAAATAAATTTAAAATTATTCTCCTAATAACAATATTTCTCCAGCCTTCTGCTGTAACCTTTGGTCAGCGAAAAGGGAATACATCTTATAGCTACAGCATAGATAATCCCCATATTCCTCTTAAAATACGAATAAGCCAGAAATGGGAAAAATTTTCACAGAAACGAATTGAAAATAAAACAGAGCGGCAAAATAAGAGAGAGCAGAATAAAAAAAACAGATTGGCAGTATTAGCCAGTAAAAAAATTGAGAGGGAGAATAACAGGATCAGAAAAATGGAAGAAGTTGAAAAGAAAAAAAAGTTGGCAGCAATTAATAAGGAGCAACAAAAAATAGAAAGAGAAAACCTAAAAATAAAAGCCCAGCAACAAAAATATCTTGAGAAGCGTGCACAAATAGTGCAGTATAGTAATCAGGAAAACCTGAAAATTTTAGAAGAACAGGAACAAAAAAGAAAAAAATGGTTAGAGGAAATACAACAAGAAAGTAAAAAGATTGCGGATTACAACAAAGAAATTTTGTTAAAACAAGTTGAAGAAAGGAAACAAATTCAACAACAACTTCATACCAATACGAGAGAGGAAAACCAAAAAATTCTTGCTGAACAAAATAAAGCCAGGGATGAATGGATAAGCGAACTACGGAAAGAAAGTGAAGAAATAAAAAAATATAACCAGGAAATTTTGAGGCAACAGCAGGAGGAAAGAGACAAATCTTTACGCGAAATAAAAACCAAAATCCGTGAGGAAAACCTTAAAATACTTGAAGAACAACAGAAACAAAAAGAAGATAGAGACAAAGAACTTGATAAAGAAAGTGAAAAAATTGCAGAATATAACCAGGAAGTTCTTGACCGCCAGAAAATACAACAGGAAAAATCTTTGCAAAAACTCGAAACGAATATCAACAAAATTAATAACAAAGTTATTGATAATCAATATAAAGCGTTGGAGAAAAAAATCAGAATGTACGAAAATGAAAGTCGAAAAATATCACTGTATAATGATAAAATTTTGAAAATTAAAGAAAAAGAACAATTACGTGCTGAAAAGAAAAGGGAATCTGATTATACAAATGCGAATCAAAAAATTCTGGAAAATCAGGCCAGGGAGCAAAAAAAACAGGAGAAAAGAGATGAACTGGTAAGCCGGAAAATAGCAAAATACAATGAAAAAATTCTTTTGCAATATAGAAAATCATTGATAAAAGCCGGAGAATAACATATCCCAAATCTCAAATCCCAAATCCCCAATCCCCAATCCCCAATCCTTTATTAGACTACCTTACAAAATATTCTAAATCTTTTTCTGAAAACCATGCTAAGTCATAATTAATTAGACTACCTTTGCGCCTCATTTTAAAATAAATACATATTGAATAATTTTGAAGAATTAGGGCTTTCGAAAGCATTACAAAAAGTCCTTCCCGAACTGGGTATTTTTGAACCCACTCCAATACAAGAACAAGCAATACCAATACTTACATCGAAGCAAACTGATTTAATCGGACTGGCACAAACCGGAACAGGAAAAACCGCGGCTTTTGGTCTGCCATTATTGGATGCCATTGATCCAAAATTGAACTATACTCAGGCCTTGATATTGGCGCCAACCAGAGAACTCGGTCAGCAAATAGCCCAGCAGTTATTGGCTTTTGCAAAATATCTAAACACCATACGAATACAGGCAGTATATGGAGGAGCATCCATTAGTGATCAAATGAGAGCGCTTAAAAATACGCCTCATATTATTATCGCCACACCCGGCAGGTTACTTGATCTGATTAACAGAAAAGCTATAAAGTTAGACCGTATTGGTCATATTATTCTGGATGAAGCAGATGAGATGTTGAATATGGGATTTAAAGAGGATATGGATATTATATTATCCTTTACCGATAAGAATAAACTTACCTGGTTGTTTTCGGCTACCATGCCGGCTGAGATTAAAAGAATCACAAAAAAATACATGAACAATCCGGTTGAAATAACGGTGAATTCAGGAATACGGATAAACGAAAATATAGAACACCAGTATACTGTTGTCAAGTCTTCTGATAAGACCGAGGCTTTAAAGCGCTTTATGGATGTGGATACAAACATGCGGGGAATTGTTTTTTGCCGTACTAAACTTTCTACTCAAAGTCTTGCTGAAGATTTATCCAGACAACATTACAAGGTAGATGCTATACATGGTGACCTTTCGCAAAATATGCGCGACAGGGTTATGAGAAAATTTAAAGACCACAGCCTTAAAATATTAATAGCCACTGATGTTGCAGCGCGAGGAATAGACGTTAATGACCTTACCCATATCATTCATTATTCTCTTCCTGACGATTATTCTTATTATACACACCGGAGTGGTCGAACAGCCAGGGCAGGTAAGAATGGAATTTCTTTGGCACTTGTTACGAAAAAAGAATCGGATAAAATCTATGCTCTCGAAAAAATGCTCAAGATAAAATTCGAGAAAGTTTCACCCCCGAAAGTTTCTGAAATTCAGACCCAGAGAATTATTCACTGGGCATCTAATGTGGCAGATACTGAAGTTAGCAGTAAAACCGATACTACAGTAATTGCTGAAGCTGAAAAAATATTTAAGCGTTTCAGCAAAGAAGAACTGATTACAAAACTGGTTAATAGTGAAATTGAGCAATTCAATTACAATGGTAATCAAAATGATTTAAGTGCTGTTGAGGATTTGCCCGTAAAATCTTCAGGTAAAGATCCGAATAAAATAAAATTTTTCATTAACCTGGGAAGTTTTGATAAATTAAATAAGAAAGATTTACTTGATTTTATTTGTGAACAGACAAAAATTGAACGAGATGGTATTGGAAATATCCGGTTACAGAAAAAGTTTTCCTTTTTTGAGGTTGATAAGCTATATGCGAAAAAAGTCTCTTCAGGATTTAAAGGAGTATTTATTAAAGGCCGCAAGCTAAGGGTAAACCGTGATAATGTCTGATTCTAAATAGCAGCATGAATGATATTTAGTTATATCACAGGAATTTATTCATCACCGGGTCTTGTCCGATAATACTCTTCAACAAAACTCTTCTTAAGAGAATACCAAATAAGTAAAAATAGATTTTGTAAAAAGTATCGCAGGTTGTGATACTTTTTTTTTATGCCTTCTTTAATTCTAAAACTGTAATTTCTGGCCAAATACCGGCCCTGCCGGGAAAGCCAATAAATCCGAAACCTCGGTTTACATATAAGAATTTGTTGTTGTCACCATAAAGGCCGGCCCAGTTTGGATAACGGTATTTTACAGGGCTCCATTTAAATCCGGGAATTTCAATTCCCATCTGCATTCCATGGGTATGCCCGCTTAATGTGAGGTGAATGTGTTTTTTATACTGTTGCACTTGCTCACTCCAGTGCGAAGGATCATGCGACATTAATATGGTAAATTTATCGTCTGCAACATTTTCAAAAGTTTTATCAAGGTCTCCATATTGTGGAAAGGGAGGTTTGCCCCAATTTTCAACTCCTGCCAGACATATAGACGCACCCTCTTTGCTGATTATTACACTTCGGTTATTTAGCATTTCAAATCCCATAGTTTGCTGGTAATCCTTGAGTTGCTGCAGGTTATTGTTTAAAGCATCTTCTGAAGGCCAGGAAACATAATGACCATAATCGTGATTACCAAGTGTGGAATACTTTCCAAATGGAGCCGAGAGTGAGCCGAATACCTCCAGGTAGGGTTCTACTTCACCGGCAAAATTATTTACCATATCACCGGTAAATAAAATAAGATCCGACTTCTGTTCGATAACTTTGCTTATTCCCTCCAGAACTGCTGATTTACTATCAAAACTCCCGGCATGGATATCTGACAACTGAACAATCTTAAATCCGTCAAATTCTTCAGGCAGGTCGGGAAAAGATAACTTAACATTATGAACAGTATATTGATATTTTCCCTTTAAAACTCCATAAATTAGTGATGTGAACGGTATGGCGGCAACTATAAGTCCAGCCTGACTGATAAATTTGCGCCTGGATTCCATACTCACTTCACCCCGGCTAAACAGCTTTTCACCAATAAAACGAACAATACGATAGCTGTCTTCGACAAACAGGAATACAATAAATATAAGTTTTGTAAGAACTATAGAAAAGGCTATTCCAAAAAGTATATTTGAAAAAAGGGTTGCACTGCCAATGCCTTTCCTGAATGTAAACAGAAATACAGCAATACCGGTAAGGGTAAGGACAGATGTAATAAGATAACCGAAAATTATTAATCGCTGGTTGCCCGAATTAATCAGTGTTTTTACTCCCTGAAACGCGTAAACATCTATAGCAATAATAATAACAATAAGTATTGAAAGGAAAATTTTCATAATTAAATTAATTTCTAAAAGATAAGACGCAAAACTATTAATTTATTGCAAGTAACAGATTGGAGTACTTAAAAGTTTAACTCAAAGAAAGGATAAAATATTTATTGAAAGCAGGTATTCTCATTAATTTACAGATAGTTTTAATTTAGAAAGTACTTAAGAAATCCGTTAGATTTTTATTGTCATTGATATTCAGCTTTTTCCGAATTCTTTTCCGGTACCATTTAATGGTTTCTATACTCATATCGAGTTTATCGGCAATTTCTTTCGAATTCAACTTAATCCGTAATAATGAACAAATATGTTGCTCTTTTTGGGTGAGTTCGGGATATGTTCTTTTAAGGGAGGCAATAAAATCGCTATTGGTTTCTTTATGCCATTTTGCGTTTCCGGATTTAATTGTTTTATAACCCTGCAGGATACAAAGCTGTTTTAAATCTGCTATTTGTTTTATTCTTTCAGGTTCACTTTCCCTCTGGGATATTGTAGAAAGTTTTGTGATTATTTTACTTACAAACAAATCGTTTTCTGATTGGATCATCGAAAGAAAATAATTTCTGTTACGCTCTTCATTTATTTTAACTGATAAAAGTTCCTTTTCCTGCTTTGAAATCATTTGTTTGTTATTTTCATTTTCTATCAATGATTTTTCAATTTGTCGAAACATAATATATATTAACACTGAAGTAAATATAAACATTAGGATGGTTATCGGGTCGAAATACATCGAATCCTTAACTGAAGCGTGATTTATTAAAACAAGTAGAATAATAAACAAAACATTTATTCCACCAAGAACCAACACATGAATACCGGCTCCTATAATTCCGGCAACAAAGATATATATAATACATGCCCCAAGATTTGTAAAAGATGTAATTATAGATATACGAAGCTGTTCATTACCAACGAACCCCGGAAAATATATATTCAGGGTAAAAAGATATACATACAAAATAAAGGAATGCTGAACTTTAATTCCTTTAGTAATTGATAGAAATAATAATATTAGTGTTAGCGTTATTAATCCTTTATTTAACCAGCTAATCCATACAGGATATTTATTATGATTTGAAATTTCATCAAAAAATACAGCTACCAGGCTAAATATGAATAAAATATAGGTAATTCTTTTAATATTTTTTTGAAAATATATCTTGTAATATTCCATCCAGGGCAAAAATATAAAGGTTTTTAAAGTTACTTTTTTATCTGATTTATCAAATATTTTAGGTAAAAATGAAATAGAAAAATTTCTAAAACACAAATAAACAGAGTCTTATAAAACGCCACCCTTTTTCCACCCCTGTTTTTTATTACCAATTAAAAATTCAATCGTTTATTTGAAATGAATATTTGAAATACTGAACCTTTATCCTGTATTTCAGAACTCGGAAACAGTGAATACGAAAGATAAAATACTTAAAGCAGCTGAAAAACTTTTTTATCAAAATGGTATAGATCGTACTTCAATAAAAGATATTGCAAAGGAATCGGGGACAAATATAGCAGCATTAAATTATCATTTTAAAACCAAAGAGAATTTAATCGATATGCTATTCAGTAAAATGTTATCGGTATTTGACCCGATATTGCCCGATATTTTTGCAATGGACCTTTCCCTTGTATTAAAAATCCGAAAGTTTATCGATACCTACACAGCCCTTCTTGTGAAATTTAATCCTTATATCTCTTTTTTTATTATGTCCATGTTGCAGCGCAACCCGAAAAAAATTTTGAATCTTAAACTATTTTCAAGCCTTTATAACCCTACTGGTTTATTTACCCAAATGGAACAAGAAATTGCAACTGGTCGGATTAATAAGATAGATCCTTTGCACTTTTTTATAACAATATTATCATTAATCGGGTTTCCATTTGCAATGCAAAACATACTTATACCAACAAACAGTTGGAAGAGAAAAGATTTTGAACTATTCGTAACTCAACGCACTGATATGATATATTTTGTTGCTATGGCAATTTTAAATGACCAAAATATTATTCATCCATAATTCCCAAAATTAATTATTATGAAAAAAAATCTAGTATTTATAATATGCTTTCTAATAAGCATAAACATTTTTAGTCAGGAACAAAAGACACATGGCAGATATGCCAACAGGACGTTTGAAACTATTCGACTATTTCCGGATGTCCATTATTCCACTGCTCCGGCACTTGATAATAACCTCGCAACCATTGCTGCCGGATATTTAGTAATTATCCCGGATTATAATATCCATAGTGGTGAAAGCAATACTACCAATCAGGATTTATTTATGGATATTTATATGCCGCCCGAAGAGGATAATATTGATATCAGGCCTGCAATAGTGTGTGTGCATGGCGGTGATTTTCTATCTGGTGGAAAAGAAAATGAGGACATGGTAGCCTTATGTGATAGTTTTGCCCATTTAGGCTATGTTTCAGCTTCAATAGACTACCGTTTGGGTTTGGGGGCAAGTGTAGAAATCACGGGCATTCCTCCAAATTATGTTTTTAACGTAACCATAAATGAAGAAAATGTGACTCGTGCAGAATATAGAGCATTACAAGATGTAAATACAGCTGTAAGTTTTTTGCGTGCAAATGCAGCTACATATGGTATTGACCCTGATAAAATTTATTTGGTTGGGAGTAGTGCAGGAAGTTTAGCTGCCATGCATAATATATATTATGATAAGGTTTCAGAAATTCCTGATGCTGCAAAGGGATTTGATGATGGTGCTGATTTAGGTGGTTACGGAGTCTATTGCCAACCTGGTTACTCTTGGACCAGCAATGCATTGGTGGCCTACTGGGGAGCAATACAAAGTACATCGTTAATAGAAGATAATGTTACCCCTCTGTTGGCAATTCATGGAACGGCTGATATGGAAGTGCCTTTTGCCATAGGAAAATCTTTTAATTTATCAATTCCATCAGCAGCAGGTTATAATTTTACAACCAATTTTCCCGATACCTATGGTAGTTATTGCATAGATACGGCATTGATAAATCGTGGGCTTGAACATGAAACCTATTTTGTACCAGGTGCAGGTCATGAATTTTATGGAAGTAATAATGGAGATTTTCCAGTATCCGGGCCAAATGTATACTGGGATACTGTTTTTGCAAAAACAGTAGACTTTGTTTATTCGCAGTTCGCTATCGATATAGATTATACATATGTACGAAAAGGATTTACGATAGAATGTAGTGCCATAGTTGAAGATTATACAGGCGAGGAAACTATTGAATGGGATTTTGATGATGGTTCCCCGGTTGCTTATGGATTAAATACTTCTCACACATACAGCATGGGCGAAGAATTTCAAATAGCGCTTACAGTTATTCAACCAAACGGTGCCACTGAGACCATTACAAAATTTATAATCATTACAGAAAACAACGGTGATTTTGATCTTGCCATTGTGCCAGTTCCCGATGCCAATGGTGTGGTTTATGTCAAAGAAGACGGTACAGGTAACGGTTCATCCTGGGAAAATGCGCTAAATGGATTTTACCTTCAAAATGCCCTTTTCTCAACTGAAGCATTACAGGTATGGGTCGATACAGGCAAATATTACCCGGTGGCTTATTTGAATAATGATAATAGTGATGAACGCCTGAAAAGTTTTATTATCCCAAAAGGGAAGCAGATTTATGGCGGATTTACAGGCGAATCATCACCCGGAGCCAGAGTTGAAGATAATTATTCCACCTTAAGTGGTGACATTGGTGAGGTTATTTCACCTACCACAAATAGTTATCACGTTGTTGTATTTGATACGTTGGATAATTCAAATACTGTCTTTCTTGACCGATTTATTATATGTGATGGAAATGCGGATAATATACTTACTCCTCCTCATAATTACGGAGGTGGGGTTATATGTGTTTCCGGAGCTACTGTGCAAAACTGCATTATTCGTAACAATGTTGCTGAAATTGGTGGTGGTGGCATTTGTTATAATGAAGGAGTATTTGATCAGTGCAGGTTTGAAAATAATCAAACAACACACAAAGGAGGAGCACTGGCCCTACTTTTTGACGGAACTGTAAGTAACAGCCTATTAATAAACAATTATGCTAAAGACATGGGGGGAGCAATTTACATTGAAGGTGATAGTGGCAATGTTATCAACTGTATGGTTGGTTTTAATGAGGCTAATTATGGCGGCGGTATATATTTCAGAGATGCAAACGGCACCATATCAAACTCAAGTATACATGATAATACCGCAGGAACATCCGGTGGTGGAGTGTATATTTATAATGGGTCTGTAGCTATTGAGGCCTGTACTGTTACTAAAAACTCTGCTGACAATTCTGGCTATGGTTGTGGAATGAATATATATAATGAAGCCCATGCAAGTCTTGTCAATTCGGTAATTTGGGGGAACGAAGGTACTCCAACCCAGATTCGTTACAGCGCTTCAACCAATTGTACGGTTTCCATGTCTTATACTTCTGTTCAGGATTTGGAAAGCGAATATGAGGGATCAGGCAATATTAACCTTTCTGCTGAAAATGATGGAGTGACCCCAGGTGAAAATTATCCGATGTTTACCAACTTAATTAATGCTGATTATTCATTATTGAATGGTTCTGCATGTATCAACTCGGGCAACAATGACGATGTTACACAAAGTACCGACGTAATGGACAATCCCAGAATCGCAAATGGAATTGTGGATATGGGCGCTTATGAAAATCAATCTTTATTTATGCTTGTTGCCACAGCAGGTGAAAATGGAATTGTTACTCCTGAAACCGTTATTGTGCCCAATGGAAGTAATCAAATTATAACCATTTCACCAGATGAAGGATATACCATTGATGCAGCAACCTATAATGGTACAGAGGTATTGGGAGATATTGAACAATATGGAGATAACTATACATATACTGTAAACTATGTTACTGCCGATGGCTCCTTCAATGTTAGTTTTACAATTATTCAATATCAACTAACAGCTACAGCGGGCACAGGAGGTTCATTAACACCATCAAGCGCTATAGTTAATTATGGTAGTAATCAAACATTCACAATTTCACCCGAAGAGGGATATAAAATCTTTTCCGCAGCGTATAATGGAGAAGATGTATTTGATGAACTGTTAGAAGGCAACGAAGACGGTGTTTTTATATTTACTGTAAACAATATTCAAGGTGAAGGTACATTTAACGTTAGCTTTGAGCTGAAAAATTTTGTTTTGTCAGCAACAACTGGTGCAGGAGGCTCAGTATCGCCTGAAAGTGTAATCTCAGATTATGGTAGTGAACAAGTATTTACAATTTCTCCTGATGAAGGTTATGAAATTGAATCTGTATATTATAATGATCAGGATGTTTCAGACGAACTTGTACAATCTGGTAATAATTATTTATATACCATCAGTAATATATCCGAAACAGGGAATTTACAGGTGACATTTATACCTCTTACCGGAATAAACAATATTGAAAGACCAAAGGTTCAGATATATCCAAATCCGGTAACAAATATTGTTAATCTTCAAATAAATGATTCTGACAAACCATTTAGCATAAGTATAACTGATATTACTGGTAAGGTGAGTCTTAATCCTGAAAGATTGAATAACCATCAGATTGATATTTCACATTTGCCAAATGGTATTTATCTGCTAAAATTTTATTTGAATGACGTATTAATTGTTGAGAAATTTATTAAGGAATAAGTATTGTATTGAAGAATATTAAAAGCCGGGTATTTAAAATTTACCCGGCTTTTATTATTATATGTGAGGAAAATACCGAATGTAATTATTGGTTTATCTTACAGTGAATCTGGGTAGTAAAACCATGAATAAATTTATTTATTCGTAGTTTTCAGTTATTCGATTTTAGAGTAAACAAATAGAATAATGAGAGAATAAGATTCTTTAAAAAATCATAAACTGATATTCAAGATTGCCCTCATTTATATTTAACTGAAAAAATCCTGAATTACTCACCCCATCCTTTAAAGCATCCATAACAATATGAGTGGTATTGCCAAATACATCATCGTAATGCTGGTGGTCGTGCCCGGTAATTACCATATCAACCTGATGTATTGTAAATAATTCCAGGAGTACATGTAATTCCTCAACAAGCGGATTTGTGCTAAATGTGTGTCTGTTGCGAAATAAATTGTTGTGCGTGAATACCACACAGTGACGGTATTCAGGACGCAGTTCCTGCAAAATATTTTTAAACCAGTCCAGTTGTTTATTGCCTAAAGTTCCGCTGCCGGAATCCAGACATATATACAAATCTGAATTTAGCGGGGTTTTTACTGTAAAAATATAGGAGGATGAACCAAAAGTGGAAAAGAATTGATCCCATCCGTTAAAATAGAGATCGTGATTGCCAACAACCTGAAAGGTTGATAAAATTTCCTGCTCGGGAAGATGGTCCCGAAAAAGCGAGTAATCCTCTGCCTGCCCGGTTGTCAGGTCACCCACCATTACAACAGCTGCCGCATTTGTAAGTATTGCATAATTCAATAGTGAATCCAGGTTGGATGTAGTACCAACATGACTGTCGCCCATAGATAATAAAGTATAATGTTCGCCCGTAACTAATAATTCACGAAAAGGAGTTCGAACATTCCAATTCATGGATTGCTCAAACCGTTTATTTACAGATTTATCAGAAATAAACATTCCATCGAAATCTACAGTTTCACAGGCTGTAAAAGACATTAGTAAGAATATTGCCAACACGGGATATCTTATTTTTAAATGTTCCATACCAGACCTGCTCTAAATAAAAATCCAAAATAATTCACATTCAGGTTAAATGCACCTGCACTTTTATACCAAGATTCAACAAATACGCTTAATAGCGAACTAACTTTATAAATTCCTTTTAGATTAAATACCGGATTTGTTTCCTGATTAATAGTAAAATGGTCTACGTTTGTAACCGACATACCAATGTTCCACGGATTTTCAATATGCTTCAGATAATAACTAAAAGAATACATGATATTCCAGTTCTCGTGCATTTCAGTATTTCCGGTAAACTCATACAGGGTCTTTGCATATTGTGTAAAAGAATAAGCTCTGAAATTTGTACCCAGACAAGCATCAATGTGATTATGCTTTAAATGGATAGTCATACCCCAATTTGTTTCTTTTAATATTTCTGAAAAAGGTGTTATTATAAAAAATCCTTCCAGATTATAGTACAGATTATTAATCAAAAATTCTCTTGATGCTCTGATAAGGTAACCTGTTAATATATTTTCTTTATAACTCTTTAAGCCCATCTGAATACCGGCTTCTATTTTATATTTATCAAACCGATAATTTGTTATGCTTGCCGTATTAATAAATAAACCATTTGAAATATTATTTTGGCCTGCTTCGGTATATGTATAAAGTTGCGGTTGTGATTTAAGATTTAAACCGGGTATTAGGAAAAAACTAGAGAGAAGAAAGAATATATTTATCTTTTTTATCATATTTTTTGTAATAGTCAATTTCAATTACTTAAAAGCATATTATCGGTTTAGTTCGGTTTATATTATTGTTTAAAGGTTTTTGATTGTGCATTCAGGGTGGATTCATATCGTGTTTACGATTATATTTTTTACGGGTTACGTTTTGATCATCAACCCTAAATGCAAATTTCAGGAGATCCAAAAATTAATGATTCTAAAATTCTTAAAATATGGATTAAATGCAGGTATGCGGATTGTTTTCCTTATACGGAGATTTTATTACAGTGTGACTATTATTTTAAAACCGGATTTATAAGCAAGACAAAACTCAGATATTATAACGCCGAACTTATTGTTTCTTTAATAAGATCCATAAGTTCATGCACCGTATTTTCGTTGTAATCTTTAATATCTACAGGTTTGTGAATAAACATTGTGGCTTTTCCGGGAAACAGATTAACCGTATTTGTTGGTAAAATATTTTTGGTGCCCGAAACTGTAACCGGCAAGATAGGTAATCCTAAATCAAGGGCTAATTTAAATGCACCCCTTTTAAAGGGTATCAGTTCGCCGGTTTTGCTTCTTGTACCTTCAGGAAATATCACCACAGAAGATCCGTTGATTAATTTTTTCTTTGCCTCCATAAGGCTTTCAAGAGCAACCCGTTTATTCGACCGGTCAAGAAAAATATGGCCTACTTTTTCACTTCCAAAGCCTATTCCGGGTATTTTTCTAAGTTCTTTTTTCATAATCCATTTAATATCAATGCCCAGCCAGCCATAAATAAGAAAAATATCATAAACACTTTGGTGGTTGGGAATGATAACATATGATGTACCGGGAATAATATGTTCTTTTCCGTATACTTTTACAAACATGGGTGTTAATAACGCATTTAACCTCGACCAGAGTACACCTCCTACATAACTTCCTGTTTTTTGATTTATAAGTAATGAAATAATTACTGCCATTACTCCAAAAAACAGTGTATTTACTATTAAAAAAGGTATAAATATCAACCACTTATAGGGTTGGTATATTATATACAGTAATTTCCTAAGCATATCAGACTATTTCTGGATTGAAAGAAATCTAAGATAATAATTTTTAAAAATTCGAAGAATTATTTTATAAAACTTGAAAAAAAATTTTTGATTTAAATTTAAGAGAAATATAATAAAAACCCCGGAAGATATTCCGGGGTGAATCGCTGTTAAACGGTTTCTATATATTGATCCTTAAAGGATTGAGGACAAAAAGAAAAACCCCAATTATATTCTGGTTTCGAATCAACCTAAAAAGTTAGAATATGCCTGCCTTCTTTAATATAATCGGTAAATTCGGAAACATACTTTACGGTAATTCCCAAGTCAGCAATTTTATCAGAAACACCGTAAGCATCAGAGCAGGCTTTACAGGCTTTAACCACAATGCCGGCATCCATAATTTTTTTTATATACTCCTGTAATTCCGTGTCTTCTGAAAGTAATTTTGTTGAAGGGCCCCAAACAATCAGGGTTACATCTTTCCACCAGTTAAAACGCTGGGTATTGTATGTATACATAAATACCATTTTCAGGGCAACTTCTCTTTCACCACTGGTCCATACAATCACCAGCTTTTCATTTGCCGGAATTTCAGTTGAGTCTGAAATAGTTTTTAGTTCCTGTTGTTGTGCTGTTACCAGCTGATTTGAAACAGGGATTATACCAAATATTAAAAAAACAGTTAAACAAGTACGTTTGAATATTTTTTTCATTAGTAAGGATTTTGGATGAAAATTATCATTATTATTAGAATTAAGCTTCTGTATTAAATAGATATTTTAAAACCAAAGTACCCTATTTATATTTGCTGTATGTTGAAGTGGAATAATAAAAAGAATTTGTTTTGTCTTTGAAATGACGTAAAAAAGAATCTTCGTAGCTTATGCATCAAATATAACCAGTAAAAAAATAACCGTTTATCCTATACTATAGGTACTTTTTAAGCATGTTATAAAGGTAATACGGCCTGATGGGTTTCGGAAGATAATCATCAAATCCGGCAGAATTTATCATTTGCTCATCCTCAGGCCTGGCGTAGGCCGTTTGAGCAATTATTTTTTGTGAGGGATATTTTGATTTAATAATTTTCGTTGCTTCAAACCCATCCATTACAGGCATTTTAATGTCCATTAGAATCAGGTCGAAATTTTCTTTGCTACTCACTAAATCAATTGCATTCTGACCATCGCGTGCCCATTCGACATGTGCCTTTGTGTTTTTTAAAGCTTTTTTCAAAAAAAGATAATTCACTTCTTCATCTTCTACAATCAATATATTCCGGTTTTCGAAATTTACACCTGCAGCCTTAATGTCTTTTTGTTGAGGAATCAATTCGTTGATTTTCACTTTTTCTAATGGCAATGATAAATAAAATACAGATCCTTGTCCTTCAACAGATTTAAGGCTTAGTCTACCACCAAGTATTTCCGATAACTTTTTTGAAATGGCAAGACCCATTCCGGTACCCCTGAATACACGTTTTGTTTGAAATGATGATTTTCTAAATACATTAAATATAACCTCACTTTCGTTTTCAGAAATACCTATGCCTGTATCTTTTACATAAAAATTGAGGTGATTATTTTCTAATTTCACACCAAATTCAACGGTTCCCTGTGGAGTAAACTTATAGGCATTATTTAACAGGTTAGATAAAACCTGACGTATACGATACTGATCTGAATACAACTGCAGGTTTTGTTCTCTTAAAGGATTATTTAATAATAATTCCAATTCCCCTTTTTTCTTATTCAAATAATAAGTAGAGTAAAGATTGTCAAGAAGCTGATTTAAATTAAAATTTTCAGGCTTAAGAATTAATTGTTTTGACTCTATAAGTGAAAGGTCGAGAATATCTTCAATTAGTATTAAAAGCGATTCAGCATTGGAATTAACCAGGCTGATCAGCTCAGCTTTTTCTTCTTCTGTGGTTTCCGGATCTTCTATTAAACTCGCAAAACCTATAATGGCATTCATGGGAGTTCTGATTTCATGCGAAATATTCGATAGAAAAGCAGACTTAAGACGGTCTGATTCTTCTGCTTTTACCCGCATTCTAAGTAATTCTTCTTTTGTTTGTAAAAATTCATTCTTTAACCTGAGATATTCCTGCTCTTTTTTTTCTAACTCCTGTTTTTGTTGTTCAATACGCGATTCAAGTGCCTTGTTTTCTTGCTGAAAAATATTTTTAACATACCGGTAATAAATTATTAATCCGATTACTATTCCCGAAAGTATAACACATAACATCCAATTTTTTTCAATAAATGTGGTAAGAATAATTCCCTGTAATCGAATACTGATTGCGTTTAATGATTCAAAAAACCGATTGGAATTTTGCAGAAAAAAATTAGAAACAGTTAATTTCAGAACAACACAGAGTAAATTGAAAGTAGAATATACCATAAGTGGAACTTTGTAACTCTTGGGCTGTTAAAATATGAATTATTCGTGAATTTAACATCCTGAACGCCACTTAATATATTTGAATTTATAAACAATGGTTTTATAAATTGTTAATATCAGATATTAGACAGCTAAAATTACTCTGTAAAAAAGATAAAGAGAATTTTATAATTTCACTTACAAAAAGCCTTACTAATGTTTTGTGGGTATCTGAATTGTGAGAATTAAAATGACCATAACCATTGTAAAATGAAAACATATTTTATGAATGGTATTAAAATAAAAAATAAAAAGTTCATTTTTTTTTTGGCTGAAATTATTTTATATCATCATTTTTAGTCTATCTTTACCCATTATTTTAATTATTTTTTAATCAATATGAAAGAAGGTAAAGTTAAATTTTTCAATGAATCCAAAGGATTCGGATTCATTAAAGACGCTGAGTCGGATAATGAATACTTTGTACATGTTTCTGGTTTAATCGATAGGATTAAAGAAGATGACGAAGTTACTTTCGAACTCAAAGAAGGCAAAAAAGGTTTGAATGCTGTAAATGTTAAACTAATATAATAGTTTAAATCTTATTCAGTGCATTTTTAATCTAAGCTTCACATTTATGTGAAGCTTTTTTTTTGCATAAATTTTATACTATAAATTCTGCAGAAAGTCGAATAAAGTAAGATATTAGTTTGATTGTTTTCGATTCACGTAATTTATTTAGATATTTGGTTCATAATCTAATTTAATGAAAGAGGTACAGACACCTGCAGGCTTAATTCCCGAAAATCTCTGGTTGCCTCTGGATAATGCAGCAAAAATTTTCCCAGCTATTTTAAACAAGCAATTAACCGGGGTTTTCAGGTTATCCGTTATATTAAAGGAAAGAATAAAAATTAAGTATCTTTTCCAGGCTGTGTCTTTGCTTGAAAACAGGTTTCCATATTATAAAGTGCAGTTAAAAAAGGGATTTTTCTGGTATTATCTCGAAAAGGTTGACCTGCCCATATCTGTTGAGTTTGATAATAACGGAATTTGCAGAGCTTTTAAAACTCAGGATAAAAAAAGTTTATTATTCAGGGTATTGGTTGATTCAAAAACAGTAAGTGTTGAGTTCTCTCATATGCTTACTGATGGATTCGGTGCTTTTGAATTTCTTAGATCAGTATTGTTTATATATTTTGAAAAATGCGGGATTAAACTTCCTGAAAATTTAAGAGTTTTTAAACCCGGAGAATCCCCATCAGAGGGGGAATATGAAGACTCGTATAACAAATATTTTCAGAAGGATATATCGCCAATATTAAAAGTACCTAAAGCTTTTCATTTACCATTTCCATTAAATATTTCACCCCGCTTCGAAGTTTTTACAGCTATTTTACCTCTGGATAGTGTACTTGAAACCGCTAAAACCTTCAAAGTGAGCATTACGGAATACCTGGTTTCGGTATATTTGTTTGCTCTTCAGGAAATATATAATGAGCAGGATACCTGGAAAAAGAGTAAAAATAAATCCATGTTGCGTATTCAGGTACCCATAAATCTACGTGGTATTTTCCCTTCAATATCCATGAGAAATTTTTCGTTATTTGTGATGCCCGAAATCGATCTTCGATTGGGTCATTATACTTTTGAAGAAATTGTAAAAAAGGTATATCATCTTATGCAACTGGAAACTGATGAAAAACTGATTAATAAAATTATCACCCGGAATGTTAGAAACGAAAAAAACCCGGTTATACGAAGTACGCCGTTGTTTTTTAAGAGCCTGATGTTGTATTTTAAATATTATTCACTCGGTACCAGTCTTTATACCGGTGTTATCTCCAATATGGGAAAAGTTAAAATAGCACCTGAAATTGATCAGTTAATAGACTATTTTGCTGTTGTGGCCCCACCTCCAAACAAAGTCTTAAAAGTCAACTGTGGTGTAATTGGATTTAATAATCATCTTGTTATGAGTTTTGGAAATATTACCTCGTCAAAAGACCTGGAAAATAAATATATGTCTGTTCTTAAAAGCCATGGAATTAAGATACAATTAAAAGAACTTTAAATTTTTTTAATATGACAGTTTGTAATAATTGCGGCGTTGAATTAGAAAAAAGCATGAATTTTTGTCCTTTGTGCGGCGATCCTGTGATAAAAGGAAATTTCAGGGACAAGGATGCCATTAAAGAAGAAAAAATCAGAAAACAGCAACAAGCGCTTTCAGATATTGAAAAACTTGACCAGTTTCAGAAAAGAAAACTTGTTTGGGAAGTTTTTTCAATAATTTTAGTTTCGGGCATCATTGTTACTCTGATTCTCAATTTAATTTTGAACCACGAATTAACCTGGTCAAAATTTACTATTGCCGGTTGTATTGCAGTTTTTTCTTATGTTTCTATTTTTTCATTCTGGCCAAAGCGGATAATTTTTCATTTTACCGGTAGCTTTATTACCACCAGTGCTTTTTTATTATTTCTGGAGCTTTGGCTTGGAAAAATCGATTGGACGCTCAGTCTGGGTATCCCCATTTTATTTGCTTTTTATTTTATCGCCCTCCTTACACTCTTTGTCATTAAAATGTGCAAACAAAAAGGATTTAATCTGATTGCCTATATTTTTATTGCAGTTGCATTATTAATTATAAGTATTGAAGGGATTATTTCCAATTACCTATACAACAGAATTTTTTTAAGCTGGAGCCTTATAGTTCTAGTGTCAATTTTACCGCTATCGGCCATTTTACTTTTTATTCATTTCAGGCTCAGAAGAGGCACCAGTTTGAAAAAGTTTTTCCATATCTGACAGTTATTGAAAAGATATTCAGTATTGAAATTTTTAGAATAATATTTTTTAAATCAGAAGAATTGTATCAATAAAAATTAATCATAATATTCTGCCATGAAAACAAGAACCATTTTGATATTACTTACCATACTGTTACTCATTTTTGGTTCATGTTCAAATAACAGCACATTTATACAGGGTGAATTAAAAAAATGGCATACCATTACCATTTCATTTCAGGGACCACAAAGTAGTGAGGATAATATACTGAACCCATTTACCAATTACCGGTTGATTGTAACTTTTAAAAATAAAAATATTGAATATGCAATTCCCGGTTTTTATGCGGCAGACGGCAAAGCTTCGGAAACAGGGGCTGATTCGGGAAATATTTGGCAGGTAAGATTTACACCCGATCAAGAAGGGATATGGAATTATCAGGTTTCTTTCAGAGAGGGAGAAAATATTGCCGTAAATGATGATCCATCTGCCGGTCAGCCTGTATCTTTTAATGGAACAAAAGGCAGTTTTAAAATTGGTCCCGGTGATAAGACGGGAAATGATTTCAGGGGCATGGGCAGATTACAATATGTTAACCGGCGTTATTTGAAATTTGCCGAAACAGGAATGTATTTTCTTAAAGGCGGGGCGGGCTCTCCTGAGAATTTTTTAGGATATGCGGATTTTGATGGTACCCGTTTTGAAGGTATTGCAGAAAACCGGATGGGCGAGGCTGCCACCAATGCTACACTTCATCAATATCAAAATCATATTTCAGATTGGAAACCGGGAGATCCGACATGGAAAAACGGAAAAGGAAAAACAATAATCGGAGCGTTAAACTATCTGGCATCAAAAGGAATGAATTCGGTATATTTTTTAACCCTTAATATTGACGGTGATGGTAAGGACGTTTGGCCCTATACCGATTATAATGAACGGTTCCGGTTTGATTGCAGTAAGTTGGATCAGTGGGAAATCGTATTTTCACATATGGAAAAGCTGGGTATTATGCTTCATATTGTTACCCAGGAAACAGAAAATGAATTACTACTTGACAACGGCAACATCGGTCTTGAACGAAAACTTTATTACCGTGAATTAATATCGCGATTCGGTCATCATTTAGCGCTTACCTGGAATATGGGCGAAGAAAACGGATATGCGGATTTTACACCCAAAGCCCAAAACAGGGAACAACAAATGGAAATGGTACAATATATTAAAGAACACGACCCCTATAAGCACTTTACAGTAATCCATACACATGCCGCCCTCCAATTCCGGTATCCGGTGCTGAACGATTTTTTAGGTTTTGAATATTTTGACGGGCCTTCACTTCAGATCAGTAAACCAGAAGAAGTACATTTAGAAACCTTACACTGGGTAGAACAATCAAAAGAAACTGGTAAACCATGGGTAGTTTGTATCGACGAAATCGGACCACACTGGCAGGGTGTTGACCCGGATGATCTGCCTGAAAATAATCAGGATTCCATAAGAACTTATGTGCTTTGGGCTAATCTTATGGCTGGTGGGGCAGGTGTGGATTGGTATTTCGGATATAAAACTCATAATAATGATCTCAACTGTGAAGACTGGCGATCACGGGACAGGATGTGGGATTATACCCGGTACGCCCTGGATTTTTTTCAGAAATACCTTCCTTTCTCCGAAATGGAACCCATAGATGAACTCACCGATAATCTTTCTGACTATTGTTTTGTAAAAAAGGATAGTATATATATAGTGTATTTACCTTTCTGGCAAAAAACAATTATTAACCTATCAGCTGTATCGGGCACTTATACAATAAAATGGTATAATCCAAGAACCGGTGGAGAATTAATTCGGGGTTCTGTGTCAGGTATTAAAGGCGGATCTGATCAGGATATCGGGCAACCTCCTGCTGATACGCATTTAGACTGGGTAGCAATAATACAAAAAGACGCCGGTCAATAAAAAGATACAAAACTCCGGAAAATCTGTTTTTTGCTAATGTATTGAAGATACATTCTGATTATTTTGTTCAAGAGATACTGACCTTTCTTCAGCAATAAAATTATGTTTTACATTGCGGTGAAACTCATTTGTTATTCTCTTATGAAAGTATGGATATAGAACCTTATCCCGAAAGGGTGAGTCGCTAATAAAGGCTGTACTGTGGATTATTTTAGTGTAATTATTATCAGTTGGGATAATATGAATAGTCATCATTCCTCTGGAAATCCCGTTTTTTAAGTAACTGTATTTAATTGTTTTACTGGTATCGTTTATATCTACAATTTTAATACCTACAGCAAGATTATAAAGCCCCCGTGCCATCTTAAGATTTACATAAAAAACCTGGTTGGTATCAATACCTGCAAAACTGTTGTCATTTCTATACATGATAAAATCTGTCCATTTGGATAATAACAATCCAAAAGATATCCTTTTACCATTCCAGGATTTGGCAGGACTTATGTATTTATAATTTTCCCAGATTTTCTCAGGATTATCTTTTATAATATAAGTGTATTCCAATTGTCTGTAACCGGATAGATCCTGATCGCTGTTGCAGCTGGCCTGGATATCATTAAAATATTGGACGTTATTTTCCTGTTGTCTGGCAATATATTCCCGGATTTTTTTTTGCGGAATTCGGTTAAAATCAATTTCATTAAGCGCTTTTTGCGATAAACCAGCCACAGAACTAAGGCTGATTCCCAAAACAATTATCATTTTCATATCTCCAGCGTATCTCTCTGTAAGTTCAGGTTAAAAAAAATTCGGTTCTAATATATGGTTTTTTTCCTTTTTGTGTTTATTAATTTTTTAATTCTATACGATTATTAAACAGTATGGTTCGGAAAGCAAAAAAATATGTTCGTTTTGTTGCCAATTTTTATAGAATAATAAATTATTCCTTCAAAATTTTTATCTGAGGAATTAACTCATTTACAGCTAGAAGTAAGTGTAGAAAATGCAGCCAATACTTTTTTGGCAACCAGCACATCCTCAAAATACATATCAAAATCGTAACAGAAATTTTCTGCTTCCCCGTTTTTATATGGTTTTATGAGTTTTTGCCGGTCTCTGGTAATAAGGTTTACTTTTATTTCCTTACCGGATACGGAGATACTGCATTTATCCTGATCAATATCCGTGAGCGTGAATTCGAAAATATATTCTGAACTTGCGCCTTTACTGTCGGTTTCAATACGAGTGTATTTTAATTTACATTCATTGCCTTCTATTTTTTCTATTTGCTGGTCGAAACTTTCACTGCTGTTTTCAATTTTTACCAAATGCTTTACTAGATAGTCCCAGGCAGCAACCTTATCTTTAAATGACCGTTTTTCAGTTTTTGATTTATTATGTACAGATAATATTGCAGCCTGGAAATTTTTGGCCATAAGTACATCTTCAAATAGAATTTCAGTTTCGGTAACGAAATTTTGAAGTTCGTTTTCTTTATATGCTTTAATATATTTCAGTTTTCCGGTAGATAAGGGCAGGTAAAGTTTTTTTCCGGAGACTTTTATAACAAGATCTTCAGGTGATATATCTTCAGGGTAAATAAAATATTGTTCTTTTAATGTGGTTCCACCTTCTTCTGTGGTTATCTGCAGTTCCATGCTATTTTCATTATTAGGCGTAATAACCAGCGACTGGATTATTTTTTTTGAATCGATAACTACTTCAACCGGTGCCTTGGTTAACCACTGAATTGATTTTTCAAAAGTAGCAAATTCCTGAACTCCGCTTTTACTTGAACTTATGGCACTCTTTAAAGCAAGCATCATATCCCGGGCCATATCTATATTATCCAAATAAATTTTTAAGGAATTGTTATACGTCTGGATTTTTCCTTCGTTCGTAATTTTAATATACTTAGCATTATCTTTTGTTTTGATCTCAATGTCAGCATATTTGGAAGTAACGTTTAATTCAATTTCCGGTGAAATGTCATTCAGATAAAATGAACTTACTTCTGCACTTGTTCCCTTTGAACTTGTAACTTCTGATGTGAAAGTTATCAAACCTGAGGGTGTATCTTCAAAAACAAGCGATTGCTTATGCGATTCAGAGCCAACAGAAACTTCCTTCAGATTGTCTTTAACAAAAGTCAGCGATTGACTGGAATTTGTCCATTCTTTCCTTTCAGATTTTGTATTCGATACGAGGTATATCAGTGCATTGGTAATGTTTCTGGCTTTTTCAATATCGTCTGAATAAATTTCTATTTCCCTGGTAAATGTTATTGCTTCATCATTTATTTTTTCAGCTATATAGTATTTTTTATCTTTCACCTGTAACTCTGTTTTTAGGTTATTACCTGAAATAACCAGTGTGATCCCCCTGGGATCTATATCGCTCAGGTCAAACAAATAGTTGGATAATACCTGATTCCCTTTACTGTCCTGTGATTTTGTATCGAACTGTGCCAGGTAACTTTTATCGCCTTTATTGAATTTTTGACCAATAGTTTTTCCGTTAACAGAAATTTCGCCAATATTATTAATTAACCATGTAAATGTTTCCGGAGCGGAAGTCCATTGTACATCGGTTTCTCCACAATTTGTTATTTTTGATTTTAGAACTTCAATAAATGATCGGGCCTTATCCACATCGTCCATATTTATCGTAAGTGAACTGGAATAACCATCAAGATTTTCATCTTTATAAACACTAATAAATTTTTGCGATAATTTAATTTCGAGTGCAGTAACTATTAGTTTGCCTGATGGTTTAAAACTTAATGTTTTGGGGTCGAGATCGGAAAGATAGAATACATTGGTTGTGGTTGAAGATTTACCTTTTTTATCGGTCTTTATTTCTTCGATTTTTATCTTACACGAATTATTATCAACCGAATAGAAATTATATTGATAAGTGTAAGTTCCTGTGTTTACTTCAGTAGTATAATCTGAAAGCCAGCTAATCTTGTCCTGGCCCCGGGTGAATCCCTGTATAAAAAATGTACAAATTACAATTAAAATGATAGTCCTAAAAATTGTTGTTTTCATTTGGAGAGGATTTTGGTACGTTTTTTTTGTTGAAGCAAATATAATACATAGAAATTTTTAATAAATACAAACAAAGTGGGAAATGCATAGGTTCGCATGTTTTTATTTATTCCCAAAAACTATTCTTAATAGTTCACTGGTGCGTGCAACCGGATCTGTTCGTATTTTATATTCTTCTTTTGCAACCATTATAAACAGGCCTTCAAGTGCTTGTTCAGTTACATATTCAGCCAGATCGGGATTCATCTTTTTCACAAAAGGAATTTTATTATATGTATTGATTACCTCGGTCCAGTGTTTTGTAGCATCAACTTTATCAAGGGAATTCTGAATAACGGGTCTGAACTTTTCAGTCAGTTGATCTGAGGTTGTTTTTTCAAGATAGCGGGTTGCGGCATCTTTTTCGCCTTTTACAATTGATAGGGCATCCTGAATACTCAAACTTTTAATAGCCGATATAAAAATAGGATTTGCTTCATTCGCGGCATCTTCTGCTGCACGGTTTAATGTTAGAATTACTTCATCAACTTTATTGCCCAAACCAATAGAACGAAGTTTTGAATCTATCTCCCGGGCATCGGGAGGGAAAGGGATTTTAATTTCAGGATTTCCAAAATAACCGTCTGTTTTTGAAGTAAGATTTACAGCTTCTTCAGTACCTTTAATTAATGCTTCAATTATGCCATTGGCGGCATCATTTTCAGTTAATCCCTGCGGGCTTTCAATCAAATTTTTTACCTTTTTAAAGAGCTGTGCTTTTGCATTATAATTGTGCAATGCAAGAACCACAAAAAAAAATACCATTAATAATTTTTTCATGTTCCAAGATTTTTAAGATTACTCTGCCGGCAATAAACTCAAATTTATTACTAATTGAACTCAATACCGGAGTAATTATTTTTTAATAAGGTAAATAAATAAACCTGCAGAAGGAAAATAAACCTGAAAACTTTTGCTAAGATTCACAATTCGGTGAAAAAGAATTGATTTTTTTCCTTTAAATTAAATGTTAGTCAACCCAGTTGACTTCAATTTTTTCTGATCCCATTTTTTTACTGGCTAAAGCAGCTAGGTTGAGCAGCTCGATTTTGCAGCAATCAACTGTTTGATTTTTTTCAATGCGGTCTTTCAGTTCGATTGCAAATTCCTTTACAGTAATCATTTTCTTAGTCATAGCTTAGGTTTTTATAGATTACATATTATTAAAATTCAATATTTTGAAAAGTACGAGTCAGGAATTTATCAGACAATTAATCTTAATAAAAATAATATTTTATAAAGTATAATCAAATCTTTCTTTATCTAATTCTATATAAATTTTACAACTAAGATGTAAAATAAAGTTGAAACGTTAATTTAAAGCCAGTTCATTACTTTAATTGGGTATAAGTTTAGCAATGTTTATAAAGTATAGTGATAAAACTTTGTAAATATATTTGGTTGAACAAAATTATATAGGGTTTCTTTTTTAAAGACTATCCATAGTATATTAATATTTCTTATTCCAACGGATTTTCATTAAAATAAAAAAGTTTATTAATATGAAAACTCTAATTACCCTGATTGTTTTAGTTGTTCTAGTCGCTGCCGGCTGCGAAAAGAAAAGCACTTCCAATATACTAGTCGAAGAAATTACTAAGCAGCGGGGTTATAGTGACCGCTTTATCGAAAATTTTCGTTGTGGTGTATTTGTCCCTCCATCGTATAATTCCAATAATAAATATCCCCTGATTATATACCTTCACGGTCATACCGATACTACTACCTGGAATCTTAGATGGTACAATGAACCTCTGGTGTCCACAAATCCCTGTGTAGTGCTCACACCAAAATGTCCGGTTGAAGAAATCTATGGCTGGGGTGATAGCTGGGATCCGCGCACCAGTCCTATGATGGCAAAAGTTTATGAAATGTTGGAAATTGTTGAAGATGCCTTATCAATTGATCCAAACCGGTATTATATTCATGGTACCTCTATGGGGGGCATCGGTACTTACGGGGCGCTCGGAAATAATCCGGAAATGTTTGCTGCAGCCTATATTGAATGTGGAGCCGGAAATGTTGAAATTGCACCTTTATTAATTAATATTCCCCTATGGTTATTTCATGGTTCGGAAGACAATATTGTTCCGGTACATTTTGCCCGGGAAATGTATGAGGCAGTCCACAATGCCGGGGGTACACAAATCCGGTATACGGAATATGAGGGAGTTGAACATAATACCTGGGACTATACACCCAATGAAACTACACTTATACCCTGGTTGTTGGCGCAACGCAAAGGGATTACGCACAATGTACCGGAAAATATTCAAAACTTTGCTGCAAACATTAACGGGCAAGGACATGTTTTTTTGGAATGGGATGTTCCCGGTGAAGAGGTTGCTCCGGATAATAAGGTTTGGTTTACGCGGATTTATCGCAACAACCTATTATTGGCGGAGGTGTATAATAATCAAACCAATTTTACAGATTCTCTGGCAGGCAGCTTAATAACATATGAATACCGTATTTCAGCTGTAAATTATTATTTTAAAGAATCTTCACAATCACCGGGAATTTCTTTATATATACCCTGATTAGTTCTCTGATGATTAGTATAATTAGCTTCATAAGAAGTAGTTTGTTAAAAATCCGGAATATTTTATGCGTTCCGGTTTTTTTTTATAGTCGAATTCTTATCTTGTAAAATCATTTTACTGTTCTTTAATTAGTTTTATAATGAAAAATATTCCTGTAATAACGGTATCTGAAAAGACGCTGGCCCAGGCTTTCGAGGCGGCACTCACCGGATTGTATGAAAATGGTGCTACCTTTAAAACACAATACGATAAACCCGGAGATCCCCTGAGTATTGATTGCACCATGAACATTACCATACTTGAACCGGAAACAGATCCGATGATCCATATGGCATTTCCGGGCGGTATTGATAATCTGAAAGAATATGTTATGGAGCTAAAAGGATTTAAAGACCACTGGGTGAAAAATATTAACGATCCAAAAGATACACGGTGGGAGTATACCTATCACGGCAGGTTAAAAAATTATGGCGTGTGGAAAGAAAAAAGTGAAGATGGTTCGGTTGAAACCGGACATTTTAAAATTGACCAGATAGAAAGCGTTATTGATAAACTGGTGAAACAGCCTTTTACCCGCCAGGCTCAAATGATTACCTGGATGCCGAATCTGGATACCCAGTTCTACGATCCGCCCTGCCTGCAATCATTATGGTACAGAATAATGGAAGATGAAGGGGGAACCTACTGGCTGAATTGTAATGTGAGATTTAGAAGTAACGATGCCTGGGGTGCCAGCTTTATGAATATGTTCGGATTTATTCAGTTTAATAAGGAAATTATTGCCTCAGAAATAAGCAAACGTACCGGTAAGACGGTAAAATTGGGCAGGATGAACTGGCAGGCTGATTCCTATCACATTTACGGTAAAGATATATATACAGCAAAAGAAATGTTGTTCGATCGTATCAATACCATGAGCCTTGAAGAACGTACCTATAACTTTAACGACGATTTTATTTGTGAAATGTACGATAGTGCGGAGCAGGAGGTGCTTCGGAAAATTAAGGAATATGATGAGAGCCATAAATAAGCATTAATACTATTCCTTGAAATGCCTGGTATTCCAAATTTTTTTCATCAAGATTTTTTTTATTAAAAAAGTTGTAACTTAGTGAGTAATTACTCACTCATTATTTATGACCGAAAAAAAGGAAAAAATACTGGAAGTTGCTTTAGAACTATTTGCCAGGCAGGGGTATGCCGTTACTTCCACCAGCCGTATTGCTAAAGAAGCTGGCGTTTCTGAAGGATTAATCTTTAAACATTTTGTCAATAAACAGGGATTACTTGATGCTATTGTTCAAAACGGAATGGGGGATATCGAAAGAGCAATTAATGTATGTCTTCGGGAAACCAATCCAAAAAAAAGTTTGGCCATGTCGCTGGATCTGGCATTGTCTCTGATGCGTGAGAAAAAAGAATTCTGGCAACTTACGCTTTCATTGAAGTATCAGAATCCCGAAATTGCCAATAAATACCATCACAATGATATTATGAAAATGCTTCAAACTTCATTGGAGGATGCTTTTGTTAAGCTTGATTATCAAAATCCTCTTGCAGAAGCTCAATTATTTGGTGTACTGATTAATTCATTTTTTATTCAGTTTATTCATGAAGATAACGGACAACAGGAAAGCTTTTTAAATTTTATAAAAGAAAAATATAAACTCTAAAAAAATTTCAACCATTGGTAAGTGATTAATTACTCATTATAAATATATAAAAAGATGAAAAAAACAGCATTGATTACAGGTGCATCATCCGGAATCGGAAAAGAACTGGCCCGTATGCACGCCAAAGCAGGAGGATACCTGGTGTTGGTCGCCAGAAGATCGGATTTGCTTGAAGAATTAAAGGAAGAGCTTGTAAATAGCTATGGAGTAGATGTGTGGATTCTGGTGAAAGATCTCACCGACAGGAATGCCGCTATGGAGATTTACCGGTTTGTAAAAGATAAAAATATTACAATAGACTACCTGATTAATAATGCAGGTTTTGGCGGACGGGGTAAATTTCATGAACGCGAGTGGGCAAAAGATGAATCAATGATCGACTTAAATATTAAAGCGCTTACGGCATTAACCCGGATATTTTTACCCGATATGGTGCAACGGAATCAGGGTAGGATATTAAATGTGGCTTCAACAGCAGCCTTTGTTCCCGGACCACTGCAGGCGGTATATTATGCAAGTAAAGCTTATGTGGTATCGTTTAGCAATGCCATAGCAGAAGAATTACATGACACAGGGGTTACCGTTACCGTTTTATGTCCAGGTCCCACCCAGACTGAGTTCGCCCGGGTTGCTGATATGACGACTACCGGCTTATTTAAAAAAGCTTTTCCGGCCCGAAAAGTTGCCGAGAGCGGTTATAGTGCCATGTTGAGGGGAAAATTAAGCGTAATGGAAGGAGTAACACTTTCACAACGCATTTCATTAGTATTGGCAAAATTTTCCCCAAAAAAACTGGTCTTGAGCCAGATTAGAAAGATGCAGGAGGTTTAGTTTAATAATATAATAAACTGAGTCGATTATGATTAATCCATGTATTCCTGATATAGTCCGGGCAAAACCCGGGTTCCGTCAGGAATTTTTAGTTAAAATATAAGCCACGATCAAATAAAGATTTTAAATACTATTTTGAGATTATCAATTACTCTCTTATCTTTATTAAGGCAATTTATCATCTAATAATCTCCAAATGGCAAAAAAATACAGGTTTCTTATTGCGATAATAGCTGGTATGGCAATTATCGGAGGTGCAGTTTTGTTTATAATACGAACCAAATCACAAGTGCCTGAAATTATAAAAATCGACCCCGGATTTAAAGAATATGTCTCGGCCTTTACATCGGGAAGTATATCTTCCAAATCGTATATCAGGATGAAATTAACATCTCAATATAAACAAGATATTGAGCCTGGTAAAAAAATTGATACAAAACTGTTTGATTTTACACCTGCTATTAAAGGTAAAAGTTATTGGGTAGATGATCAGACCATTGAGTTCAGGCCGGATAAGGCACTTAAATCAGGTACTTCTTACGTAGGTCAGTTTTATTTAGAAAAGATACTTGATGTTCCTGAAAAGTTCAGTGTATTTCCTCTACAATTTCAGGTGATCAGACAATCGATAAAAGTTAGTGCCGGTAGCCTGAAACCTTACAATTCAGTTAACCTTAAGAAATATTTGCTTGAAGGGACCCTAATGACTTCAGATTTTCTGGAGAATGATGTTGTTGAAAAAATTATTTCGGTTAATCAGGATGGGAAAGCTTTAACTCTGATATGGAAACATGATACAGAAAACAAAACTCATTCTTTTCAAGCCGACAGTATTGTCAGAAAAGATGATGATGATGTTATTCTGATGAGTTGGGATGGAAATCCATTTGATATTGAAAGTAAAGGATCAGAAAAAATAGAAGTACCGGGACTTAGTAATTTTAAGCTTATTGATATCAGGGTTTTTCACCAGCCTAATCAGTATGTGTTACTTACCTTTTCAGATCCGCTGGATTCAAAACAAAATTTAGCGGGACTAATTTCTGTTCAGAAGGAACGAAATCTTAAATTTTCTATAGAGGGAAATCAGGTTAAAGCTTTTTTGCCTGTCCGCATTACCGGTGAAAGGAAAATTAATGTTGATAAAGCCATTAAAAATGTGTTAGGCTATAAAATGAAAAAAAATGAAAGTAAGGAAATTACTTTCGAAGCTACAAAACCCGAAATCCGCTTAATTGGTAAAGGAGTAGTATTGCCAAATTCCAACGGACTCTTATTTCCTTTTGAGTCTGTAAACCTGAGCGCTGTTAATGTAAAGGTGATTAAAATTTATGAAGATAATATAGCTCAGTTTTTACAGGTTAATGAACTTGACGGTGAATACCAGCTAAAAAGGGTAGGCCGTCTTATTCTTAATAAGAGAATCAATCTGGTTGCAGATAACATTATAGACTATGGTCGCTGGAATGCTTTTTCTATTGATCTTGCAGAATTGATAAAGGCGGAACCCGGAGCTATTTATCGCATAGAGCTTGGCTTTAATAAAAAATATTCATTATATCCGTGTAATTCTGATGATGACGATGAAGAAATTTTAGAAGAAAACTGGGATGAATATTCCGAAGAAGAACAAAGCTACTGGGATGGGGTTGAAGATTATTATGGAGGGTATTACGATTATGACTGGCAGGAGCGGGATAATCCCTGTAATAAATCGTATTACCGGAATAAATCGGTAAACAGGAATGTACTGGCCTCTGATTTAGGCTTAATCGCCAAATTAGGTAAAAACAATAAAGTTACGGTAGCAGTAAGTGAAATAACAAGTACCAAACCTATGAATGGTGTTGATCTGGAAGTACTGAATTATCAGCAACAGGTAATAGGAACAGGTCAAACCAATACCGAAGGACTTGCGGAGATTAATATTGAAGGCAATCCTTTTTTGCTGGTAGCAAAAAAAGGAAAAAACCGCGGATATTTGAAGCTTATCGATGGATCCTCCTTATCATTAAGCAGGTTTGATGTGAGCGGTGCAGAAGTGCAGAAAGGCCTTAAGGGATTTCTGTATGGTGAACGAGGGGTTTGGAGACCGGGAGATTCTTTGTTTCTCACATTTATACTTGAAGATAAAGATAACCTGCTGCCCGGTAATCATCCGGTTACTTTTGAATTACTGAATCCTGACGGTAAAATTGTAAAGCGAATCGTAAAAGCTGCGGGATTAAATAACTTTTATAGTTTTATTACGGTCACCGATCCTGAGGCGCCAACCGGCAACTGGATTGGAAAGGTCCGGGTTGGGGGAGCTGTTTTTACCCGGAATATTAAGATAGAAACTATTAAACCCAACAGGCTGAAGATTAATATAGATTTTGGGACCAAAAAGCTAAAAGCAAATAATCAGGGTGTTAGCGGTAAACTTTCAGTAAAATGGCTTCACGGGGCCATTGCCAAAAACCTGAAAGCCAGGGTGGATGTTACACTTCATTCAATACCAACAAGGTTTGAAAAATACAACGATTACATTTTCGATGATCCCTCAGTGGAGTATATGCCCGATGAAATTAATGTTTTTGATAGCCGTATTGATGAAAATGGCGATGCACGGATAGCTGCGAATTTAAATGTAAATGAGCAGGTGCCCGGAATGCTGAATGCTACATTTTTAACCCGCGTATTTGAAGAAGGAGGAGATTTTAGTATTGATCAGTTTGCAATTCCATATGCACCTTACAATACATTTGTGGGTGTAAAAACACCCAAAGGTGATAAAGCCCGTGGAATGCTGCTTACCGATGAAAAACACAAGATTGAGGTGGTTACTGTTAATGCTGACGGAGAGCCGGTTTCTGTCCGTAATCTTGATGCCAGTGTATATAAAGTAGAATGGAGGTGGTGGTGGCAATCGGGTAGCGATAACCTGGCCAGTTACATTGGCAGAGATCATATAACTCCAATAATCGATAAAAAGATTTCTACAACAGATGGTTTCGGATCTTTTGATTTTGAAATTAAATATCCGGATTGGGGAAGATATTTGATAAAAGTATCAGATGCAAATGGGCACAGTACTGGGAAAATTGTTTATGTTGACTGGCCGGGTTGGGCCGGGAGGGCCCAGCGTGAAAATCCGGAAGGTGCGTCTATGCTCATGTTTAATGCTGATAAGGAAAATTATAAAGTGGGCGAATCTGCAACTGTTACATTTCCAAGCAGTGAAAACGGAAGAGCATTAGTCAGCCTGGAAACAGGTTCAAAGGTGCTGGATAATTTCTGGGTTCAGACCACAAAAGACCAAACGGTATTCTCTTTTAAGATTACTGAACTAATGGCCCCCAATGTTTATGTAAATATTACGCTGCTGCAACCTCATGCACAAACAGCCAACGATTTACCAATAAGACTTTATGGTGTAATTCCTTTACTGGTCAGTGATCCGAAAACCAGGCTTGAACCGGTAATTGAAATGAATGATGAGTTGAAACCGGAATCCGCTGTAAACATATTGGTGAAAGAAAAAACAGGGCGACCAATGACTTTTACATTAGCTTTGGTTGATGAAGGATTACTCGACCTTACGAGGTTTAAAACTCCTGATCCATGGAGCAGTTTTTATGCGCGTGAAGCACTGAGTGTAAAAACCTGGGATATATTCGATTATATTCTCGGCGCTTATGGCGCCAAAATCGAACAGGTATTTGCTATTGGTGGTGATGATGAAA
The DNA here is from genome assembly GCA_016934395.1 of Bacteroidales bacterium. Taxonomy (GTDB): domain Bacteria; phylum Bacteroidota; class Bacteroidia; order Bacteroidales; family UBA10428; genus JAFGSZ01. Next base: position 34,773 of record JAFGSZ010000113.1, read on the forward strand.
TTATGGCCAAACCCAATCAGAAAGCAGAACGGTTTAAACCTGTGATAAAATTTTTCGGTCCCTATGCTTTAGGCAGAAACGAGAAAAAATCAATTTCCTTTACTATGCCTCGTTATGTTGGCTCAGTGCGTACCATGGTTATTTCCGGTAACAACGGGGCATACGGGTTTGCGGAAAAAGCAACCCCTGTAAAAAATCCCCTGATTATGCTGGCAACACTTCCCAGAGTATTGAGTCCGGGTGAAAAGGTAAAACTTCCGGTTACTGTTTTTGCCATGAATGATAAGGTAAAAGATGTTACGATTAATGTTAAATCAAATAATTTACTGCAAGTTTCAGGTAGTAATACCAAAAAAATCCGGTTTGATAAACAGGGCGATCAGGATGTTACCTTCGACCTGGAGGTAGCGGGTAATCTGGGTATCGGTAAAGTAGAACTGCTTGCAACCAGCGGGAGCGAAACAGCGAGCTATGAAGTAGAACTTGATGTGAGGGCACCCAATCCTGAAAAAACAAAAACCTTCACTGCTGTATTAAAGCCGGGAGAAAAATGGAACCAGCATTTTGATATTTTCGGAATCAGGGGCACTAACGCAGCAAACCTTGAAGTGTCCGGTATGCCGCCATTAAATCTGGACAGCAGGATGCGCTTTCTAATACATTATCCATACGGATGTGTCGAACAAACCACATCATCAGTATTTCCTCAGTTGTATATTGGGGAAGTTACGGAATTGGATAAAAATTCACAAAACAGGATTAAAAACAATATTGAGGCAGGAATAAACCGCCTGAAAAGTTTTCAATTATCCAATGGGGGTTTTGGATACTGGCCCGGAGCATCCGAAGCCAACGACTGGGGAACAAACTATGCCGGTCATTTCTTACTGGAAGCCGAACGATTGGGGTATTCCCTGCCTTCAGGATTAAAGGACAACTGGTTGAATTACCAACAGGATAAGGCCAACAACTGGACAGGGTATGATAGTAAATACCGGAACGATTTTATACAAGCCTATCGGTTGTATACTCTTGCACTAGCCAATAAGCCCGATTTAAGCGCTATGAACCGATTAAAAGAAAATGATCGGATTTCGCTTCAGACAAAATATTACCTGGCTTCGGCATATGCAATTTCCGGCAACAAAGAAGCAGCCAACGATCTGATTGCTAACCTGGATAGGAATGTGAAAGATTATAAAGAACTTTCGTATACCTACGGGTCTGCTGACCGCGACCGTGCAATAATGCTCGAAACATTACTGATCCTGAATAAATTCGATGAAGCGATGCCCCTGATTAAGGAGCTTTCAGAGAAACTAAACAGCAGGGCCTGGATGAGTACACAAACCACAGCCTATTGTTTGAGGGCTATGGCTAAATCTGCTTCAATATTTAAAAAATCAGTTAAAGAATTTGAATATACGTATTCCCTCGATCAGGAAAAAGCTATGAAGGTTTTATCCACAAAAATAATCAATCAGCATCCGCTGGAACTTCCGAAAAAAGACAGCAGCCGGATTACGATACAAAACAAATCCCAGGTTCCCTTTTATATAAGTCTTACGGTTGCTGGTACACCGCTTGAAGATAATACCGAAATTGTTGAGAAGAATTTAATGCTTAGTGTAGTATATAGGGATATGGAAGACCAGGTTATTGATGTGAAAAAGATTGAACAGGGAACAGATTTTAAGGTGGAAATCTCAGTCACTCATCCCGGATTGTATGATGATTATAAGGAACTGGCATTAAGTTCCATGTTCCCTTCAGGCTGGGAAATTCACAATACCCGGTTATTTGGAGGAGGTGAAGTGTATCAGAAGGATGTCCCCGAATACCAGGATATCAGGGATGACCGTGTGAATACATTTTTTGATCTGAAAAAATTCAAGACTAAAACCTTTGTAATTCTTCTTAATGCATCATACCTGGGGGAATTTAAACTGCCCGCTATTCAGTGCGAGGCTATGTACGATAATGATATTCAGGCCAGAATCCCCGGAAAATCAGTTAAGGTGGTTCGTGCCGGTGAATAATAAATTATATTGAAGGAATGGATGGGCGCCGGGGATTATATAAGTGGAATAAAAAAAAGAGTTTTTTAAGTATACTTTTTATACTTATTTTTCTCTATTTGATTTACCCCCTGCCAAAATTTAACGCACCGGCAAGTAAGGTTATCTATTCCCGGGAAAAAAAGCTGTTGGGCGCTAAGATTGCAGATGATGAACAATGGCGGTTTCCCGAATTGGAAACCGTACCGGAAAAGTTCCGCCGTTCGATAATTTCTTTTGAAGACCGGTATTTCTATTTTCATCCGGGATTTAATCCGGGTGCCCTGATCAGGGCCGGCTTTCAGAATATTAAAGCGGGTAGGATCGTAAGCGGGGGAAGCACCCTGTCCATGCAGGTAATTCGCCTGGCAAGAAAGGGCAGAGAAAGAACCATTAAAGAAAAACTGATTGAAATTGTTCTTTCCACAAAACTTGAACTTAAATATTCTAAAAAGAAAATTCTGGCGTTGTATGCTTCTTATGCACCTTTCGGTGGAAATGTGGTTGGGCTGGAAGCTGCATCATGGCGCTATTTTGGTCGTTCTCCGGAACACCTGTCGTGGGGTGAGTCTGCTACCCTGGCGGTTTTGCCCAATGCGCCGTCGCTTATATTCCCCGGAAAAAACCAGGAGATTCTGAAACAAAAAAGAGATCGTTTACTGTGCAAACTGTTGCATGAAGGCATTATCGATACGCTTACATGGCAACTTTCGCTTAAAGAAAAGCTTCCCGGAAAACCCGGAAATATACCCCGGCATGCGCCCCATTTGCTGAACCGTTTCATGAACACAAATAAAGGCAATCGTGTTATTTCTACAATAAATTTCGATTTTCAGCAATCTGTGAATAGTATAGCAGCACGACACCAGCGACGGCTTATTTTTAATGAAATTTACAATGCCGCCATTCTTATTATAGATGTGAAAACCGGCGATGTACTTGCCTATGTTGGCAACACAGATAATATCGGAAACAGTGAACATGCAAATGATGTGGATATTATAACTGCAGCGCGCAGTTCCGGTAGTATTTTAAAACCCCTGTTATATGCTGCCTGCCTGAACGAAGGCGAACTGCTTCAGAATACCTTAATTCCCGACATTCCCATGTTTATGGATGGATTTTCCCCAAAAAACTACAGTTTGACATTTGACGGGGCAGTACCTGCTCAGCAGGCCCTTTCACGTTCGTTAAACGTACCTGCTGTCCATTTGCTGGCATCATACGGTGTTGACAGGTTTTACAATTTGCTTAAAAAATTGAATTTCAGTACGGTGGTGTTTTCACCAGATCATTACGGATTATCCCTGATACTGGGCGGGGCTGAAGTTACCTTATGGGATCTGTGCAAGGCATATTCCGGTATGGCAAGAATTCTTGAACATACGGTAGACGATCAATACCGGTATTATGCTTCAGATTATTTTGAACCCTTGTTGGTTCTTCCTTCTGAAAAGACCCGGAATACGGAAAATATTCCCGGCGAATCCGAATATTTTAATGTGGCTTCTATATGGTATACCTTTAAGGCCTTGCTGGAAGTTAACCGGCCTGCAAATGAAACAGGCTGGCAATATTTTTCATCAGCCCGGAAAATTGCATGGAAAACAGGCACCAGTTTTGGCTTTAGGGATGCCTGGGCAGTTGGGATTACCCCACAGTATGTTGTTGGCGTATGGGTAGGTAATGCAGATGGTGAGGGTCGCCCGGAACTTATTGGATTAACTGCCGCAGCCCCCATTCTGTTTGATGTTTTTGATATGCTGAATCCGCAAGGCTGGTTCGAAAAGCCCTATGATGAATTGGTTTATGCGCCCGTATGTCACGAGAGTGGATACCTGGCTTCCATAAACTGTAATAATGTGGATACAATAGAAATACCTTTTAACGGTATAAGAACAATACCATGTCCTTTTCATCAGATTGTACACCTTGATAAACAAGAGAAATACAGAGTAAATTCTTCTTGTGAACCTCCAGGAAATATAAAACATACATCGTGGTTTGTTTTACCGCCTGTAATGGAATATTACTTTAGACCAAAACATTCCTGGTACTTAACCTTACCACCTTATAAACCGGGCTGCAGCGATATGTTGCAAAATAATATTATGGAGTTTGTATATCCTAAAGAATCCACAAAAATTTATGTTCCGCTGGATATTTATGGAAACCGGGGAAAAACTGTTTTCGAAGTGGCCCATCGTGAACCCGAAACACAATTGTTCTGGCATATCGATAATATCTTTATCGGTACCACAAAAGAAATTCATCAACTGGGCTGTAATCCCGGATTAGGAAGACATATTCTGACTGTAATAGATGAAAAGGGAAATACCATTTATCGTAATTTTGAGATTGTAAATCCTGACTAATTGCATATTGGCCATGTAGACATGGTAATATTATGCCGGTCAACAGTTGAACCTGTGAGCCTGTAATGGTAAAATAGTATAAAGAATAGATTATTGCCTATCATTTATGCTATTTGAATTCCACTATTATTCTGTTATTTTTAGCCCTTCTTTATTGCGCATTTCACATAAATCATGAAGGTATAAAGAAAATTACCTGGCAAAAACCAGATCAGTTGGATATAATTTAAAAAGTTGATATATGAAGCGAAGGGTATTGGTTTTATTAAGCACACTTGTGTTAATGGTTGTATGTATTTCAGCCCAGGAGTCTCCCGGATTTAAAGTTGTTGGCCGGCATTTATATGATAAGTGCGGCGAACGGGTAATTTTAAGGGGAGTGGCCAATCCTAATATATGGTTCGAGAAAAGTGGAATACCACGCTATGCGGAAATAAAACAAACAGGGGCCAATGTGGTGCGCATAGTATGGCAAACCTGGGGTACTGCTGCAGAACTTGATGTCGCCATTTCCAATTGTATTGCCGAAGATATGATTCCAATGATAGAATTGCATGATGCTACCGGTGACTGGAGCAAATTGCAGCTTTGTGTCGACTATTGGGTACGCGAAGATATTGTTGATGTAATACAGAAACACGAGGAATATTTACTGTTAAATATTGCCAATGAATGTGGTAATAATGTATCCTCAACCAGTTTCCTTAACGGATATACAGCTGTTGTTCAGCAGATGAGGGATTCCAGCATTCATGTTCCCCTGGTAATTGATGCATCGGGATGGGGACAAAATATAAATATTCTTCAGTCTCAGGGACCCACATTAATAGAAAATGATCCGGATCATAACCTCCTGTTCTCGGTTCATATGTGGTGGCCGCCAATGTATGGATACACAGAAAGCGATATTGTTGATGAGATTGCACAATCGGTGGCAATGGGATTACCTTTAATTGTTGGTGAATTTTCACAAATGCACGGTGATTGTGATGAAACCCAGATTACTGTTTCAAATTCTATTGCATATAAAACCATAATCAGGGAATGTCAGGAAAATAATGTGGGGTATATTGCATGGTCATGGTGGGGCAATTGTAATTACCGTTGGGATATGAGTTCCAGCGGTACGTATAGCACCCTGTATGACTGGGGTCTTGAGGTGGCTGTTACGGATGCCAACAGTATTAAAAATACTTCTGTGCGACCCTATTCCATTCTGCACGGTGAGTGTAATCCAAATCCGGTAAATTCTATTAATCAGGTTGACCAACTGGTTGAAACCTGTACGTTATTTCCAAATTATCTTGATGCTGCGCATGTATATGCTACATTACAATATACATTAACCCAATCATCACAGGTAACTGTAAAGGTTTACAATTCACTCGGTACGGAAATTCAGACATTAGTCAATTCAGGTCAAACTCCCGGGGAGTATTCCGTTCGATTTAATGCAGAAGGATTACCAGGCGGAATGTATTTCTGTGTTGTTAAAACCGGGCAATTTAACAAATCATTTAAATTGATACTTCATTAAACTTCTCCTCCATATTCGGAAATAAAAGTTTTTCTAAACATTCTGAAGAAATATTTGTTTATAACAAATAATGTTCAAAACAAATATTTATGGACAGGAACCTGGCAAAGGAAAATCCTTATATGCGGATGGTTGTCAATATTTTGAGAACCGGTAATATTATCGATAAAAAGGTAAGTGAGGTGCTTAAGAAATTTGAAATAACCCACATTCAGTTTAATATTTTGAGAATTTTAGAGGTCGCTTATCCCAATTATCTTTCCGTGGGTGAGATTAACAGTGAACTGTTCTTTTCTACTTCAGATGTAACCCGATTACTCGACAGGCTTGAAAAAAAGGAACTGATCACACGGGTTATTTGTCCGAAGAACAGAAGAAAAATGGATATTTCCCTTACTGAAAAGGGCCATAATTTAATCGTTGAATCTTTGCCTGAAATCGAAAATAAACTGGATGGTTTTTACAAAGAAATTGTTTCTCCTGAAGAAAGAAACCTGGTAATTGATATCATGGGAAGGCTCAAAGGGGCTAAAAATAAAAATTTACAATAAATCAATAACTTAAAAATTAAAACTATGAAAAGAAAAAATGTAATGTTTTCAATGGTACTTGTATCAATACTGATACTTGTTTCATGCTCGCAAAGCGGGCAGAAAAAAGCTGAAAGCGCTTCTAAAGATGATAGTGTAAGTATAACTTCAGTTACAATTAATCCGGCCGAAAGCCGGTTAGTCTGGAGCGGGGAAGCGCTGGGCGTGTATACCCACACGGGCACATTAAAATTATCTCAGGCTGAACTGGCCTTAAAAGACGGAAAAATTTCGGGCGGCAGTTTTACTGCAGATATGAAAAGCATTGTGCCTACAGATGCAAATTACGACCCGGAAAAAGGTTCCACAAAAGAAAAACTGGTGGGACATCTGTCGTCACCCGACTTTTTTGACGTGGAAAATTACCCTACAGCCACATTTGTAATTACCAGTGTGGAAGGCAATACAGCAACAGGCACTTTAACCGTAAGGGGTATATCGAATGAAGAAAAGGTGGAAAATATTGAAATTATACATGAAGGAGAAAAGGTTAAAATTACAGGCGACCTCGTTTTTAACAGAAAAACTTATAATGTTTCCTGGGATTACCCGATGAAAGACATGATATTATCGAAAGATATTTCAGTGAAGGTTGAACTTTTAGGAAGTTAAAAATCATATAGAGGGTGTCTAAAAAGAAGTTATTTCTCGCCAAGACGCTAGGAGGTTAGTTGTTGATAACCAAAACTTTACCACTTAGCGGCTTTGCGGGAATTCCTTGTGTTCTGACTTTTTGGACAGCCTCAATTCTCCTACCTATAATATTCAATAAACGGAGTTTTAATAAAAGGAAACATTTAATACTGTTTCTGCAACCGTTATTTTAAAACATGTTGCAGTATTCGTTGTTAATCCGCGGTAAGAAAAAAAATCAAAACGTGCAGAATCATCCATATACTAATCATCTAATTTACGAAAGTAGTCCCTACTTGTTACAGCATGCCCACAATCCTGTAAACTGGTATCCCTGGGGGAAGGAAGCGCTTGCCAAAGCAAAAGAAAAAAACAAACTAATTATTATCAGTATCGGATATGCGGCATGTCACTGGTGTCATGTAATGGAGCATGAAAGTTTTGAAGATGTTGATGTTGCCAATTTTATGAATGATAATTTTATTTCAATAAAAGTGGATCGTGAGGAACGGCCCGATATTGATCAAATATACATGAATGCCGTTCAGTTACTTACCGGAAGAGGAGGGTGGCCGTTGAATGTGATTGTTTTACCTGATGGCAGGCCGATTTATGGAGGCACATATTTTTCGAAAGAACAATGGCTTTCGGTATTAAAACAAGTTTTCGAATTTGTAAAACAAAATCCTGACAAAACGAAAGAACAGGCAAACGCATTAACCGAAGGAATTAAAACTTCTGAAATAATCACCGCAGTTAAAAAAAAGTATGATTTTACAGCAGATGATTTAAATACGTTGTTTAATCATTGGAAAGTAACTATAGATAAGACAAATGGCGGGTATTCCGGGGCTCCAAAATTTCCTTTACCAGTTGGATATCAGTTTTTATTGTTTTATACTTATTTAACTCAAAATTCAGAAGCCTTAGATGCTGTAACTACTACACTGAATAAAATGGCAGAAGGTGGTATCTATGACCAGGCAGGCGGAGGATTTGCACGCTATTCAACAGATGCTTACTGGAAAGTGCCCCATTTTGAAAAAATGCTTTATGATAATGCTCAACTTGTAAGTGTATATGCTTCGGCATATCAACAGACAAAATTGCCACAATACAAAAAAACAGTATACGAAACACTTGAATTTATTCGACGTGAATTGACTTCAAAAGAAGGTGGTTTTTATGCTTCACTTGATGCTGACAGTGAAGGTGAAGAAGGAAAATTTTATGTTTGGACAAAAGAGGAGATTCAGCAACTGCTTGGCAAAAATGCTCCTTTGTTCATAGATTATTTTAACATTACCGGGCACGGCAATTGGGAAAACGGGAAGAATATCTTATTTAAAACCACAACCGACAATATAATTGCTGAGAAATATAGTATCACTGAAACGGAATTGCAGAATAAGGTTTTTTCAGCAAAAAAAACAGTACTTAAAGAACGTGCAAACAGAGTACGACCTTTACTTGATGATAAAATACTTACTTCCTGGAATGGCTTAATGCTTAAAGGTTACATAGATGCTTACAGAGTTTTTAATGAGCCGAAATTTTTATCTTCTGCTTTGAATAATGCCGAGTTCATTTTAAAAAATCTTAAATCTCCGGATTTCCGTCTTGATCGAAATTATAAAAACGGAAAGTCTACTATTAACGGGTTTCTTGATGATTACGCTTTTACAATCGATGCCTTTATTGCATTGTACCAGGCAACATTTATTGAAAAATATTTACTTGAAGCCAAACAACTGGCAGCATATACCCTGGTGCATTTTTATGATACAAACAGTGGAATGTTCTTTTATACTTCTGATGAAGACCCTGTACTGATCGCCAGAAAGATGGAACTTACCGATAATGTTATTCCGGCTGCAAACTCAACTATGGCAAAAAACCTGTATGTACTCGGTCACTATTTTTCAGATCAAAATTTAATAGACAAATCATTAAAAATGCTTATTAATGTTAAAAAAGAAGCTGAAGTGGGAGGTGTCTATTATGCAAACTGGGATATTTTAATGGTTTGGTTTGTCAGCAAACCATACGAAGTAGCCATTGTTGGAAAAGATTATGTAAATAAACGCAAAGAATTTGATACACATTATTTACCCAATGTATTTTTATCAGGAGGTAATGATAAAGGCACATTACCATTGCTTGAAGAAAAACTAATTTCGGGTCAGACTACTATTTATGTATGCCGGGATAAAACCTGTAAACTTCCTGTAAAAGAAGTAAATGAGGCTATAAGCCAAATAAACGGTAACTAATAATCTGTGGATTATGACCATATGATTATTTTAACAACTCCTTACCCGCAACTACAGGTATTTTGTTTCTTACCAAACTTACAGGTTCTTACTAAAACCATATTATTTGTTATTTTCTCAAACAACCTCAATAATTCTTTTTGTTCTTTATCATTCAATATGGTAAGGTTTTCTGCTATATATTGATCATTTTTTTTATTAATATCATTACAGGTTTTTTTCCCTTTTTCTGTAAGGCTTAACAATGCCATTCTTCTGTTTTCTAACGGTATTTCGCGTTTTACGAGTCCGCTGTTTACAAGGCCGTCTACCGTGCGACTTATGGTACTCTTGTCAAGCGATTGGCAACAAGCCAGTTCTGTGACTGAAATGGTTTTTTTATTTTCGATCTCAAGCAGTGTATGACATTGTGCGAGGGTAACGCCTTTACAGCATGATTCGGAATTCTGGTTAAACAATTCCCGTTCGAATTTCCGCAATATTTCCCGGAAGTTTTTAATAAATTGATCATCCATAAATATATGTTTTTCTTTACTTTATTAATTTGAACTGCAACCACAACCGCAGCTGGCCTCTGTATTATTAAGTAAACCGTTTATTACTGCTGCAGCACAACCAACACCTTTTTTTACAAAAATTGCATTTTCACTGCAATTTATAACACATGCCCCGCATTCCATACATTTGTCACGATTCACAATACTTGCTTTGTTATTTACTAATTTAAACACTCTGTGGGGGCAAACTATAGCACACATTCCACACCCTGTGCATTTTGTTTCGTCGTACGTCAGGGTAACAACATCTTTTATATACAATTGATTATCCATATTATATAAATTTTGATATGATGAATAAGATAAACCCTACAGAAACCGCAATAATCTGAACGGGAATAAACAGTTTCATTTCTTTAATTACTCCCGAAAGTGAAGTATATGTGCTTGCTCCGGTAAAATTCATAGCCAAATAAGAAGATAAAGCTATGGACATTAAAAACCACGCAATTAAAAAAGTAATTTGTGAACCTAAATATCCTCCTGATACCAATACACTAAAAACCAGTGTTTGCATAACAATACCTTTGGCAGCAAAGTATCGCGAAGGTAACCAGGGCAAAAGGGCAGGAGTTAAAAATGCTCCGGAAATATATGAAGATAAGATCACCAGGGCAGCTATAGCTCCTTGATTAATAACTGATTGAAAAGAATATCCTGAAGATGAGATTCCTGATAGAATAAAAAATGCAACAAGTATAAGTGCTAATTGCCACAATGAGTTCATTATTTCTACCGGAGTAAGTATTATCCTGTCGGTAAAATTAAATTGTACGCTTCGCATTGCTTCGGTAACTTTTTTCCCGTTTTCGATAAATTCTTTGATGTCTGAAGCCCTGACCGGCCCGTATTTTACATTAAATCCCGTTTCTGCTTTTACTATATGGGCGGCTAATCCGGGTGCTCCTAATTGAGGTAGTATTAATCGTTTATGCGAAACCACAGTTTTTATATCTTGCTGGTTTATCTGTCTTACCAACTCCTCTGTTCCAAAGGTGCCCTTTCCTGCAGCACACCATACATTAATGCCTTTTGTATCAAGCACTAAAATCCAGGCATCAAGACCTTTTAAGTTTTTCCTCAGTACATCAAAACTAAGTTTGTAATTTGCAGTGACAAAGATTTCTGCATTTTTATCAGGATCTCCCGTTTTATACAATCCGGGTGCTACTTTATAATTTTTTCTTCCTATGGACAGGCGCATTTTAAAAGCGCCTAAATAGTCAATAATACTCCATTCTGGAGATACTTGTATAGTCTTATTATCAAAATTTCCCATATTCTTTTAGTTGTATATTAAAACAGTTGCAATATACAACTAAAATTTAAATAACAGTATCTAAATCCAAATAATTTTATATACAATATCATTACTGTCCCATTAAAATCTAAAAAAGTTCTTTGAAATATTTGAAATTTAGTTCGATACAGGCATTTTTCGAGCGAACGGACTTG
>JAFGSZ010000018.1 GCA_016934395.1 Bacteroidales bacterium
GAGCTATCGGGATGACGAAGCGATCTCCTTGAAAAACAGATTGCTTCTCTCGTTCCTCGATCGCAAAAACGCAGATGATGGGGAAAGCCTTAACTTAACGAAATTAAATGCTAAAATGCTAACTTCTAACTTCTAACTTCTAACTTCTAAATACTAAATACCATAATCATGCAACTTCAAATTAAAAACCTCAGCAAAACTTACTCTAATGGAGTACAAGCCCTGAAAGATGTTGATCTGACGATTCCCAGCGGTCTGTTTGGGCTTCTGGGTCCAAACGGGGCCGGTAAATCTACCCTGATGCGCACCATTGCCACCCTCCAGGAACCTGATACCGGAAGCATATTTATGGACGATCTTAATGTGTTGACCGAAAAACATAAAGTGCGTCAAGTGCTGGGATACCTTCCGCAGGAATTTGGCACCTACTCAAATGTTACTGCCGAAGAATTACTGCATCACATAGCCGTTCTGAAAGGCATCACCGACAAAAAAATACGGAGAGCTCTTACTACCCGCCTGTTAAAACAAACCAACCTCTATGATGTAAGAAATAAAAAGCTTGGAAGTTTCTCGGGCGGCATGAAACAACGCTTCGGGGTGGCACAGGCCCTGATAGGAAGTCCAAAAATTCTTATTGTCGATGAACCTACAGCAGGACTTGATCCTGCCGAACGTAAACGTTTTTTAAATATGCTCAGCGAAATCGGCGAGCAGGTTATTGTTATTCTTTCTACCCATATTGTAGACGATGTGGAAGAAATATGTACCAGTATGTCGATTATTGATAAGGGAACTGTTAAATACACAGGAAAACCATACGAGGCTATTGAATTGCTTAAAGGTAAAGTATGGAAAAAGACCATCACTAAGAGAGAGGAAAGTCAGTATATTGAGAATTACAATGTGCTTTCCAGCCGCTTATCCGATGGTCTGGTCGAAATTCATATTTGCAGCGAAAATAATCCCGGAGTTTTCGAAAAAACTTCACCTGACCTTGAAGATGTATACTTTGCTGCCATTAAAAATTGCTTATCAATTGCCAACTGACCCAAAAAACCAAAAACATGTTTTTAGAAATATTTAAATTCGAAATTATCTACCGGTTAAAACGGCCTGCTACCTATATCTATTTTTTACTCTTTCTGGTCATTTCTTTTATGTTCGTAGCTGTACCGGATATTTCATTCTCCAATTCGGCAGATCAGCTTCTGAAGAATTCACCGGTACTGATTACCCAGCTTATGCTGGTTATTATGATGTTCGGCTCACTTGTTTGTGCCGCCATTATGGGTGTTCCGGTTTACCGCGATTACGAACACAAGTTTTATGAGATCATGCATACCCTGCCCATTAAAAAAACGGAGTATTTGTGGGGGCGATTTTTGGGTTCTTTTAGTATTGCGGCCCTGGTATTCTCGGCTATTGTACTTGGAATGGCTCTTGGATTTGCCATGCCCTGGCAGGAGAAGGATACCATCGGGCCCTTTCAGCTTACGGTATACCTGAATGCATACTTCCTGTTTATACTGCCTAACCTGTTTGTGCTGGGTTCATTATTCTTTATTGCCGGTAGTTTTTTCCGGTCGCAGGCAGCTATATATGCACAGGGTGTGGTGTTTGTTGTGATCTATTTTATAGTAGGAATACTATTTGAAGACAGCACTCAAAATTCTTTGTACTCAATTTTTGAACCTTTTGGAGCTGAAGCTCTAGCGCAGGTGACAAAATACTGGACCACTTTTGAGAAGAACACACTGAACATTTATCCGGAAGGCCTGATATTATACAACCGAATCCTTTGGCTTTTTGTGGCTGTTCTTATCGCTGTTTTTTTTAACTGGCGTTTTAATGTTACCCGAAGAAAAGGCTTTTTTTCGGGCATAACCAAAAAAACAAAACAGGAAATTGTGGAAGATGAACCTGAAGTTATTTTCGAGAATCCGGTTACTGAGAACAAGCTGAAGACCAGATTTTATCAATGGTGGTTTTTGTCAAAATTTTACTTTAAAAGTATAGTGTATTCCATCCCTTTTTTAATTATGATTATTTGTGCCATTGGATTAATGGCAATGATACGGTACAGTAATGGAATATTCGGACTAACTTCTTTGCCGGTTACTTATATGTTGCTGGACAACCTTATGGGTGGGTTTATGTTGTTTGCTATCATTATTATGATCGTTTATTCGGGTGAGCTTATCTGGAAAGATATCAGTAACCGGTTCTCCATGATTATCGATTCTTCTCCTCTCAGCAACGGGCAAATTATACTTTCAAAATTCACAGCCATGATTTTTACCGAGATCCTCATTATGGGGATTATTATACTTACAGGCATAACCATTCAGCTTATTAATGGCTTTTTTGAGTTCCGGCTTTTGGTATATTTTAAATTTCTGCTTCTTAATTTTTTCCCCACTTTGTTCCTGATGACCTTGCTCACATTCTTAATTCATACCCTGGTAAATAATAAATTCCTTGGACACGGATTAGTCATCTTGTTTTATGTGTTTGATGGTTTTTATGGAAAACTGGGAATTCAACACGGATTGTTTCAGTATGCCAGCGCTCCAAAAGAGAGTTATTCAGGGATGAACGGTTTTCAAAAATTTGTATTTCCTGCCCTGTCGCTTGATTTCTACTGGCTGATGCTTGGAATAGTATTTCTTTCTCTCAGCATTCTTTTTATAAAGCGGGGAACCGAGAGAGGTTTTAAAACACGGCTGCATCTGTTCCGGCTAAACTGGCAGAACGGCAGAATAAAAATAGTAACTGTTCTGGCACTGGTTCTCTTTGTGCTATCGGGTTGTGTTATCTATTATAATACAAATATTTTAAATACTTATCGCACCAAAAAGGAAAACCGGCAGTTTCAGGCAGCCTATGAAAGAACCTACAGCCGTTTTGAAAAAGCACCGCAACCACGCATCATCGATGTAAACCTGAATGTGGCGATGTACCCGAAAAAATTTGGCATGACTGCCCGGGGCAGGTACATCCTTGTGAATAAAAACAGTCAGGCCCTGGACTCTGTTCACCTTCGTGTACTGCCTGAAGTAACCATAAAGGAAATTTTTTTTGGCAGAGAAACAAAAATTATTCACCAGGCTCCTGAATATGGTTACTATATTTATCAGTTGGATACACCGTTAAAACCAGGAGATACATTAACCTGCCAGTTTGATATTGAATATTGGGAAAAAGGCTTTGAAAATGAAGGTCGCCGGACCGAGATCGTGCCCAACGGAACATTCTTCAGAAACGAAGTTCTGCCCTATTTTGGCTATGATGAACGTTTTGTACTTACCGATAAAAAAGATCGCAAAAAAGCAGGTTTACCCGAACGTGAATTTGAATCGGCAGCATTGAATGATTCGTCTGCTTACAAAAATACGTACATCAGTCAGAATGCAGACCGCATCCGTTATGAAGCCATTGTGAGCACCGATAAAGATCAGACAGCCCTTACCTGTGGAACTTTAGTGAAAAAATGGGAGGAAGATGGCCGCGCTTATTTTCACTATAAAATGAATGAACCCATCTGGAATTTTGTCCCCTTTCTGAGCGCCCGGTATGAGGTTATTCGGGATAAAGCCGGAGATACCGATATTGAAATATACTATCATCCCGGACACGAATATAACCTGGATAAAATGATTAATGCCGCAAAAAAAACAATTACCTACTGCGACTCCAATTTCTACCCGTTTCAGCACCAGCAACTGCGTATTGTTGAGTTTCCGAGATATTCCATGTATGCGCAATCTTTTGCCGGCATCATACCTTTTTCAGAAGGCATGGGTTTTATTGTAGATGTTGACAATGATCAGGATATTGATTTGCCGTTTTATATTACGGCCCACGAAATTGCTCATCAATGGTGGGGACACCAGGTATGTGCTGCCGATGTAAAAGGTAAACTGTTACTGGTGGAAAGTCTGGCCAATTATACGGCGCTGATGGTGATGGAAAAAGAGTTTGGCCGTGAGAATATCAGTAAATTTTTAGAGTATGAACAAACAAAGTATCTGCAAAGCAGGAGTATGGAGAAAAAAAAGGAAGTGCCGCTGAACCTGGTTGATCAGCAAAGCTATATTGCGTATGAGAAGGGAAGTGTTGCCCTCTATGCCCTGCGCGATTATGTGGGCGAAGATGCGCTGAATGAACAGCTGGGAAACTTTATAAAATTCTATTCCTACCGGGAAGCTCCCTACCCTACATCCGTTGATCTCCTGGAAAATATAGAAAAAGCAACGCCTGATTCGCTGGACTATCTAATCAATGACTTTTTCAGAACAATTACGCTCTTTAGCAACCGGATTGATTCTGCAAGTTTCACAGAGAATTCAGGCGGCAATTATAATATACATTTTTGTGCCACCGTTAAAAAGTATCGTGCCGACAGTTTAGGAAAACAAACTGAAATTACCCCGGCTGACTGGCTGGATGTGGGTGTTTATGCCGATGGATCGGATGGGAAAGATTCGCTGGTTTATATTACCAGGGTGTTGGTTGACAGCACAAGGTTCAATTATAATCTTACTATCAACACAAAACCATCAAAGGTGAGTATTGATCCTTTACATCTGATGATCGACCGGAACCTGGATGATAATACAAAACCGGTTAAAAAGAAGGTATAAGGTGTACCGGAATCCCGGTTACACTTCTAAAAACCGGTTTTGTTAAATAGTACTTGCAAGAAAACTCTATATTCCCATCGTTCACCCCTTAAATCCCCTAAAGGGGAAATTGCCAACGCACTATGTGCGAGAGCTTCCCCTTCAGGGGATCAAGGGGTGTGTGTAAGCAATATTCCATTTTTATAAGTTTTCTTGCAGGTACTAAATAATGGAAAAAGAAAAAAGTATATACCCACAACAGATTAAGTGGTGATTTAATTTATACAAGGCACCAAATAAATCTGATTTTTTGTGTGAAAGAGAAAAAGATTGTCTCTAATAAACGTAAATTGCAGCATAAAAGAATACCATGGCACTAACCAATAATGACATATTAAAAAAAATACGGGTAGCCTTAAAATTGCGTGATGACAATATCATCGAAATTTTAAAACTTGTAGATTATAACATCTCAAAAAGTGAATTAGGAGCATTTTTCAGAAAAGAGGATCATCCAAAGTACATGGAGCTTCAGGATCAAATTTTGCGTAACTTTTTAAACGGATTGATCATTTATAAAAGAGGCCCTATGGAGAAGAAACCTTCTCTACCGAAAACTGAAGGGTAATTTAAAAAGACAGTCTTCCGCTATTTGTTGTTTTTGGCTAAGGAGCAGGCATGCAGGGTACACCGTGCAACCGCGCGCCAGTTGCCGGATAAAATTGGTAGAGTTCATAGTGCAGGTTTTATATCCTGTTTGGAATTTCAGGAAAAATTGCACTTTTCACTATTCAATAATAAACAGGGTAGCTGAAATGCCGGGTACTGTTATGATCTCATTTATAAGATCATAGCTTTCACCGGTCAGTACATTTTTTGCCTTAGTTGCCCCTTCAAGTGTTTCGGCATAATGCACAAGATCAATTACCGTTTTTTCAGGATTTTTATTAAAGACCGCCATTATTTTTGTTTTTTCATCCTGTCTGAACATAACATATACCTCATTTACCGGTGTGTAATGTTGAATTGTACCATTGTGCAGAGCGGGAGTATCTCTTCGGAACCGGGTAAGGTGTTTCACAAAATCTTTCATCTCCTGTTGTTCTTTACTCAGGCCTTCATCGGTAAAAACATTAACCGTATCGCCTTTCCACCCACCGGGCATATCGGAACGTATTACTCCGTGGTCTCCGGGATTTTCAATATTGCCCATAAAAATTTCAGTACCATAAAAAATTTGCGGGATGCCCCGCGTGGTGTATAGATAAACCAAACCCATTTTAAATAAATCTGCGTTTCCATGTACCTGGTTAAAAAAACGGGGCATGTCGTGATTATCAGGAAATATCACCAGGTTATAGGCATCGTTATACAAAAAGTCATTGGCCAGCATCTCGTATAGATCGTTGAATGTATTTGAGTAGGGCTCTATTTTTTTGTTTAATGAAGTAACCAGGGATTTCTGTAACGGGAAATCCATCAAAGAGGGTAAATATGAGACGCATCCGTTTACAATTGTTTTACCGGCCTGCCACCTCGAAACCATAGCCGGATTTACCGACCACTCTTCGCCTACAATGTTAAAGTTCGGGTATTCCTGCATAATACGGCCCGACCATTCAGACATAAACTCCGCATCTGGATAAGAGTAAGTATCTTCACGTATGCCGCCAAGATCTGCATATTCAATCCACCAGATCGAGTTCTGAATTAAATAGGCAGCCAACAAGGGATTTCTCTGGTTTAAGTCGGGCATTACATCCACAAACCATCCATCAGAAAACATGGTTCTGTCTGCTTTTGTGGCATAAGGATCAGTTAGCGTAACACGCTGATGAGATGAATAAGGCTTATCCTGTTGCTCCTGAAAATTGTACCAGTCTTTTGTAGGTTCATCGCCGGTCCACCAGTGAAATAATCCGCAATGATTGGCAATCATGTCCATAATAATCAGGATGCCCCGTTTTTTAGCTTCCTCAGAAAGGCGCAGGTAATCTTCATTGGAACCGAAACGATCGTCAATTTTATAATAATCTGTAGTAGCATAACCATGATAAGAATACTCCTCCATATTATTTTCCAGCAGCGGATTAATCCACAAGGCTGTAAATCCCATATCCTGAATATAATCAAGGTGATCTATTAAACCCTGAATATCTCCGCCATGCCGGCCGCCAATATTTTTTCGGTTTGCCTTTTCCCGCATCCACTCAACCGTATCGTTCAACGCATCTCCGTTGGCAAATCGATCGGGTGTTACCAGGTAAATAATGTCTTTATTTGAAAATCCCCGGCGCTCAGCGGAATGTACCCTTCGTTGTTTTAATTCATAGGTATATGTAAAAACAAGCTTACCCTTTCGTTTAAATTCAATTGGGAAAGAACCTGGTTTTACATCAGGTGAAAGTGTAAAATCTAAAAAAAGATAATTCGGATTTTCTACTTTAATAATTTGCTGAAGATTTACTCCTTTATATGAAAACGAAGGAGCCAAGTCCGCTATATTTTCACCATGAATCAGTACCTGCAATTCCGGATGTACCATTCCTGCCCACCAGAACGCAGGTTCTACCCTGTCAACTACCGGTTTATCTGCAGCAAATGACAACTGAATGGCAACTGTAAAAAGCGCTAAAATAAATACATGGATTGATTTTTTTGGTTTTATGAATCGGTATTGATGTTTAATGGTGACCACATTATCCGGTATTAGTTCTGATAAGCAAGTTACAAAAAAAGCAGTTTGTTACCGCAATTTATTATATCGAAGATTCCCTGTTTGTAAATTCAAAAGATTACTTTTTCCTTTTAATAGTGCAGGTTCTTAACCCCGATTTGAGTGGTCTGAATCCGGAATATCTGAATGCTGCTTATATATTTTGTTTACTTCTTATCCCCTGTATATTTGTATAATACCAAAATATTAGAATTTTCAAATGCCCTGTATTTTGAATTCAAATATTCAATCCATTCAGGTATACTTTGCTTTACTTCAATAAATTGTTGTTGTTCGATCTGCTTGCTACATCCCCGGTTTTTCAAATCAAATTTCCGGATCACTAAAAAGTTTTCTGTTCCGGGGGTAATCAGCGAATCATTTAACTCGCATAAATTCTGTATTCGCCGGTCTGTCATATTTTTTTCTTCATAAAACTTAATGGGTAGCCCGTGCCAGGGATTGTACGGATTTGCCCACGAACAATAAATAAGGTTTATGGATTGGTTTTTGTAATTATCATGTAAATATTTGGTGATCTCCGTCCTCCCAATGCCGGCAGCTTTTTGGCCTATAACAACTAAACCCGTTATATTGAAAGTAATAAACATAAAGGCCAGTGCAAAATTTAAGGTTCTAATAGCAATCCTGCTTTTCACAATTTCTCTCATTTGCACATACCCGGAAATAAGGATTACCGGAAATAAATAGACCATTGGAAATATAAAACGTTCTTCTTTGTGTGAAACTAAGGAATGGGCCAAAATAAAGAAAACCAGGCACCACAAATACAAATTCCGCCATTCTGCAATAAGAAGCACCAGTATTGAGAGTATTAACGGAATGCCTATAAAGTAGCCCGGGTACCTTATTAAATTAACCAGGTAAAAATACCAGGGAGAGGTTCCAAAACCAGAAGCCGCATTTTCTAGGATATTTATATTAAAGTAATTCCAGGGTGTAAACACCATTTCACCATAAAACCAATAATCAAGAATAAAACCTGAAAACACAATCACAACAAAACCCATAAAAAGCTTTAACAGAAAGTATATATTTATTTTATGCACCACAATCAGCCACAATACAAAACCAGCCATGGCAAATACAATCTGAAACCGGAATAAAAAGCTCAACCCGAATACCAGACCCAATAGAATTGGTTTTAAATCGTTTTTTATATTACTCATGAACAGGCTTAGCGCATATAAAAACAACAGGCCCGACCAGGTTTCAGATGAAAATCGCACACTTATAAATGGAATAAACCATAAAAAATACGATAATAAATAATAG
This sequence comes from Bacteroidales bacterium, assembly GCA_016934395.1. Taxonomy (GTDB): domain Bacteria; phylum Bacteroidota; class Bacteroidia; order Bacteroidales; family UBA10428; genus JAFGSZ01. The sequence continues at coordinate 8,638 of JAFGSZ010000018.1, forward strand.
GCTTTCTTTACCCTGCTATTTTCAAACTGGTATTCCGTGTGTTTTATGAAGCTGGTTATAACCAACAGCGCTAAAATTGCCGATAGTAATCGCAACACAAATGCCTGGGTATACGGATCATTAATGCCAACTGCAAGTAGCGTCTTTAGTACACCAAAACAAAGGGTGGGTTGTATGGATGGTCTTATTTGGGCATTAAATTCCCATGCCAGGTCTGTTGAAGCATGTGTACCTAATTTATAACCGGCAAATTCAATAATCTGGTAATGCTCATCGGCATGAAAAAAACCGTGGCTGTTCCAGGCCGTGATACCATAAACTGCTAATGCAAATAAAAATACACATTGAAAAAAATTAATCTTAATCTTACCCGGAAAGACCATTTTTAGCGGCTTATCATATTCCTGTCAAATATACATTACAATTTGAATAATTTACAGAAGAACAAAACTGTCAACCGGTTGACCTTGTTACCCTATTACCTTGTCACCTTGTTACTTTGTTACCCTATTACCTTGTCACCTTGTCACCTTGTTACCTTGTCACCTTGTTACTTTGTTACCCTATTACCTTGTCACCTTGTTACTTTGTCACCTTGTTACCTTGTCAACTTGTTA
>JAFGSZ010000114.1 GCA_016934395.1 Bacteroidales bacterium
ATGCTTTATAGTATGTAGCATCATTACATCCTTTCAACAGGTTTTTTAACCTTTCTTTTTCGAATTCCAATAAAACAGGGACTGATGTAACATTAAACCGGGTATGAATATCGTGTGTTTTATTAACATCGGAATAATAAATAGCCAGGCCTTTCAAATCTTTTGCCCCGGAAGCAATGTTATGATAAGCGCAATCGCTTTTTTCGCTTCCTTTTTTGTACAATAACAGGTAAGCTTTATCTTTATCTTTTATTGCATTTGCCAGTTCGTTATAAGAATTTACTTCAATCATTTCTATTTTATACTTATTTTTAATACAGCAAATATTCGAGTGCGCTCAGAGATGCAATGGTGCCATCAGCCACTGCTGTGGTCACCTGCCGGAATTTCTTTGCAATGCAGTCGCCTGCCGCAAAAACCCCGGGGATATTAGTCTTCATACCTTCATCAACAATTATTTCATTTCTGTCATTTAAGCTGATAATATCTTTTAAAGTGTCGGTATTAGGCAGATATCCGATAAAAATAAAAACCCCGTCAATTGTTTTTGCTGTTAATTTTCCGGTTGGCAGATATTCAATACTTATTTCTCCCAACACACCGTCTCCATAAAACCCACGTAACTCCGATTCCATGATAAAATCGATTTTAGTATTTTTCTTTGCTTCCTGCACCGCATGCTCAAATGCCTGAAACTGATCAAACTGGTGGACTACGGTAACTTTTTTTGCATAATTTGTAAGGGTTATCGCCTCTTCAAGTGCTGAATTGCCTCCTCCTACAACAATTAACTCTTTACCTGTAAAAAATTCACCATCGCAGGTAGCACAGTACGAGATGCCCTTACCTTTAAATTCATCTTCGCCTGGGATATTTAATGGACGTGGTTTTCCACCTGGTGCAAGAATGACTGAATTAGCCGAAAAAATACGCCCGTCTTCCAGTTTTATGGTTTTAACTGACCCTTCAAGTTGATAATCTGCTATTTTGATATTCGATTTTATTTTACAACCGAAATCTTTAGCCTGTTTTTTCATAATATTGGTCATTGCATACCCTTTAATTTTTTCAACTCCCGGATAATTGGCTATCTCATTGGTCATTAACATTTGTCCGCCAACAGCCCCTTCGTTTAATATAAGGGTGTTTAATTTTGCCCTTGAAGAATAAATACCGGCAGTTAAACCTGCTGCACCTGCACCTAATATCATTACATCATAAACTTCGTCCATTTTTCTTAGAAGTTAAACCATACAATCAACATTAAAAGGTAATTTAAACTACTGACCAAAAAATTCATCCAGGATGGAGGTTATTTGTTCCCTGTCCTGAATACTGGTTGTTGCTTTTACCATTTTTCCATTTTTATAATAAACATTAAATGGAAGGCCCATAAATCCCCTGCACAAGGAGGCATTACGTATCGGGGCAGCTTCAGAAGTATCAAATCCCATTGTGTAAAACTTAATATCTGATCTTTCCTCCTCAAGCTCTTCCATAATATCATATACAGGGACACACATTGGCCCCATTCGGCCACAACTTACCATTACATTTTCATTTTCGCTAATAATTTTTTCTAATTCTGCTGCTGTTTCGATCTCATGTATGGATGTTTCTAATAATTTCATAATTTTACTTTTTATTTTTATTCTTTTACATATTCGTTTAAAGGCAATTCATTTAAATAGGCTGATAATTCCTTTTTCTGTTTCGATATAGATATTCTTCCGGAACGAACAAATTGCAATATTCCAAAAGGGTTTAATATATCATAGAGTTTTTCGGTATCATCAACATGCCCTGTATTTTCAATAATAACAAAATCGTTTTGAATATCGACGATGTGGGCATTAAACTCACGCAATACTAATTCGAGATTTTTATCGATTGCTGAATCGATAGGAATTTTATATAAGGCAATTTCGCGGTAAACGGTATCATCGTTTAAATACCATTCAGCCCTTAAAACTTCTGTAAGTTTTTCAATTTGATTAACCACTTTTACCACCTGTTCTTCTTCCGCCTCAACCACAATGGTAAATCTGTGTATACCCTTCATTTCGGTCGATGAAACCGTAAGGCTTTCAATATTAATATGCCTGCGGGTGAAAATAATGGTTATGCGGTTCAATAACCCAATATGGTTTTCTGAAAAGGCAGTTATGGTATATGTATCTTTCATAATAATCAATATTAAATCTTATGGTTCAAGAATTATTTCATCAACTGCCATGCCCGGGTAAATCATGGGAAAAACATTGGCTTCTTTTTCAATCTTTACCTCCAGTAGGTGAGGGCCGTTGTGATTTAGCATTTTATCCAATGCTTGATCGAGTTTTGCACGATCTTTAACTACAGCGCCTTCAATTCCAAATGCTTTGGCTATTAAAGGAAAGTCGGGTGTTGGCATATTAGTTTCGGCATAGCGGTTGTTGTTGAATAATTGTTGCCATTGCCTTACCATTCCAAGGAAATTATTATTGAAAATGACAATTTTTACCGGCAGGTTATATTGAAAAACAGTTCCCAATTCCTGGGCTGTCATTTGAAATCCGCCATCGCCGGTAATTAATATGACTGTTTTATCGGGTCTTCCAACTTGTGCTCCCATGGCTGCCGGCAGGCCAAACCCCATGGTTCCCAACCCTCCGGAGGTTATCAATGAATTCGGATACTTATACTTATAATACCGCGCCCCCATCATTTGGTTTTGCCCTACATCAGTTACAATAATAGCTTCCCGCGCCGTTTTCACTGACAACCTGTTTATAACCTCGCCTGAACGTATTTTGCCATTTTCAGGAAAGCACTCTTTATGTATTACTTTTTCCTGTTCAATTTTTTCCAGTTTCCTGAATTGTTCAAGCCAACGCTTGTCTGCCGAATAATTTATGGCAGGGATAATTTCATCCAGAAAATCTTTAATATCAGCATGTATGGCAATATCTGCCTTCACATTTTTATTTAGTTCTGCTTTATCAATATCAATATGAATAATTCTGGCTTTTTTTGCATACCTGGATAAATCGCCGGTTACCCTGTCGTCGAAACGCATTCCAGCTGCAATAATAAGGTCGGCTTCGTTGGTAAGTACATTGGGTGCATAGTTACCATGCATCCCCAGCATTCCTGCATAATAAGGGTTATCTTCACAGATTGCCGATTTGCCCAATAAAGTAACGGCAACCGGTATTTTGGTTTTATTTACAAACGCTTCAAGCTGCCCTGTGGCATTTGCCAGAAGTATCCCATGGCCAGCCAGAAGCAACGGTTTTTTTGACGATTGCATAAGCAATAGAGTAGTCCTAATATCTTCATCTTTCAATTCAGGTTTAGGATTGTATGAACGGATTGATTTAATTTTCTTATAATTGAATTCTGTTAATTCATTTTGGGCATCTTTGGTTATATCAATCAACACCGGACCCGGCCTGCCTGTTTTTGCAAAGAAGAATGCTTTTGCAATGGCATCGGCTATTTCATTCGCTTTGGTTACCTGGTAATTCCATTTGGTTACCGGCATCGAAAGGCTTATCATATCGGTTTCCTGAAAGGCATCTGTACCCAATAATGTAGAGGAAACTTGTGCAGTAATAAATATTATTGGTATTGAATCGAGGTTTGCATTGGTAATCCCTGTAATTAAATTAGTTGCCCCCGGGCCCGAAGTAGCAAAACAGACGCCCGGCTTACCAGTAACCATGGCATAAGCCTGCGCAGCATGTGCTGCACCCTGTTCATGCCTTACCAATATATGCTTTAATTTATGGAACTTATCAAAAAGTTTATCATAAATGGGCATAATAGCGCCACCCGGATAACCGAAGATAGTATCCACATTTTCCTTTATCAGTGAAGAAAGTATCGCTTCAGCACCGGTTATTTTTAAAGGTTCTTTCATATCAGTCTGTTATTTCAGATATTATTTGCTGATTAGATTTCAGGTTCCCTTTTATATAATCTTCAATAAGGTTTTTGGGAGTAGCAATGGGTATACCTACAAAAATGTTTATCCTTTGTGGCGGAAATAATTTTATTATATTTTTATCAATTCTATGAACAATTATATCGGTTACCCCCGTGTTTTCAGCCCATTCGAGCAAGTCTGCAACATCTTGTCCAGGTGGTATTTCAATCTCCTCACTTCTAACAAGTCCATTATCAATCAAAAACAACTCATAATGATTGCACTGTCCGAAATATTCGCTTAATAAGCCCTTTGTAACTGGTACTGCGACTTTTTTCATTTAATAAATTTTACCGTACAAAGGTAATGGGTGCAGAAACTGAATGATGGATAATTGATTTTGGATATTCTGCATTGAGAGTTGAAATAATATAACGATTGGGTTATGATATTTCAATTTTAAAATTTATATCAAATGATTTGTGCTTATAATTTTTATTCAGATTGAATCAATACTTCTTTTAGTATTTTTGTAACTAAATTCTTGTAAATAATGGATTCAAATTTATACGATGATAATAATAATTGTAAGGAATGTAAAAAAGCATCAAAATGTTTTCAGTTTTTATTTTCCGACGACCTTGAATTTATCAATTCAAGAAAGAAACAAGTAACCTATTTAAAAGGAGAGCAGATATTTAAACAGGGGGCTTTTGCCCCTTATATTTTATATGTCGTAGAAGGACTGGTAAAAGTATTTTTACAAATGGGCAGTGCCAGACAATTAAACATCGGTTTAGCGAAACAGGGCGATTTTATGGCATTCACATCAGTATTTGATAATAATATTTATAATTATTCGGCAGTAGCTTTAAAAGATACTACAATATGTATGATTGACAAATCGGCCTTAAAGCAATTATTATTGAGAAATTCTGATTTTGCCATGCGTATAACATCGCGTAACTGTAAAAATGAAAAGAGATACCTGGATATAATACAAAATGTTTCGTTTAAACAAATGCGGGGAAAACTGGCATCAGCATTGTTATATTTGTCTGATACATACCCTGAAGAAAACATATACGAATATTTAACCCGACAGGATATTGCCGATTTTGCATCAATAACCGTAGAAAGTGCAGTAAAATTTTTAAAAGAATTTGAACAGGAAAAAATATTGAAATTAAACGGGAGGGATATAAAAATAATTGATATAGAAAGGTTAAATGACATTGGAAGAAAGGGATAAAAATACCTGCAATTAGTGATTGAACACTAGTTCATTTTATATATTTTTGTACCCGGATGAAAACTACTTTCAATAATATCATATTAAAGAACTCTGCCTTTTTGTTGGCTGGTATTATGGTCATTATGGTTGTCAACCAAACTGTTTTTACACATTCACATGTACTCTCAAACGGACAGGTAATTTCCCATGCCCACCCTTATAACAAAAACGATGATACAAAGCCATTCAAATCCCATCATCATACAAAATCAGAGATTATTTTCCTCGAAAACATTAAAATTCTTTTCCCTGTAATTTTCCTGTTGCTGACTGCATTTATTTTTTTGCAGGAGGCAACGCATTTTATATATCCTTCCTTCAAGATTTATCCTGCCATAATTCTCATTAAGACCGGCAGGTCTCCCCCGGTTTCATAAAACTTTATTTTGCTGATTTATTTTAATTTACATCCAGTCAGGATATGTGAAAATGGTTTATTATAATCTTTAATCAGCCATAAAAATATTTATAAATGAATTAAACCTGGTTTTATGGACAAACAGAATATAACATTGATTATTTTTTTATTGATTTCTTCGCAATTTAATTATGCACAGAAAATAAAAACCGATGCCAATATTATTGGCCACGTGGTTTGTTGCGGAAAACACATCCCGTTTGCCAATGTGGTAATAAAAGGCACAACCATTGGAACAGTAACCGACGAAACCGGCCACTACCAGTTAATAAATCTGCCCGTTGGTGAGGTTACTGTAGTGGTAACCATTCTGGGTTATAAACCACAGGAAAGGATCATAACTACTGAGACTAATAAAACAATTGAAGCAAAATTTGAACTCGAAGAAGATATACTCAACCTTGATGAGATTGTTGTTTCAGCCGACCGAAGTACACAAAAACGGACCGATGCCCCTGTAATAGTTAATACCCTATATCCAAAGTTATTTTCGTACACTCGGTCTGTAACGCTTGGCGAAGCGTTAAACTTCTCGCCGGGTCTGCGTCTTCAAAATAATTGTCAGAACTGTGGTTTTACACAGGTACGTATGAACGGAATGGA
>JAFGSZ010000115.1 GCA_016934395.1 Bacteroidales bacterium
TAAAGCTTTTTTATCTTCTTGCCGTAGCAATGTTGTTATCTTTTGAAGTTCATCTCCGGTAGCCTTATTTTTCCCTATTTCCCGCAAAGCCTGTATAACCAGAGAACTAATCTTGCCTTTTGCTTTCAGGTTTTTAGGTGTAGTTTTTTTCAGTTTTATGGTTCTTTTACCAACTTTTATAATTCGGGGAGCACCATCGGTCAAGAAAACCAACTTTAAAGGTATTTGTGTGCTAAGCCCCAATGCATGCATAGCATAAACCCCGGTTGGAACAAGCTTAATTTTATCCCGCCTTGCGATAGCTTTTGCCACTTCCTCTGCTGTTGGCAATACCTCCCCAATAAACTCATCAATAACTGGACGGACATAAATACCGTGAGCAACAGATTTAATTAAGCCTTTTTTCTTAAGGCTTTGCAATGCTTTTCGTATTGATTCTGCCGACCCCCTATGATTAAAATCATCTGCAAAAAGCAAAAAACCTTTAGGCTTTGATTTAATGGTCTTTTCTATTTTATATTCAACGCTTTGCATACTCAGTTATCATATATAATTTCACAAATTTAGAATAAATATGTGAATATATTGTCGCAAATTTAGTAAATAATTACGACAATTCTATACGTTCATTTTTGTTTCTCCGGATTAGAATTTTTTATAAACTGGAAAAGCAGTTTGGGGGAAAGGTTGGTTTAGCGGATATAATTATTTGATTATCATCTATTTACCGATACAGAAATTCTTAAATATATTTCCTAATATCTCATCTGTAGTAATCTCACCTGATATCTCACCAATATAGTGCATGGTTTCACGTATATCCTGCGCTAATAAGTCGCCCGGCAGGTTTTTGTCTATTCCTGATAATGCCCTTTCAAGAGCTTTGGATGCAAGTTGTAAAGCTTCGTAATGTCTTATATTTGTAATAATTACATCATCTTGCTTTTCGGGAAGTATTGCATTAACCAGTTCGTCATGTAATCTATCCAATTGAAAATGTTTTTTTGCGGATATAAGAATGACCCTGTCTTTTTTATCAAGGCCTTTAAAATTGATCTTTCCATATTTTAAATCTATTTCAGCTTCCTCGTATTTATCAATTTTATTAATCAAAACAAATAAACGCTGTTTTTTCCCCAATATAGCTTTTATTTCATTAATTCCCTGGTTTATTTCGGCTAAACAATTACCGGCATCAGCAAGCCACAGTACAATTTTAGCCTTGCTGATTTTTTCATGCGTAACTTTAATTCCCAAAGATTCAATAACATCATCCGTGTCTCTTAGTCCGGCAGTATCAATAAACCGGAACGAGATGCCTTCAATAACAATAACATCTTCAATGGCATCTCGGGTTGTGCCGGCAATTTCCGATACGATGGCTTTTTCTTCCTTAATTAGCGAATTAAGTAATGTGGATTTTCCTACATTTGGCTTGCCAATTATAGCAACCGGAATACCATTTTTTATTACATTTCCATATTCAAATGAGACACTTAGCATATCTATTACATTTTTAACTTCCTGGATAAGATTTTTAAGTTCATTCCGGTTGGCAAACTCAACATCTTCTTCACTAAAATCGAGTTCAAGCTCCACTAATGAAACAAAATGTAGTAACTTATTTCTTAAATTCTTTAATTCGGATGAAAAACCACCGCGCATCTGATTGATTGCAACATTATGAGATGCTTCAGATGAGCTTGCAATTAAATCTGCTACAGCTTCAGCCTGCGATAAATCCATTTTACCATTCATAAAGGCCCGAAGTGTAAATTCACCTGGCAATGCCTGTCTGGCTCCATTCCGGATTAGTGCTTTTAGGATTTCCTGTTGTATATATATCGAACCGTGACAGGATATTTCAACTGAATTCTCACCTGTATATGAATTTGGTGCTCTAAAAATGCTGACTAATACTTCATCAATTAGTTTAGAATTATTTGTAATAAAGCCATAGTGAATGGTATTTGCAGGTTGTTTAGCCAGCCTTTTACCTTGATAATCGTATATTTTATCGCAAATTTCGATTGCCTTTTCACCGCTTGCCCTAACAATTGCCAAAGCCCCAATTCCAGGAGGAGTGGCAATGGCACAAATTGTATCTTTTTCGTTCATTATTTTTCTTTTTCAAAAAACAAATTTACTTAAACATTTTTTCTTAAAATGTGTTTTGTTAATATAATAATATTCGTAAAAATGAAAAGAGTGTTATTGGTTTTAATTTTATTAAACCTTGTTATTTTTTCAGGTTTTGCTGAAAATTCTGTAATTCTTATATCTCCGGATGAAGTTAAAGCGTTTACAGAAATTAGAAATGATACAGTTTATTTACTTCATTTTTGGGCTACATGGTGTGCTCCTTGTATAAAAGAAATTCCCGATTTGTTAAAAATTGAAGAGCAATTGAAAGATAAAAAATTTAAACTGGTCTTAATAAGCCTCGATTTTGAAAATCAAATTCAATCTAAACTGGTTCCTTTTTTAGCAAAAAATGAAATGAAACCTCCTTACTATCTATTAAAGCAGGAAAGGGGTTATGAGTGGATTAATAAAATTAACAGTAACTGGTCAGGGGCACTTCCGGCGAGCATCATATTCAATCGTAAAAACTATGATTTTTACGAAAAATCATTCTCTTACAGTGAATTATATCGTTTATTAACAACTAAATACATTTTACCATGAAAAAAATACTTTTATTTTTTGGTTTGTTTACCTATTTGTTTTCTGCTCTTTATGCACAAGGATATGAAATAAATTCCAAAGCAAATGATTTTAAACTTTTAAATGTTAATGGAAAATATTTTTCTTTGGCTGAAAATAAAGAAGCCAAGGGATTTGTAGTTATTTTTACCTGTAATCATTGTCCGTATGCACAGGCTTATGAACAAAGGATTATTGAATTCCATAATAAATATGCCAAAAAAGGCTATCCGGTTGTTGCAATTAATCCGAACGATTCGGTAATTCAACCGGCCGATTCATACAGCAAGATGATAGAAAGGTCGAAAGATAAAAACTATCCGTTTGTATATTTATTAGACGATAATCATAAAGTCCAGGAAGCGTATGGCGCGCAGAGGACACCTCATGTTTTTGTTTTACAAAAAAACAAAAAGGATTTAATTGTAAAGTATATCGGAACCATTGATGACAGTTCGATGAAACCAGGTGAAGTAAAAGAAAGATATCTTGAGGATGCTGTAAATGCATTACTCGATAGAAAAGAGCCGAATCCTTCATTTACAAAAGCAATAGGTTGTTCAATAAAAAAGAAGTAAACCAAAAAGATTTTTTTTTTAAATGTGATAATTATTGTATACATCTAATTGTCAATTAACTTATCAATATTAGTATATTGTATATTAAAAGCTTTAGCAACGTTTTCATAAACGCAATAGCCTTTATAAACGTTAACCCCGGTGCTAACTTCTTTTGATATTCTGCATGCTTCCTCCAGGCCTTTTTCTGCTATTAATAATCCGTATGGAAGTGTAGTGCTGGTTAATGCCTGTGTTGAACTAAGTGCAACAACCCCGGGCATATTGGCAACACAATAATGCACAACACCGTCAATAACAAATACAGGATCGTCATGGGTTGTTGGCCGGGTGGTTTCAACACATCCTCCCTGATCAACCGCAACATCCACAATTACAGCGCCTTGTTTCATTATCTTTAAATGTTCTTTTTTAACTAATACCGGGGCTTTTGCACCGGGCAACAAAACAGCTCCAATAATTAAATCACTTTCCTGTAATACTTTTTCAATATTCGAATCTGTGCTGTACAAAGCGGTAATTCTTGACCCGAATATATCATCAAGATAGCTCAACCTGTCTGGATTAATATCCAGAATAGTAACATCAGCTCCAATGCCTGTA
>JAFGSZ010000116.1 GCA_016934395.1 Bacteroidales bacterium
TATTAAGTTCTAATTTTGTTTTCAAACAGAAAAGTCAGCTGAGGCAAGCCTTTGATAGCTTTTATATCTCCATTTGGCATTCTCTTCAGCAGCTTTAAATAATGCTAATGCTTCTTCAGGGAATGATTTTTTTAATGAAGTATAACGGACTTCGGAATTTAAGAATTCCTGGAATTTATCCCAGGCTGGTTCTTTTGAGTCAAGTTCAAAGGGATTCTTCCCTTCTTTTTCAAGGTCAGGATTAAAGCGGTATAAATGCCAGTAACCGGATTCAACTGCAAATTCTTCCTGGGCTTGTGATTTACCCATTCCAGCCCTTAACCCGTGGTTAATACATGGAGCATAAGCAATTATAATTGAAGGGCCTTTATATGCTTCAGCCTCCCTAAGCGCTTTCATATATTGGTTTTGGCTTGCACCCATCGCTACCTGGGCAACATAAACATAACCATAACTCATGGCCATCATGCCTAAATCTTTTTTACGGATTTTTTTACCCGATGCAGCAAATTTTGCTACAGCTCCTATAGGGGTTGATTTAGATGATTGCCCTCCGGTATTAGAATAAACTTCAGTATCGAGAACCAGTATATTTACATCTTCTCCTGAAGCAACTACATGGTCTAAACCTCCATAACCTATATCATAAGCCCAACCATCACCACCGAATACCCAGATTGATTTTTTAACAAGGTATTGTTTAAGTGCCAGAATTTCTTTTGCTACTGGGCTCTTTTCTTTTTCACATGCCGTAACCACTTTTGCTGAAGCCACTTTTGAACCTTCGGCATTATCAAAGTTATTGATCCATTCGTTAAATGCTTCTTTTGTTTCTGCAGAGACATCTTTTGCTGTAGTCATTTTTTCTGCAATCCGCTCGCGAAGTTTTCTTACACCGGTTGCCATACCAAAACCATATTCGGCATTGTCTTCAAATAATGAATTTGCCCATGCCGGCCCATGGCCGTCTTTATTTGTACAATATGGCATTGAAGGAGCAGAACCTCCATATATTGAAGAACAACCGGTGGCATTGGCAATCATCATGCGATCACCAAACAATTGGGTTATTAATTTTATATAGGGTGTTTCACCACAACCGGCACATGCTCCTGAAAATTCAAATAAAGGTTGGGCAAACTGACTGTTTTTAACCGATTTATCCTTTTGCAATACCGTTTCTTTATAACCAACTTTAGTATGCATGTATTTCCACCTTTCAACCTCTTCCATTTGAGTTCCGAGAGGTTTCATTTCAAGTGCTTTTGTAGGCGAGGGGCAAACATCAACACAATTGCCGCATCCTGTACAATCGAGAACACTAACCTGGATTTTAAAATTATATTCTTTAATGCCTCCCTTACCTTTAGCTGAAGTTGTTCCTTTTGGAGCTGCAGCCAATTCGGCATCAGTCATTAAAAACGGGCGGATAGCGGCATGAGGACAGACATATGCGCATTGATTGCATTGAATACAATTTTCTGCATTCCATTCAGGTACATTAATTGCTATACCGCGTTTTTCATATTGTGAAGTTCCTGAAGGAAAAGTACCATCTTCCCTGTTTATAAATGCACTTACGGGTAAATCATCTCCTTTTTGCGCATTGATAGGCTCTACAACATTTTTAATAAATTCAGGGATATCTCTTGTATCTTTCTCTTTTTTTATTTCAATTTTTGCCCATTCTGCCGGTATTTCAATTTTAGTCAGGTCTCCACCACGATCAACAGCTGAATAGTTCATTTTAACAATATCTTCCCCTTTTTTCCCGAATGATTTTTCAATGGCCTTTTTCATTTCTTTTATTGATAAATCGTAAGGGATTACATTTGCTATTTTAAAGAATGCAGATTGCATAATTGTATTGGTGCGATTACCTAATCCAATTTCTTCGGCTATAGCCGTTGCGTTAATAATATAAAAATTTATATTATTTTGAGCCATATATTTTTTCATTGAATCGGGCAGTCTTTTTTTGGTTTCTTCAACATCCCAGATGCTGTTTAATAAGAAATCACCTCCTTTTTTCAATCCTTTAAGCATATCATATTTATCAAGATAAGAGGAAACATGACAAGCTACAAAATCGGGCTGGTTTACAAGATATGTCGAACGTATTGGTTTATCCCCAAAACGAAGGTGTGATACTGTAAAACCACCTGATTTTTTAGAGTCGTAAGCAAAATATGCCTGGGCATATTTGTTGGTATTGTCACCAATAATTTTTATTGAATTTTTGTTGGCACCTACTGTACCATCGGAACCTAATCCAAAAAATTTAGCCTCAAAAATACCTGTCTGTTTTAAATTGATTTCAGATTGGACCGGAAGTGATGTATAGGTCACATCATCAGTAATTCCGATAGTAAAATTGTTTTTTGGCTCTTTTAGTTTTAGATTGTCATACACTGCGAGTATTTGTGAAGGAACTGTATCTTTTGAACTTAATCCATACCTGCCACCAACAATAACTGGTTTATCAGGCCTGTCATAAAATAGGTCTTTAATATCGAGATATAAAGGTTCTCCATTTGCTCCGGGTTCTTTTGCCCTGTCAAGAACAGCAATGCGTTTAACGCTTTTAGGAAATGCCTTGAAAAAATGTTTTGCTGAAAAAGGACGGTATAGATGAACAGCAATTAATCCTACTTTTTCTCCTTTTGATAAAAGATAATCAACTACTTCACGGGTTGTTTCTGTAACCGAACCCATTGCTACAATAATATTTTCAGCATCGGGGGCGCCATAATAATCGAATAAATGGTATTCACGGCCAGTAATTTTTTTAATTTCCTGCATATATTCTTCAACAATATCAGGAACAGCATCATAAAATTTATTAACAGATTCTTTTGCCTGGAAGAAAATATCAGGATTTTGGGCTGTGCCCCTGATAACAGGATGTTCAGGATTTAATGCCCTTTCTCTGAATTGTTGTAAAGCATCCTGATCAATTAATCCGGCTAACTGTTCTTTCTCAAGTAATTCTATTTTTTGAATTTCATGTGATGAACGGAAACCATCAAAAAAATGAACGAAAGGAATCCGTGATTTAATAGCAGCTAAGTGTGCAACACCAGCTAAATCCATAATTTCCTGAATACTTCCTGTTGCGAGCATGCCAAAACCGGTTTGTTTGCAAGCATAGATATCACCATGATCACCAAAAATAGAAAGAGCATGGGCAGCAACGCTCCGTGCACTAACATGAAAAACTCCCGGTAATAATTCGCCAGCTATTTTGTACATATTTGGGATCATGAGCAATAAACCCTGTGATGCTGTAAATGTGCTGGTTAATGCTCCAGCTTGTAAGGCCCCATGAACAGCACCGGAAGCTCCTCCTTCCGATTGCATTTCAGAAACTTTCACTTCATCACCAAAAATATTTTTTAATTTATGGGCGGCCCATTCATCAATATATTCCGCCATGTTTGAGGAGGGTGTAATTGGATATATACAGGCTACTTCACTAAACATATATGCAATATGTGCGGCTGCATAATTACCTTCACATGTAATAAACTTTTTTTTATCAGACATTTTAA
>JAFGSZ010000019.1 GCA_016934395.1 Bacteroidales bacterium
TAGAACCCCCTATTTCAACATTATTATATTATAATATTTGTTAATATATTTAATTGCTAATCTAAAGGTGATGACGATCTTTTTTCTTAACTAAACAACATTGAATCCCAAATCGTAATTTATAAATCGTTTTGATTATTCCATTCCATTTTTATCTTTGCAGTAACAACAACGAATTACTAACCAATTTAACCCGACTATGACGCAATTATTTATTCCCAAAAATTACAACCGGCTGCTTGACCTTACGCAAACCGAAAAAGCGATTAAACTGGTAAAAGATACCTTTCAGGAAAACTTATCTTCTGAGCTCAGGCTGCGCAGGGTTACCGCCCCGCTTTTTGTGCTAAAGGGTACCGGTATTAACGACGACCTGAATGGTGTGGAACGGAAAGTCGCTTTCCCCATAAAAGATATGGGGGATAATATAGCCGAGGTGGTAAACTCGCTGGCCAAATGGAAACGTCTGGCGCTGGCCGATTACGAGATTGAACAGGGATACGGGATCTATACCGACATGAACGCCGTGCGGCCCGATGAGGAACTTACCAATATCCATTCTCTGTATGTAGACCAGTGGGACTGGGAACGGGTGATTAAACCTGAGGAGCGGAACCTGGATTTTTTAAAATACATCGTGAATAAAATTTACGAAGCCCTAAAACGTACCGAATATGTGATCTATGAAAACTACGAACAGATCCTTCCGATCCTTCCCGATAAAATTACGTTTATCCATTCAGAAGAATTACTGGCCGAATATCCGGGTCTGAGTCCCAAGGAACGTGAACTGGAAGCCGTAAAAAAATACGGGGCTGTATTTGTTATCGGAATAGGCGGTAAAATTGGAAACGGCGAACCACACGACGGGCGCGCACCCGATTATGATGACTGGTCCTCTCCTACCATAAATGGTTACAAAGGACTCAACGGTGATATTATCTTGTGGAACCCGATTCTTGAAAGCGCATTTGAAATTTCTTCCATGGGCATCCGGGTGGATAAAACTGTTTTACTACGCCAACTCGAAATTACCAACACGCTCGATCGTAAAGAATTGCTGTTCCATAAGCGCCTTCTGAATAACCAGCTTCCCGAATCTATCGGCGGCGGCCTGGGGCAATCCCGAATTTGTATGTATTTCCTCCGTAAGGCACATATTGGTGAGATCCAGTCAAGCATATGGCCGCAACACATTATTGATGAATGTAAAAAAAATAACATCGTATTTGTCTGATCGCTTTCGCGGAAAATTTTATTTTATAAATATAAAGCCGTCCAAATTTTAAGACGGCTTTTTTTATGCCCGGAATTTTAAATAAAAAATCTGCACCTGGCAATTTTTTTTATAACTTATTCCTTTAGGATGTCCCGGTTTTTTATTTCTCAATATTTTATATTTATTTTTTTCACCCCCCCATTTTTTTGGGGGATTGATAAAAAATATATATTTAATATATTAAACAGACCTAACAATTTGAAAGGGTTTAGTAACAAATTGTATATTTATTTTGTAATGACCCTGCAAATTATTAGATTTACACCCGGAAATTATAAAAATTAAAACAACAACCATGAAAATGAAAAAAAAGAAACCTTTATTAACAGTACTCCTGCTGTTAATTAGTATGAGCAGTATTCTTGCTTCTGATGGTAATGGGGTGGATACAGGCACCACGGCATGGATGCTTACTTCAACCGCCCTGGTATTACTGATGATACCCGGTCTTGCCATGTTCTATGGCGGATTGGTAAGGACAAAAAATGTGATGGGTACCATAATGCACAGTTTTGCTGCCATGGGGATTATGTCTGTATTGTGGATAGCCGTAGGGTATGCTATGAGTTTTGGCAGTAATGTACTGGGAGGATGGTTTGGCTGGAACAATGATTACTTTTTTCTTAAAGGTATTGATACCAATATTATGGAAG
The DNA here is from genome assembly GCA_016934395.1 of Bacteroidales bacterium. GTDB lineage: Bacteria > Bacteroidota > Bacteroidia > Bacteroidales > UBA10428 > JAFGSZ01. The sequence goes on from JAFGSZ010000019.1 coordinate 1,933, forward strand.
CCGGAATTCCGGAATATGTATTTTCGATGTTCCAGGGAAAATTTGCCATTATCACACCGGCGCTTATAGCCGGAGCATTTGCGGAGCGTGTGCGGTTTAAAGCCTATGCTTTTTTTATTGCCATCTGGGGATTACTGGTCTACAATCCGCTTTGTCACTGGGTATGGGCTTCCGATGGATTTTTGTTTAATATGGGCGCTAAGGGAGCTATTGATTTTGCCGGAGGAACGGTAGTTCATATTTCTTCCGGTGTAAGCGCCCTGGTGATTGCATTATTTATTGGCAGCCGCAGAGGATACCCAAAAATAAATATTCGACCGAACAACCTGGTAATTACCATGCTTGGAGCAGGCTTATTGTGGGTAGGCTGGTTTGGGTTTAATGCAGGTTCGAGCATTTCCAGCGGATTAAGCACAGCCCAGGCGCTCACTGCAACGCAGGTTGCCGGTGCTGCCGGCGCCCTGACCTGGATGATCATTGAAGGATATCATCAGGGTAAATCCTCTGCATTGGGTTTTGCCAGTGGAATCCTGGCCGGGCTTGTTGCTGTAACCCCGGCTGCCGGTGTGGTTCAGCCAATAGGCGCCCTTGCTCTTGGTGCAATAGCAGCAATTATTTGCTACATGGCCATAATGATAAAAAACAAACTGGGATACGATGACAGTCTTGATGCTTTTGGTATCCATGGTGTAGGGGGAATTACAGGGGCACTCTTACTGACTTTCTTTATCCGCAAAAGCTGGATGGAAGAAGCTGCTGTAGCTGCAGGAGGTTCATGGAGTGTATGGCAACAATTGGGTGTTCAGACTGTGGCTGTATTAATCGCTATTGTATATGCTGCAGTAATGACCCTGATTATATTATTTGTTTTGAATAAGTTTATTAAATTCAGGTCATCCGCCGATGATGAAATGCAGGGACTTGATAGCGTATATCACGGTGAACGCGGATACGGGATGCTTAATCCTAACTAGGAGAATAGTTGTAAACTTTTATGTTAAACACTGTAAATTGAAATTCATATGAAATTAATAACAGCAATTATAAGAGAAACCCAGTTAGACCAAGTCCGCCAGGCGCTTATCGATGCAGAGATCACCAGGATCACGGTAAGCAGAACTTCCGGTCATGGACAGCAAATACGGGAAGAAATATATCGTGGGAAAAAAGTGATCCCGAACCTGATCCCAAAAATTAAAATTGAAATAGCAGTAAACGACGAGTTTGTGGATACTACCGTAAAGGCTATAATTAACGAAGCAAAAACCGGTGAAGTAGGCGATGGAAAAATATTTATCCAGCCACTTGAGGAATGTATACGAATACGCACCGGCGAAAAAGGAGGAACGGCGATTTAAGTTTGTTTTCTGTTTTTTCTAACAAAATTACCCGCATGGTTTTTTAACCTGCGGGTTTTTTTCTGCTTCCTATTATTGTACCCGCCTTCGAAAATCATCTAATGAATTATATGGCCGTCATGGCGAATCCCTGGCAAGGGATAGGTTTTGTGCGGATGAAGCCGTCTAATATTAATTAATGACACTTAGAAAATAAAAAAAATTACCTTCTGCTACAATCTATTGTACCAACTTTCGAAAATCATCCCCTGAAGGATTCTGAAATACCCGCAATTCAAACTCCGGAATAACCGCGAGCACATGATCAAAAATATCTGCCTGTAAACTTTCATAATTCGCCCACTGCTGGTCTTTACTGAACACATAAATCTCAATGGGTACTCCTAATTCCGTGGGCTGCAACTGCCTTACCAGGAATGTCATTTCATCGTGAATCTTGGGATGGTTGTGCAAATAAAATTCGAGGTATTTGCGAAAGACCCCGATATTCGTCATACGCCGGCCATTCACCACAATAGATTCATCAATTTTCTGGTCTTTATTGAATTTTTCTATCTCAGCCTGCTTTTCCTCAATATATTTTTTCAGATGTATAATTTTCTTGAATTTTTCCAACATTTCAGGAGAGCAGAACTTAACACTTTTCATATCAATACTTATCGATCGTTTAATCCGGCGTCCACCTGACTCTTCCATGCCCCGCCAGTTTGAAAAAGATTCGGAAACGAGCGCATAAGTAGGAATCGTGCTGATTGTTTTGTCCCAGTTCTGCACCTTTACCGTATTCAGGGTAATATCAAGCACCGTACCGTCTGCATCGCGCGAGGGCATGGTAATCCAGTCCCCGATTTTTACCATATTATTGGCCGATAACTGTATGCTGGCTACAAAACCCAAAATGGTATCTTTAAAAACCAGGATAAGCACTGCGGCCATTGCTCCGATACCGGTAAGCAACCTGACCGGCGATTTGCCCAGCAATATGGATAAAATTAATATTACGGCTAAAGAATACACAATAATGTATACTACCTGTATATAACCTTTAATCGACCTGTTTGCAGCAACTGGAAAAGTTTTATAAATATCATGAAGCGCATTAATTACCGAATTGATCACCAATAAAGTTACCAGTACCATATATATGCTGATGGCACCCTGCATTATGTTTGAAATTGTTTGAAAATCCCTGAGTACATAACCGGCAAAATAATGCAATACCAGTGCAGGCGCTAAATGCGACAAGCGGTGGAATACCCGCCTTTCCACGAGAATATCGTCCCAGATAATTTTTGTTCTTTTGGCCACCCGGCGTATTAAAGAAACCAGGATCCTACGTGTTAAAAAATCGGAGAGCCACGCCATAAGAATAATTACAAAAATACCAAATGCCGTATTCAGAATGTTTGCCTGGCTATCTGAAAAATTCCATTGTACAAGAATTTCCTTAATATTAAAAAGGAACCTGATATCCTTCATAACGATTTTTTGTTTTTATGATTATTTTAGCACGAAAATAAAACATCATCAACACTTAAAAAATTATGCGTTCATTTTTTTTCGTTCTTTTATCCGTATTCCCTTGTTTCCAGGGGATAGCACAAATAAATTTTAGTACCCATTTTGAACAGAAAACCCTGAGGCTGGACTATATTCAGGCAGGTACAGCGAATTCTTCAGAAATTTATTTTAAAGAACTTCGCGAAGAACCTTACTGGGGTGGATCTCTTAATCAACTTATTGACACCTTTGGCTACGGAATGTACAAACTGGAAGTAAAAGATTCACTAAACGGAAAACTTATCTATTCCAGGGGATTTAATACGCTATTCCAGGAATGGCAAACCACCATCGAGGCCTCAAAAATTTCCAGGGCATTTAAAGAATCGGTTATTATGCCTTATCCAAAAAATACAGTGCTTGTTGAGATTTATGCACGGGACAGGAAATTAAAATACTCGAAATTATTTGAACGATATATTAATCCAAAAGATTATTTCATCCACAGGGAGAACCCTCCCTCATGGCCTGTTCAAAAGATCGTAAATTCAGGATCACCCGATAAAAATGTAGATCTTGTATTTATTCCTGAAGGTTACACCAAAGCGGAAATGGATAAATTTAAGAATGATGTTACCCGGTTTACATCGGAGTTGTTTTCCTGGCAACCTTTTACTGAATTCAAAAACAAGTTTAACATATGGCTGGTTGAGGCGCCTTCTGACGAATCGGGCACAGATATTCCCGGCGACTCTATTTGGAAAAAAACCATCCTGAATTCGAACTTTTATACCTTTGATATTGAACGGTATCTTACTACCGAAGATTACTGGGCTGTGCGCGATGTTGCATCATGTGTGCCCTACGACCAGATTTGTATTCTGGTAAATACAGATAAATATGGTGGAGGGGGAATCTATAATTTTTACAACCTGAGTGTTAGCGATAACGAATATTCGGAATATGTTTTTGTTCATGAATTCGGCCATTCATTTACCTGCCTGGCAGACGAATATTATGCTTCAGAAACGGCATATAACGAATATTACGATCTGCAAACAGAACCTTATGAGGTCAACATTACAACCCTGGTAAATTTTGATAAAAAATGGAAAAGCCTGCTGGAAGACGATATTCCGGTACCTACACCGGCAGATTCTGTTTATCTGGGTAAAACAGGTGTATTTGAGGGCGGAGGGTATTTGGCCAAAGGCATATACAGGCCCAGTATGGATTGCAGTATGAAATCGCAATCAGTTAATAATTTTTGTGCTGTATGCCAAAAAGCCCTTGAAGATATGATCAGGTTTCTTACTGAATAAAAAAAAGGCCGGCCCTGCTTTATACAGAACCGGCCTGAAAATTTATTTTTTAATTATCCGGGATTAATCTTTTGCCTTTTTTGCAACATAATAGGATGCAAACAATCCAGCACCGCCAAAAATGAATATCATTGATGAGATAGCTACTCCTTCTTCAATATTAAAATTACCGCTGAGCAGGTAGCCTATAAATATTCCAAGCCCAACACCCATCCCGAGCATTCCGATTTTAATTGCCATTTTTGCAAAAATATTACTGGCTGGTTTTTCAGGGTAAAATATTTTAGCATCGGCATTTTTTTCAATAAGCGCCATACGTTCTTTGTTTCGTGCACTAACAAACACATAGATAATACCAAAAAAAGTGGCAAAAATAACGAGTACAATAAA
>JAFGSZ010000117.1 GCA_016934395.1 Bacteroidales bacterium
ACACCGGCCTTATCAGGGAGCACTGCGCAAAAATACTCACGTTAGCTCGAAAATTCAACTGTTTTCTGGGACGGTAGGGTGATTGCGCTTGACGGAAAGTGGGATGTTGAAGTTGGTTTGTGGTTTGAGGCATCGTATATACATAAATCAAAAAATGTAGGGATTCTCACCAATCAGACCTTTCTAAACCTGGGCGTGGATTATACTTTTGGTTTGGGAAATGGTTTAAATATCATCGCTGAACATCTTGTCTTTTCGATGGACGAAACGGCTTTTGAATTTTCAAACAATTCTAATGTAAGTGCGGCTATACTTTCTTACCCTATGGGTTTTTTCGATAATGTTAGCGGGATACTTTATTACATTTGGGATTCGAAAGACGCTTTATTTTTTATAAATTATGAACATCAGTTTAAAAATTTAACCGGATATATTATGGCCTTCTACAATCCTGAAAACGGGCTAAGCAACTTCGGACAAGATTATACAAATTCTTTTTCGGGGCCGGGATTCAGGCTAATGTTGGTTTATAATCATTAAAACAAATCATTATGGAAGAGAAAATCATTTCAATTGAAAAACTTGTCAAACGTTTCCCGGTCGGAAAAACCGAATTTGTTGCACTGAATAACCTGAGTGCTTCATTTGTACGGGGTGAGTTTGCCGGTCTTGTAGGGCCCAGCGGTTCGGGAAAAACGACACTCCTGAACATTATCGGTTCTCTCGATACGCCATCTGAAGGTGAGGTTCACGTGCTCGATAAGTCGATCTCTTTATTAAGTCATAAACAATCGGCAAAACTCAGAAACAGGCATATTGGTTTTATTTTTCAAACCTATAACCTATTGCCTGTTTACACAGTGTATGAAAATGTGGAGTTTGCCCTGCTGTTGCAAAAATTATCCGGACCGGAAAGAAAAAAGGCTGTAATGGATGCACTGGAATGGGTGGGACTTACCGATAAAATAAAATCAAAACCATCCATGTTATCAGGTGGTGAATGTCAGCGGGTGGCCATTGCCCGTTCTATGGTAAAACGGCCGGAGATTGTTCTTGCCGATGAACCTACCGCGAACCTCGACTCAAAAAACTCCCATCATATTCTTCAGACTATGAAAAAACTGAACCGGGAGCTTAAGACGACCTTTATTTTTGCTACCCACGATGAAAAGGTAATGCAGTACCTTGATCGTATTATCTCACTTGAAGATGGCAAAGTAGTTAAGGATGAACTTATAAAAAACTCAAAAAACCAGTAAAATGTTAGCCATAAAATTAGCATTTAAGAACCTGTTGGGTGCAGGATTACGAACCTGGCTTAATGTAACAGTACTTTCATTTGCCTTTGTATTGATGATATTTTATAACGGGATGATTGATGGATGGAACAGGCAAAGCAGAAAAGACACCCAGGCATGGGAAACAGGTGAAGGTCAATTCTGGCAGCCGGAATACGATCGTTACGATCCGTATACAATCCAGGATTCACACGGCGCCATGTCTGAAGAAATACAATCCGAGATTGCTAAGAAAAACCTTGTTCCGGTATTAATAGCGCAAGCCACAGCGTATCCTCAGGGGCGCATGCAGGGAGTTACCCTCAAGGGTATAGATCCGGATCAAACGATATTAAAGCTGCCAACTAAAGCGCTCTCTAAAACGAATGATAGTGATTATGCCATGATCGGAAAAAGAATGGCGACATCCCTGAAAATGGACGTTGGAGATCGTTTACTGATCAGATGGCGCGATAAAAACGGTACTTTTGATGCACGCGAAATAGAGATTATCTCTGTATTTAAATGTGATGTGCCCTCTGTGGATAAAGGCCAGATATTTCTTCGCCTTGAAGTGCTTCAGGAAATGATGGGAATGGAAAACGAAGCCACACTTCTGGTGGCAGGAGAAAATTTCAAACATCGGGATTTTAAAAACTGGGTATTCCGGGACCAGGATTTTCTGTTAGCAGATATGGATAAAATAATCCAGGCAAAAAAAGCCGGAGGAACAATAATACAGGCTCTGTTACTGATCATTGCACTGATTGCAATTTTTGATACGCAGGTGTTGTCTATCTTCCGCAGGCAAAAGGAGATTGGTACATACATAGCCCTGGGGTTGACCCGTTCGCAGCTGGTGGGAATATTTACTGTTGAAGGCGGAGCACACAGTATTCTGGCAGCTCTTCTCGGGGCTGTTTATGGTATCCCTCTTTTTTTGTGGATCAATAAAGTGGGCATTTCTATGAACTATACACAGGGCATGGATATTGACTTACCAATAGGAGAGGCGATTTATCCTTACTATAGCCTGCAACTGATCACCATTTCTATTATCCTGGTGGTAATCTCGGCAACTATTGTAAGCTATTTGCCTGCCCGTAAAATTTCGAAAATGAAACCAACGGATGCCCTAAGAGGAAAACTACAATAGGGGCGCTTTTGTCAATTTTAATTTGGATGAACTAAAAGAATTAAAATGAAAAATAAGAAATTTAAAAGACTGATACAACCTGAACCAGATTTTGAGGATAGCTTCATGAAATTTTTAGTTTAACAAGTAAAAAATTGAGAACGTTGAGTTATTGATACAAATAGTATTTTTAGAAACGATAAATATAAATATCATGATAAAATTCTTATTTAAAGGAATAATCAGAGACAAAACCCGGAGTTTATTGCCGGTAATTGTAGTTGCTTTGGGGGTGTTTCTAACCGTATTTATGAGCGGCTTCTTCAGAGGTGTTTTTAATGATATGGTCGAACTTAATGCTAAATTTACCACGGGCCACGTTAAAATACTCACACGGGCTTATGCCGAGAATGAAAACCAGGTGCCTAATGACCTTGCATTAATTGATGTCAAAGATCTGATCAAAGAGCTAAATATCGAATATCCCGATATGGAATGGGTGGAAAGGATACATACCGGCGGACTGCTGGATGTTCCGGACGAATCTGGTGAAACACGTGCACAGGGTCAGGCCATTGGCACAGCAGTTGACCTGCTCACACCCGGTTCTTCTGAAATAGAACGGATGAACATTCAAAAATCAATTGTAAAAGGAGGGTTACCAAAGCAACTGGGGGAAGCGATGATAAGTGATGATTTTGCTGAACGGTTTGGCGTTTCATTGGGTGATGAAGTAACACTTTTCAGTTCAACCATGAATGGGAGCATGGCCTTTATGACCTTTAAGGTTAGCGGAACGCTAAGATTTGGCAGCACGATTCTTGACCGCGGCGCTATTTTTATGGACATTAGTGATGCCCAACTGGCACTTGACATGGAAAATGCAGCAAGCGAAGTACTCGGATATTTTAAAACCGGCAGCTATGATGATATTAAAGCACAGCAGGTGGAAAATTCATTTAATACAAAATACAGCCATGAGGATGATGAATTTTCACCCCTTATGACACGACTTGAAGAGTAGGAGGGATTGGGAGATTATATTGCCCTGGCCGACGGGATGGGTGCCATAATGGTTTTTATTTTTGTAATCGCCATGTCTATCGTGTTATGGAACACCGGACTTTTAGGAGGTTTAAGGAGATATAGTGAATTTGGAGTGCGTCTGGCCCTTGGGGAAGAGAAAAAACACATTTATAAAACCACCATTTATGAGGCTATAATGATTGGCATTATCGGTTCTGTTGTTGGCACTGTCCTGGGATTAGGAGCTGCTTACTACATGCAGGCCCATGGCTGGGATATTTCAGCACTGCTAAAAAACATTGGCATGATGCTCCCTTCTGTTTACAGGGCAAAAGTTACCCCTGATTTATTTTATATCGGATTTTTCCCCGGAGTATTGGCCACGGTACTTGGCAGCGCCCTGGCAGGTTTTGCAATTTATAAACGAAAAACCTCACAACTGTTTCATGAGTTGGAAGTATAAATTTATTTCGGTTTATAAAAAATTTAAATTATATAACAATGAAATTCCTGATAACCACAACACTTTTACTTTGTACAATTACAGACTCGTTTGCACAGGATGCTAAAACAATCCTTGACAAAGTAGATAAAAATATGTTTTCCATTACAAAAATTATTGAATCGGATATGGTGATTTATGGAAGAAGAAATACCCGTACTGTTACTTCCAAAGGATATTCGGAAGGAACCGACAAATCATTTACCGAATATCTGGCGCCGGAAAGGGAAAAGGGAACAAAAATGTTAAAACTGGAAGACCGGCTTTGGATTTACTCACCTTCTACCGATCGCACCATTCAGCTATCGGGGCACATGCTGAGGCAGTCGGTTATGGGATCCGATTTATCGTACGAAGATATGATGGAAGACCGTAAGCTAACTGAGATGTATGATGCCAAGGTTATAGGTGAGGAAGTGATTGATGGCAGAAATACCTGGATATTAGAATTGACCGCTATTGTTGATGATGCAGCCTACCATGGCCGAAAAATATGGATTGATACCCAGCGTTATATTCCGTTGCAGGAGGAGCTGTTTGCCAAGAGCGGCCAGCTTCTAAAGAAAACCGTATTAACAGATGTGGTGAAAATAGAAGGCCGGTGGTATCCCCGAAAGGTAAATTATAAAGACATGCTGAAGGATGGAAAAGGAACAGACTTTATTATTAAGGATATTCAGTTTGATGCTAAAATTCCGGAGTATATATTCAGCAAGGCTGCGCTGAAACAATAAATCTATCCGGACCAGGTATGCAGGGTGGCCGGGCACATGCGCATTGAGTTGCTCACGTATCGGTGAATAGGCAGGGGCACAGTTCTCACGAATACTTTTAAAATTAACTCGATATGAGTAATTGCCCAAAGCCCAATTCCCGGTACTACAATCACACCGGATCGTTTAAAGAAAGGAGGAAATTATTCTCTACCGGAAAATTACCAACGAATTTCCTCACAATTTAATGTACCTTCCCGCCCCGGGCGGGATTTTCCTTTCATGCTTCTTAATTTCTTGTCAAAGTTACCCATTGTATCGAACTATTTCTTAATGCTTGAAAGGCTGGCTCCATATTTTTTCGCCGCAGCGTTCATCAAAATCTGCCCATTTTCAATTTCCTCTATGACTTGCTTTTTAAAGGAATAATTGTACCGGCAGTACTTGGTACTTTCGGCAGGTAGTTTTTTGCTTTTCATATTGTGATCACTCTTTTTGCTTAAAAAAGTGTCAACCTATTTCATTATAAGGCAGTTAGCACAAGTACATTTATAAATGTACAGTCTCACCTTCCCCAAATTTAACAATTCTTTTATCATTCAATTTATATAGTTCTTCAATAGTTTCTTTAAAAAGTGAGAATGATATATGATGGACAGGTAAAACAATTTTTGGATTAATTAAACTTAGCATATTTTTAAAGGTTCTAGCAGTAAGAGTATATGGCCCTCCAAATCTACCTAATCCACTCCCTCCCAAATTCGGAATTAAAATATCGACATTACGTTCCGCAATATGGTTTATAACTTTAGGATGATCTACCGTGTCGCCTGTTACATAAATATATAGCGGATTTTCAGCCTTTGTAATCTTTATCCAATAACCATTACACCCACCAGATAAAATTGCTGAAAGAAAATTTGATCCATGAACACAAGTTATCGCCTCTATATCAATGGATATTGAATTCTTTGATAAATTTATTTTTTCCCCCCATCGCATATAGGTTATTTTAATATCCTTTTGGTTTGCGAACCATGGTTTGAGATTTTTATGAGAATAGACCTGTGATTGAACACTAATTTTAGATATCCCAATTCTATCAATATGATCAGTATGATTATGAGTTAAAAGCCAAAAGTCAATATTTTCGAAATCGGAAGAAGAAAACTGGGGATCCGTTCTTCTTTTTGCTTTGAAGTACTTCAAATCGATTGCGGAATTCTTCTTGCACAAAATTGGATCGCTAGCAATTTTCAAGTCATCTATCTGTAAAATCCATGTTGCTGCTCCAACCCATTTAAATGATATCTTGTAAGTATTCATATATTTGTTTTTAAGTTACTAAAAGTAACCGAAAATAATACCATAATTGCATATTTACAATAACTTACAAATCGATAACTAAGTTACACCATGAAAACTATTGATGAAAGACAGCAGGTTATGTTGGAAAATAAAATACAAAAATATTTTATTTCCACTGCACCGTATATTGATCAAGGAATTTGTCCGACAAAAAACCTATTGGCAACATCCTTAGACAAATGGAGCCTATTTTGTATCCTGAATTTAGGATATTTTAAGGTTCTCCGATTCAATCAGCTAAAAAAGAATATTGATGGTATCTCGTCAAGAATGTTAGCTGTTACACTTCAGAGATTAGAGAATCATGATATTGTTGCAAGGAAGGTTTTTAGTTCCGTTCCTCCGAAGGTAGAGTATTCATTAACGAGTTTTGGATTTGAATTGGCTAATAAAATTATAGATTTAAGCAACTGGTTTATGGATAATTCTAAGGCACTGCAGTAGTCTGTATTTGTGCTAACCGGTGAGTATAAGAATAGTAGCCGACTGCGTTGCACTTTTTTGTCAATTTACACGAAAGTGAACGCAGCCTACAACCCTTGAATAACCTACTGTCCCGGCAATTTTTTATACCGCGCTTTGGCGAATCGTGCTAAACTAGAATTAGTAGTTATAATTAATTCATAATCTCTGTTAATTTTCAATCCTTTTTGTCTGGCTTCTAACTATCAATTAATTCCTGAATCTCACCAAAATGCAGATAAATATGTCCGAGGTAACCATCAATCATTTGTTGGAGTGTAACGGTAATATCCTCAAAACTTTGCCATGAATTATTGAGTTTTGACTGGTCAATAGATTTGATTACCTGGATCATGTGCAGGTTATAATACTTCCATAGTTGTATTATTATATTCCAATCGGCATTTTGATAATCCTGCAAAGCTATCCATAAATCATTATCCTGCTGATAATCGGGAAAA
>JAFGSZ010000118.1 GCA_016934395.1 Bacteroidales bacterium
AGCTTTACTCCTGGCTTTTATATGATTCAAATTTTTAGCAACGAATATCTACATACTGAGAAGGTTTTAATAATACATTAAATTCAAATATCCGGGAAAATTAAAAACATTAAATATAAAAGGGTATAATGACTAAAACTGGTTTTATTTTTTTGTTTTTCATTTTTAGTTTAAATATTCATTGCCAGCTTTGGAATGCTGATTTAGGAAATAATAATTATAAGAATCCGATTTTATTTGCCGACTATTCTGACCCTGATGTAATACGCGTTGGTGAGGACTTTTTTATGACTGCCTCCTCATTCAATTGTGTTCCGGCGCTACCTGTCCTTCACTCAAAAGACCTTGTTAATTGGAAAATTGTAAATTATGCAATAAAAAAGTTTGAAAATCCTTATTTTGATATACCTCAACATGGAAATGGTGTTTGGGCCCCTGCAATAAGGTATCACGATAGTTTTTTTTATATTTATTACGGTGATCCTGACAGGGGTATTTATATGGTTAAAACCAGTGATCCAACAAGTGAATGGACGGCTCCTGTATTAGTGAAAAAAGCATATGGTAACATCGACCCTTGTCCTTTTTGGGACGATGACGGGAAAGCCTACCTGGTACATGCATTTGCATATAGCCGCGCCGGAGTTAAAAGCCTTTTGCAAATTCATGAAATGAATGCCGAAGGAACTAAAGTTGTTGATAAAGGAACAATTGTTTATGATGGCCATAAAAACAATCCAACAATTGAAGGGCCAAAACTTTATAAAAAAGATGATTGGTACTATATTTTTGCTCCTGCCGGAGGAGTTACTTCGGGATGGCAAACTGCATTACGGTCGAAAAATATTTACGGCCCCTATGAGGACAAAATTGTTTTACACCAGGGAAACACACAAGTAAACGGTCCACATCAGGGAGCTCTTGTAGAGCTGGAATCAGGTGATTCATGGTTTATTCACTTCCAGGATAAAGGCGCTTTTGGCAGAATACTTCATCTTCAACCGGTTGAATGGACAGATGACTGGCCGTTTATTGGAGTAGATATAGATAATGACGGAGTTGGCGAGCCGGTGAATGAATATCGAAAACCAATCATAATTAATGAATCTTCTGATTTTATAATATCTGAATCTGATGAGTTTAACACTTGTATAGGCTTACAATGGCAGTGGCATGCAAATCCACAAAAAAACTGGACTGAAAATGATATAGTTAAGGGTTATCTTAAACTAAATTGTATTATAAAACCTGACGGATCAATTAATCTATGGAATGTTCCAAATTTGTTGCTTCAAAAATTTCCGGCTCCGGCTTTCTCAGCATTTGCGAAGCTTATCGTTGATTTTAAGAATAATGGTGATAGATGCGGATTGCTTATAATGGGGACTGATTATGCATATATAGGGCTAAAAAAAGAAAATGATAGATTATTCCTATATCAGGCAAGTTGTTTAAATGCTGAAAATGGAACTGAAGAAATTATAACTAGTCAAACTGAAATTGATCATGATACTGTGTTATTAAAAGTTGAAGTATCAGAATTATCAGAGTGTATTTATTTCTATAGTATTGACGATAAAAATTATATTAAGACAGGAGAACCTTTTATAGCGAAGCCGGGTAAATGGATAGGGGCAAAAACAGGTGTATTTGCAATAGGGGATAAGCATTCGGAAAATAATGGTTATGTAAATATAGATTGGTATAGAATAAGTAATTTAAATAATAAGCGAGAAAATGAATAAAACATCTAAAATTCGATTTATAAAAAACTCGGGATTAACACTTATTTTTTCCTGTTTTTTAATATCAAATAGTTATACAAAGAATAATGAATTTGATATTGTTGTTGCTTTAGACGGATCAGGGGATTTTACAACTATTAGTTCTGCAATAGCTTCATTACCGGTGTATAATTATGAAAGGACTGTTATATATGTAAAAAATGGTATTTATCATGAAAAACTCAGGATTGAGCAGGATTACACTACTTTACTTGGAGAAAGTGTTGATAGTACAATAATTCAATTCGGGCAATTAAGAGATGATTGGGAAAAAGTGAGAGATGCTATAGGTTCTGCTGTAATTAATATATATGCCGATGATGTTATTATTAACAATTTAACGGTTATTAACACACAACCTGAAATTGGCCCACATGCATTTTGTATATATGGAACAGGGACACGAACAATTTTATTGAATTGTAATATTAAAACAAAAGGTGCAGATGCAGTATCTCTTTGGAATTATAAAAATGGAATGTATTATCATGCCAATTGCCATTTCGAGGGTGCAGTCGATTTTGTTTGTCCAAGGGGATGGTGTTATATTGTGAATTCCAGTTTTTATGAAGTTAAAAAGTCAGCTTCCATATGGCATGCCGGTGCTTCAGATGAAAGTCAAAAATTCGTAATTAAGAATTCAAGTTTCGATGGAGTTGAAGGTTTTAAACTAGGGAGGCATCATTACGAAGCCCAGTTTTACCTCATTAATTGTAAATTTTCTAAAAACATGGCAAATGTCCCAATTTATCG
>JAFGSZ010000119.1 GCA_016934395.1 Bacteroidales bacterium
ATTTTAATAACTCAGAAGTATATCGGATTTTTTAATTTAATTATTTATAAATCAGGTTTATTAACTTTTTATGTTTTTAATTTTTGATACTGAAACTACCGGCTTGCCTAAAAATTACAATGCGCCGCTTACCGATTCCGATAACTGGCCACGTTTGGTGCAAATGGCATGGCAAATACACGATGAAACAGGTAATTTTATTGAAGCCCAAAACCATATAATTAAACCCGAAGGATTTGAGATACCTTTTGCTGCAGTACAGGTTCACGGGATTTCAACAGAAAGGGCCATGGCAGAAGGTGCTGAGCTGGATACTGTTTTAAACCTCTTTGCACTGGCTGTTGAAAAAGCCGGCTTTATTATAGGCCATAATGTTGAATTTGACGTAAGTATTGTTGGCGCCGAGTTGACAAGAAAAGGAATTGAAAGTAAATTATTTAACAGAAAACATATTTGTACTAAAGAGGAATCGACAGATTTTTTGCAGCTTCCCGGGGGTAAAGGTGGAAAATATAAATGGCCGAACCTCACCGAACTTCATCATAAGCTTTTTAATGAGGACTTTAAAGAAGCTCATAATGCCTCCGCTGATGTGGTTACCACTGCCCGCTGTTTTTTAGAACTTGTGAGGATTGGCATTATAAATGAGAACCAACTGCAAATTGATATAAGTATTTTAGACAGGTTTAAAGAAAAAAACACAACTCCTTTTCAACCTGTCAATATTTCAATAAAGTCAAATAAAAGTGAAGGAATAAATGTTCCTGACAAGATTGAAAATGAACCGGTAACTATAAGTAGCAATGAAATAAATAATTTTACCCATTTGCACGTGCATACGCAATATTCAATACTTGATGGCGCTGCCGGTATAAAAGATTTGATTACCAAAGCCAAAAACGATGGCATGGAGGCACTTGCAATCACCGATCATGGTAATATGTTTGGTGTAAAGGAATTTCACAAAATTGCTTCTAAAGAGGGCATTAAACCCATTCTGGGTTGTGAAGTTTATATAGCCCGACGTACGATGGCTGATAAAAAAGATAAAATTGACGGTGGGGGTGACCATTTAGTTTTACTGGCTAAAAATGAAACGGGATATCATAATTTAATTAAACTTGTATCATATGGCTACCTTGATGGTTTTTATTACCATCCCCGGATTGATAAAAAATTGCTTAAAAAATACCACGAAGGCTTAATTGCGTTAACTGCATGCCTTGGGGGGGAAATACCGAGAAAACTTAAAATCGAAGGGGTACAGTCTGCCGAAGCTGCCCTGCTTGAATTAAAAGAAATTTTTGGTGATGATCTTTATCTTGAGCTACAAAGGCATAAATCAGGCAATTTTGAAATAGATAAAGAAGTGTATGAAATCCAGGTTTTTGTAAATAAGCATTTAATCGATTTTAGTAAGAAGCACAATATTAAATTAGTTGCCACTAACGATGTTCATTTTATTGATGCAGATGATGCTGATGCCCAGGACCGTTTGTTATGTATAAGTACCGGTAAGGATGTGGACGATCCTGACCGGATGCGGTATACCCGTCAGGAATGGATGAAAACCCGAGATGAAATGAAAGAATTGTTTTTTGATATTCCTGAAGCATTATACAATACTCAGGAGATTGTTGATAAGGTTGAAAAGTACAAACTCGACCGGGGTGCAATTATGCCTGATTTTGTTATTCCTTCCGAATTTGCTGATGCTAACGAATACCTTCGTGAAATTACCTATGAAGGTGCAAAAACGAGATATAAAGAAATTACTGCTGAAATAATAGAAAGGATAGATTTTGAACTGGAAACCATAAAAAAGATGGGCTTTCCCGGTTATTTTTTAATTGTGTGGGACTTTTTAAAAGCCGCAAGGGAAATGGATGTCTCGGTTGGACCGGGGCGTGGGTCTGCCGCTGGTTCAGTTGTAGCATACTGCTTGCAAATTACCGAAATTGATCCACTTGAATATGATTTGCTGTTTGAGCGGTTTCTAAATCCCGATCGTATTTCGATGCCCGATATTGATATAGATTTTGATGAAGAAGGTAGGGGAAAAGTACTTGAATATGTGGTTAAAAAGTATGGAGATAAACGTGTGGCCCATATTATTACTTTTGGTTCTATGGCTGCCAAATCAGCTATACGTGATGTAGCCCGAGTTCAAAAGTTGCCGTTACCGGAATCTGACAGGCTTGCCAAGTTAGTTCCTGAAAGGCCCGGTGTTTCATTAAAAGAAGCTTACAGGGAAGTTGCTGAACTTAAAAAAGAAAAGGAATCTGGCAGGCCTGAAATATCATCAGTTTTACAATATGCCGAAAAGCTTGAGGGATCAATAAGGAATGTAGGTACTCATGCCTGTGGAATAATTATAGGACGCGATGACCTGGAAAATTATTTACCTATTTATACAACTAAGGATTCGGAACTAAAATATATAACCCAGTTTGATGGATCACATGTTGAAAATATAGGGTTACTTAAAATGGATTTTCTGGGTTTAAAAACTTTGTCCATTATTAAAGATGCTGTTGAAAATGTAAGGCTTTCAAAAAATATCGAAATAGATATCGATAATATCCCCTTAAATGATGAATTAACTTACCTGTTATATAGCAAAGGTGAAACTACTGGATTATTCCAGTTCGAATCTGATGGGATGAAAAAATACCTGCGTGAATTAAAGCCTACAAAATTTGAGGATTTAATTGCCATGAATGCCCTTTACAGGCCCGGCCCTATGGATTA
>JAFGSZ010000120.1 GCA_016934395.1 Bacteroidales bacterium
AACAAGACTGTCAGAGAAATTAATGTGCTGATAAATAGGTAATTCATCCCAAACCATCAAGCCCATTTTTTCTGCTTCCTTAACCATATTTTCGCTATGCGGATAGTGCGCTAAACGAACCAGATTACATCCTAATTCTTTGGCAGCATTTAAAAGTAATTGCGCATCTTCCTCTGAAAATGCCCTTGAGCCTTTGATTGGATTTTCTTCATGAATATTTACTCCTTTTATAAAAATTGGTTTCTTATTAAGCAAAATTCTCTTTTCTTTTACTTCAATAGACCTGAACCCAATAATGTCGGTAATGGTATCAGTTTCACTTCTAATTATAACGTTATAAAGCTTCGGATTTTCAGGCGACCAGAGTTCTAAACCTGAAGTAAATTCAACTTTTGCCAGTCCGTTTTTACCTGATTTTGTTTTATATGAGATATTAAGCTCAGGTATATTTATATTAATATTTTGTTCTAAAAGGGGGCCGTTTAATTGAACCCATCCCAGAATAGTGTCAAGGCTGCCCTTTTTTAATTGAATGAAATAATCGGATATATATGTATCATTAGTTTCAATAATACAAACATCGCGGGTTATGCCCCCGTAATTTAACCAGTCGTAGCCGTTACCTGGCAAACCGTTGCCCTGACGGTTATTGTTAACTTTAACAATAATGCTGTTAATGCCATTTTTAATTTTTTTAGTAATTTCAAATTGAAAAGGGGTAAAACCACCTTCATGGCTTCCTGTTTTTTCACCGTTTATATATACATCAGCCATATAATTTACCGCACTAAAATGAAGAAACAGCCTTTTATTATCTTGAATTGAATAATCGAATTGCTTTTTATACCAGACTGTCCCTTCAAAATAGGTTAATTCACACATTTGAGAATTAAAGTCACCCGGCACTTTAAGCAATGGGCCTCCCTTGTAAGAATACTCAAAAAAGTCGGTTTTTTTTTCGGGTTGCTTTTCTAACCATACCTGTCTCCATTCTCCAATTCCAGTAGGGTCAATAATAGCATTCCAAACACCATTCAGGCTCGTGCAGTCCCTTGAAGAGTAATTTATCATTGCCAATTGCCCAGCTGAATAATTTACTAAAAACAGAAAAAACAAACAGGTAATTATAAAACACTTAACCTTCGACTTACTGTTTAATTTCCCATTCATATGTTTAAAATTTTTGTTTTGTCCTCCGGAGGTAAAAAATTCTAATAATTTTTTATATCAAACAATTTAACTCGATTTATTCACAGGACTAAATAGCAAAATCATGTAAGGTTTTTTATACCAGTATTTTTGTTATGAACCAGGCATATATATAGCCGCATTAAAAAGTAATTATCAATTTTTCCCTTCGGAGCTTTTTTCAGGTTCAGCATAATTTGTTTTAATTCCAATAAGTGACAACATTTGAATTGCATATCGTCTTCCGAGTGTTCTGTACCCTTCCGAGTCAAAATGTGCATAATCCTGTCCGGCGCATCCACGCGAAGAAATAACATATGCAGTAGGAATAGTATCAGGAAGCGTGTTGATTATCGGGTTCATGCTTGAACAACAGCTGCCCTCTGCCGATAAAACTTCCCCGGCTAAAAGTGGCACTGATTCTGCATTCAAAGAAAGGTTTGTTAACATATCATTGTAAATTTTCTTTACATAAGAAGGCCACAGAGCCTGGCCTGTGTTTGTTTCTCCCTGGTGTAGCAGAATTCCTTTAATAACACCGTCTTTCTGCGCCAAACGGGCAAGGTTTATAAGGTACTGATATGGATTCCATTCATAAGCTTCAACTTTGGTTGTAAACCAGCTTTCTGCGTAAGTAGAATCATAATCCTGGTATATGTCTTTATCAAAAATTCTTATGTCGCAGCCTCCAATAGCAACATTAATTATACCTATGGTAATACTGTCAGGCAAATTTTCAACCATTGTCCTTCCAAAATAATCGGCAGGTGAAAGTTTTGAATAGCACTGGCAAGTAGGGGGCAATGCGGCATACCATGTTTCTTTTGTCCTGTTAAGGTTTGGGCAATCTATTGCCTGAAAAACCTTAAAACGGTTGTTCACTGTTGAATCCTGACTCTCAATTGCACCCTGGCCTTCCATGTTGGATTGCCCGAAACAGAGATAAATATAAAAGTTAGGGTTCTGGGCAAAAAGATTTGTGGCCAAGAGGAATAATCCTGTGAAAACGAAGAATTTTGTTTGGTTTAATAATAGTGACATACGTATAAGATTTAATGTATTGTTGAATGGATAATAATAAGTTTAACGATTAAATGCAGAATTAAAATAGTTTTGAATATAATATTTCAAATTTAAGTTATTACATTGATAAAATAAAACAAAACAAAAAATTATATCAAATTCATCATCGGGTTATCCTTTTAATCTTTAAATAGAAATAGAATTTTTGCAGTAAGGCCGGCAAATTTATTCGAAAACTAATGTAATTTTTTGAAGTTGTATCATTCATTTACTCCTTCCATTAATGCATCGAGAGCTTGTTGGTCGAAAATAGTATAATTTTTCCGGTTAAAAAGAGCCGAACCATTGTTGCCCATACCGCCTGCATCCCAGTAAAATGGAATAATTCCATTGGCTTTAGCCTGTTGGGTTACATATTTCAGGAAATAAGCCCTCGATTCCAAATGAAGCGCTAATGCTTCGCCTGTTAGCGAAGTACGGCGCATAGCCCCAAATTCACCCATAATTACCGGTATTCCTTCATCAATAAATTGAGTTTTCATCAGTTTCATCAAGGCATCCACTGTCGGTTCTTCCCCCCATGTTGCATTATATTCGGTATCGGTGGTTGAATGATAATCCTTACCCCAGTAATAAAACATATTTCCCCAACTTGCATTTTCGGTCATTAAGGTAAATTGATAAGGTGTATAATAATGGATTTCAGCCATTAATCTGTTTTCAACTTCGTCAGCCGGAAAAGTATTCATTAAAGTATTTGTTTTTTCAATATCAGTTGAAGGGCCCTGAATTACTAGTACCCGGTAACTGTTTTTACCACCGGTTGACCGCACAGCATTTATAAATGTCTGATGATATGAATTTAAAACACTCATCTGTGTTGTGTTTTCAACATTGGGCTCATTGGCGCTTGCAAACAATAAGTGTTCATCGAAATCGCGCAAATGGGTAGCAATTTGTTCCCAAAAGGCCTTTTGCATTGCATTATTTTGCATTTGTTTTTCGGGTGTGCAGTTATTTTCAAGCCAACCGCCATCCCAATGAATATTTAAAATTACATATATATCATTATCAATACAGTATTGAACAACCTCTTTAACCCGGTCAAGCCATTCTGTTTTTATTTTTGCTGTTTCTTTATTTTCCATATATTGATACCAGGAGCAGGGGAGACGGATTGCATTAAACCCGTTTTGCTTAACCAATTGAATGAGTTCTTCTGTTATAAGAGGGTTTCCCCAGGCAGTTTCCCCGCCAATAGCTTCCAATGTATTGCCAATATTCCATCCGATTGTCATTTTTGCAGCCAGTTCGCTTGCATTACTTGACATTCCTGTTGCATCCGGATTTACTGGCGATGTATTATAACCAGGATATGTGGCTGATTCCTGGATTATTGTTATGGTTGCATTTGATACTCCCTCGGCGTATACAATTGCAGTATCTGAACGTACATTAGTAAGAGAATTGGCCGATGCTGTTATTTCAATTGAAGTATTCCCTTCATTACCTGCAGCACTGTTAAATGTTAATGATAGCCAATCAGCACTAATACCTATACTCCAGCCCGGAATATTTGTGTTTACGGTAATTGTTTCGGTTCCACCTGTACTGCCAAAATTTACAGAAGTTGGATTAACTGTTAAATACAACCCTGCCTGATTAGGTTCCTGTGAAATTACTAGATTGACTGGTTTTGCATTGCCTGCATAAATGACAAGGGTATCAGTTCGTTGCACAGAATTATTTTGAGATGCAGTTAAAGTAACAGTTGCATTATTTTCTGTACCTTTTGTTTCGGAAAGGTATAACCAGTTGCTGGCAGGATTAATAATATTCCAGGAACCGGCGCTTGTCTT
>JAFGSZ010000121.1 GCA_016934395.1 Bacteroidales bacterium
AAATTATTTTTAAAATCTGGAAAGATGAAATTATTTATGATGAAAGTGAAATAATTTCTGCTGTTGCTTGACATAGTGGGTGTACTTGAACACATTGTTATACTTTTTACTGATTTTTTTATTAACTATTTTAAGCTAATAATTTAAAATTGAGTTAATGAGTAAATTTTTATATTGTAAAAATCAACTAAAAATCATGCAGTAATTTAAATGGTTATTGATACACTTTTTTAAAAAAACTTAATAACATAAACATACTAATTTAAGTTTGCATATCTATTATCCGGGTAAAATTATTTGACTTTTGCTAGTAATTTATTGAAATGGTTATCATTTTCATTTAAATGTTAAATGTCCTAATAAAAGGAGGTAATGTATGTTAATGAATAGTATAAAATTAATAATAGTTTTTCTTATTGTAGTTGCAATCGTCGGTTGTGGTGCAGACAAACATCCTAACGCCAGCAAAGATGAATTAGTGATTTTATGCGGAAATTCATTCCTGCCCCCGACAGAGGCACTTATTAAAGAATTCAAGAAAGAGTCAGGAATAAACGCAACCTTTACAACCGGAGGCAGTGAGGATCTTCTGCCTCATGTCAAAGCCGGGAAAATGGGTGACGTATATATTACACATGATCCTTATCTTGAGTATACAAAGAAAGCAAAAGCTTACTCTGATCATGTATACGTAGGTTTCGTAGCACCTGTCCTTGCAGTTCAGAAAGGCAATCCAAAATCTATTAAAAGTATTAATGACCTGACTAAAAATGATCTCAAAGTTGCTCTTAGTAACCCGGAATATTCCACTTGCGGGGAATTGGTCTTTAAGCTTCTTGAGAAGAAAAAAATTAAAAATGCAGTATTAAAAAATGTAGGTAATCGCCTGACCAAAGGGCACAGTAATTTAGGTAATTTTCTAAAGACAAAGGCTGTTGATGCGGTAATAATGTGGAACGGTGTAGCTAATACTTTTAAAGATCACCTTGAAATTGTGAAAACACCATATGAATATGATACAGAGATAAATGTCAGTGTAATTGGCTTAAGTTATTCGAAACATACTGAGCTCGTTAAAAAGTTTATGAAATTCACCAGGGAGAATGGGCCAAGGATTTTCTCCGAATATGGGTATGTCAAATAAGCATTCATAAAGAGAATATAATTACATAGATGAATTTAAAAAAAATTATAATGTTATTCGTTTTGATTTTACCTGTAATTTCATCAGGGTGTGGTAGAGAGAACTCAAAATCTAATAAAGAAGCAGCACAAAATGAATTTTTAATATTTTGCGGAGGAGGATTGCGTCCGCCTGTCGCAGAACTTGCAGGAAAATTTGCGAAAGAAAATGAAGTAAAGGTTTTAACAGACTATGCCGGTGCTGAAGTATTGATCTCAAAAGCCAGGCTGAGCAAGCGAGGAGATATTTATATTCCTGGGGATAAAGGATATGTAGATATTGCTGCAAAAAACGGATTGATTCTATCCCAAAAATCAATTTGTTACTTTGTTCCGACTATTTTTGTACAGAAGGGAAATCCTAAGAGAATTAAAAGTCTTAAGGATTTAACAAATCCTGGAATTAAACTGGGATTCGGCAATCCTGAATACATTCCTATTGGTCGTAAAACCAGAGAGATTTTTGAAAAAAATAAACTTTACTGGAACGATATCGAAAAAAAACTAAAATTCCAGTCTGCTACGGTCAATGAGCTTTGTATTCAAATTCAAGCCAAAAGTCTTGATGCTGTTATAGTGTGGGATGCAGTGGCTCATAGTTATTTAAGATATGGCGAATTGATAATGATTCCTATTGAACAAAATGTCATTTCAACCGTAGATGCAGGAGTGCTGAAATTTACAGCTAACCGTGAGTTAGCTGATAAATTTGTAAACTTTCTCAGATCTGATTACGCCAAAGCTGTTTTTCATAAATACAATTACAGGGTGGATAAGCCGGAATGATGCATAGTAAAGCAATGAATGAGAATAAAAATACCGGCCATGTTAAGCAAAAGCTAAAAACCGGAGCATCTTTGTTCCTGATTTTATTTATTGTATCTGCTTTTTTAGGAGTTGCAGCTAATGTCGTTGAATGGGAAATTATGAAAAAATTCTCTGTCTTTATAATGTGGACTTCCCTGCCATGTTATTTTATTTTTAGTATGCTTTATGTCAGCAGCAAAAGCAATAACTTATCAGGACGATTTTTTTCCATCGTTACATTCTTCCCCCTTGTCTTGTTTATCTCCCTGGCTTTTTTCCTTATAATAACTGATGCCATGTACATTGATAAAGATGCAGTGATTAAAGTGCTGCATTCCTCTTTTATCAGAGACGCATTACAATTAAGTATTGTAACAAGCGTTACTACTGTAATGATCGCACTTATTTTTGCTATTCCAATGGGATATGCATTAAGTCGTTATCGGTTCCCGGGACATTTGTTTGCTGATACTATAGTCGATATTCCGATCGTTTTCCCTCCGCTTGTTGCAGGCCTGACTCTTCTTGTATTTTTTTCAGAAACAGGGATAGGTCGCTGGATACAGGAAGATCTTGGACTTGAATTTGTGTTTCAGCCAAAAGGGATTGTTCTTTGTCAGTTTATTGTTTCTGCCAGTTTCGCGATTCGTTCGATAAAAAGTGCTTTTGATGATGTTGACAAACGGCTGGAAAATGTAGCATTAACATTAGGCTGTTCCCGGTGGGGAAGTTTCTTACGCGTCTCTCTTCCAATGGCTTCCGGAGGAATAATGGCAGGAGCTATCCTGACCTGGGCTAGGGCATTTGGTATCTTCGGGCCTTTGATGATACTTGTCGGCTCTTTCAGAGGCAGAACCGAAGTACTCAGCACGACTATTTATTTAGAGCAATCTGTGGGTAATCTTGAAGTAGCCTTGGCTGTGGCATTATTATTGATTTTTGTTGCCATAATTTCATTAGGGACAATACGCCTGCTAGGCGGAAGGGCTTTGGTAAAATTATGATACGTGTTGAATCATTAACCTTTTCCGTTGATAAATTCCGGATTGATAAAGCAAACATTCATATTGCCAAAGGAGAATATTTTGTTCTTCTGGGGCAACCGGGATCAGGTAAAACTATTTTTCTTGAATGTCTATGCGGTCTGAATACCCCCGAAGCCGGGAAAATATATATCAATGGAAAAGATGTTACAAATACAGAACCACGGAAACGCAGTATTGGCTATGTCCCCCAGGATTATGCCCTTTTCCCGTATCTGTCCGTTGAAAAAAATATCAGCTTCGGATTACGCGGACAAAGATTGCCCTCAGGTGAAATAAAATCACGGGTAGAAAAGAATGCATCAATGCTTGGCATCAGTCATCTTTTAAAACGTAAGATTGAAGGATTGAGTGGTGGAGAGAAACAGCGGACAGCGCTTGCACGCGCATTAACCATTAAGCCGGATGTTCTTCTTCTTGATGAACCGGTTAGTGCTCTTGATGAAAGTACGCGAGATATAGTCTGTATGGAACTTCGAGAATTACAGAAAGAATTAGGAATTACTACAATGCATGTCAGCCATAATCTGGAAGAAGCATTTTCTGTTGCAGATCGCGGAGCAATTCTCCGTAATGGTATTTTTGAACAGGTTGGAAGTCCTGACGATCTTTTACGTAAACCAAAAAATAAATTTGTGGCTAAATTTATGCGTTGTTGTAATGTTTTCTCAGGCTATGCAAAAGGTCCGGGGCCTGAACACAATACTACATGTGTAGATGTTAACGGAATTGAGTTCATTGTTCCTGGTATTCATCATGAAAGCATGGAATTTATAGTCCGTCCTGAAAATATCAGCTTACAAAGGGACATTAACCTCAAAACTGAAAATCCGGTAACTCAAATACCTGTTCAACTTGATCGTATCATTAATCGCGGGACGTATCTTCGTCTTGACTGTTCTGGGAAGGTGCCTGTAGTGGTTTACATGCAGCATAATTTTTTTTCAAAATTGGGTTTTTCCATAGGAGACAAGTTATCAGCTGCGATTCAGACACAGCTAATTCATTGTCTCAATAAATAGCAGCCTTGTAATTAAATAAAAAAGCCAGTCATGACTAATTATTATGCAGGAGATAAGTATTAATGAAAACAACAAAAAATTATCATGTTTTTTCAAATAAAAGAAAGCAGTGGGCAATTACTATAATCATCTATTTGGTAGTGTTCTTCTTTTTTATCTGGTATCATGATGTACGCGGTAAACCCTTTACTTTATTCACAACAGAAAAATGTACTGCAATAGCGTCAACTTTTTGCCTTGCTTTAGCCCTGTTACTTGGTCCTTTGTCGCGATTTTTTCCAAATTTAATTAACTTGCTGCCGTACCGTCGGTCTTTAGGGCTTACAGCAGCGTTTATGACGATTCCACACATTATCCTTGTGTTCATCTATCTGCCTTTAAAGTTTCCGGAGAAATATTCAGAAATTTACCCTTTCAGCTGGTTCGTTTCTCACTGGTTTACCATAATTATTGGATTTTTATGCTTTCTTCTATTCATGATTATAGTCCGGTATTCATATCCCGGTGGGGTTCGAAAACTGAGTAAACACAAATGGTTGATCCTGCAGAAATTTTCTTATTTAGTCATGATTCTTATTGTGCTTCATCTGCTGTCAATGGGGAAGATTCCAAAGAACTGGTTAACATGGATCGAAACTCATGATAAGCCTTTGCCACCTGGTTCTTTCCCAACGATGATAGCCTGCATAATGCCACTTTTGCTAAAGGTGGTTGATTTAGCGGTCTATCGAGACTCAGCCAATAAAGCATATATGACGGACATGGAAGATAAAAAATAATAATTAATTAATGCAAATAATGATTAGAATGAGATCTAATTTTTTTCATGAACATACATCTAACTGATTTTGCTGTAATTATCATTTAAAAATTGTACCAGTTCATACTTTTCCCGGTTAGACAGGGGATTCTTCCCTGAAAATACTGATTCCTTTCTGCCATATACCGATCCGTATTTTTTTCCCCTGGTGAAAATTATATCTCTGATAAATGTAAATCGGGAATTTCATTTCGAAATCAACTACGGATTTCAGCTTAATGATGCAGTAATCAGAATAAAACATTTGCGATACGATTTCTCCATCAAACAAATTATCTTTCAATTCGTCCCTGACTGACATGTCTTCCTTGATTATTTTAATGTCCTGCGGCCTTATGCAGAAGCCTGCATCCTGTCCTGTATGCAGTTCATTTTCTTTGAATGCAATAATCCTGAAGTTGCCGTTTTCAATAGTGACTTTATCCTTGTCAACAGAAGTAACTTTTCCTCTGTAAATGTTCTTAATTCCCTGGTAAAGAGCAGCCTGTTCGGTTTTGGGTTTAAGAAATACCTCATCTTTTGAACCAAATTGTTCGATTTTTCCATTTATCATTACAGCGATCCTGTCGGCAATAGCGTACGCTTCATCAAGGTCATGTGTTACATAGACCGATGTTATTTTGAGTTTTTTGAGAACATCAATTAATTCATTTCGGAGGTATTTCGCAGTCTGATTATCCAGGCTTGATGTTGGTTCATCAAGGAGGAGTATTTGCGGCGAGGGAGCAAGAGAACGCGCAAGTGCAATCCTTTTTTGTTCTCCTCCTGAAAGCATGTGAGGATAACGGGATGCAAGATGATCTATGCGTATCATCTCCATTAGCTTGGATACGCGTTCATGAATTGCAGGCTTTTTTAATCCGGATGAACGTAATCCGTAAGCAATGTTGTCCTTAACAGTAAGATGTGGAAAGAGGGCAAGTCCCTGAAACAAATAACCTACACCTCTTTTTCTGGTAGAGATCCCGTCAACACAGGTATTATCTATGTATACATTTCCTTTGTAATGTGTCACTCCGGATATTGCATTCAGTAGTGTTGTTTTCCCAGAACCGGTATTTCCCACGACTACCAGGATTTCTTTATCTTTTATTGTCAGATTTAAATCATGACAAAAGTGTTTACTGATGTTTACGAGTTTTATTTCAGGCATTAGAATTCCATTTTCCGGTTAAAAATTTTTCAGCAGCTGCAAACGTTCTTTCAAAAATAAAGCACATGATTGAAAGTACTATGAGACAAACTATTATTATGTCTATTCTGACAAGGCTTTCGGCCTGCATAAGCAGGGCCCCGATACCTGTTGGTATTGCAACCATTTCAGCAGCGATAAGGACTCTCCATGACATCCCTGCCTCCAGTCTGAGCCCGGTAAAAATGTTGGGAAGCGCTAATGGAAGAATGACTGTAAAAAGGATCCTTACATCAGAAGCTCCAAGAGTTTCAGCAGCCTTTATGTATTTTCTGTCAATATTTCTTATTCCGGCTGACGTATTGTAAACAACCGGGAAAAATGAACAAATGAAGATAATGGTGATTGGCAGCATTTCATTGATCCCGATCCACAGCATCAGGAGAGGCAGCCACCCGAGAGCAGGGATAGGATACAAAAGACTGATAATTGGATTTAATGCTCTATCAAGGATTTTTCTCCAGCCCATAATCGTCCCGATAAAAATACCTGCTATTGATCCGCTGAATAAGCCAATGAGCACTCTTGATAGACTGCTTAAAAAGTTTTTGCCCAGTACTCCGCTGATAGTAAGGTAATAAAATTCTTTTGCAACCGCGCTGAACGGAGGAAAATAGAATTGCCCCGGAAACAGCTTTAAGCGGCCTGTAATTTCCCAGATGATGAGAAAAACAGTAACTGGTATAATGCCCCATAAAAATTGCAGTGTGGCTTTACTTTTCATTAAGAAACCTCAGATCAATAATGTCATTCGCATCAATTTTTTCCCTGATGTAATCTTGTCGTACAGCGAATTCGATAGTTTCTTTAATTGTCTTTATGTCAATGTCAGTGGTATATTTCAGTCTTTTCATTGATTTGAGTAAAGTGCCCGGTTTAATAACTAGTCCTTTTGCTGTTTTTGCAGCTTTAATAGGAAAAATTTTATCACCCGCCATCTGGAGTTCTGAGGCCATTATGCGGGCCGCTTTTCGGGGATTCGACCTGATCCAGTCCGTGCTTTTTTCTGTGATCCTGACTAATTTTTTTACAATTTCCGGATTATTTTTTATCAGGTCCTCTTTGACAATGAGGACGCTTCCCTGCATGAGGGGCCATATATCCTGAGCCGTAAGCAGGATTTTAAATCCTTCTTCTTCCGCCATGGCAGGCCAGTGTTCCGGGGCGAAAGAAGCATCAAGCTTTCCCATCCTGACCGCCATTATTTGCATGGCCGGGTTCATCCTTTGTACCTTATTTAAAATTTTATTCCGGTCAAGTCCGTATTTCTCAATTGTCTTCAAAAAAACCGCATCCACAGGCCCGCCTTTCTGTACAGAACCTATGCGTATACCTGGCTTTTCAAGGTCTTTGACTGTTATTATTTTTTCAGGATTTACTGTCAGTGCGTACCCGTATTTATGCGTACCTGCTACAATTTTTATCTGTACCCCGGCATTTGCACGGGCGTTTATTGCAGGTAAAAGACAAAGATATGCAGCCTGAATGTCGCCTCTTCCCAGTGCTGCTGCAAGTGACATGCCTGTTACATAACTATAGAATTCCGGTTTTATTCCCTCATCTTCGAACCATCCTTTTTGCCTGGCTATGTACGCGCTCGCGGCATGGTCAGTAAATTCGACTGCGATTTTAATGGAAAATTTTTCTTTTGCATGAGCAACCTGGCAAGAAAAACATAATGCGGCTATTGAAATATTTATGACTGCTAATGTTTTCATGATATATCTCACAATTATGGATAAAATTAAAATCTTTTAAATTGTTAATTCTTTATTTACCGCAGGGGCAGAATCTTTCGTATCCGTAAGCTGCTGCAACTCCTGCAGCGGATATGCCGTAAAAAACGACTGGTTTTTTATTCAGAAAATCAGTAATTGTCCCATTTACGCAGGTTGATCCTGTAGCCAGTATGATGTCACCCCATTCCAGCACCTCAGAAGTTTTCTCCTGAGCTTCAATGGTCAGTCCGAATTTTTGTTTACCAATGTTGTCTTTGTCAAGGTCGACAATTCGCATCTCAAAAGACTTTGATAATTGCTCAATCATTGCAGGCTGAAATCCTATGAAAGCTATTTTTACTTTTCCAAATTTTTCCCTAATGAATGTCGTAATCTGCTCGGCACAGGCTTTTGGTTCTTTATCTTTACAGTGTATTGTTCCGGTTGTACGTTCGAAATGACGCATAACAGCATTAAATCCAGCAATGAAAATGCTTCGTGAGAAATTGTTATCAAGCTTCATGTTAAGAAAGTCTTGGACAGTTCCTGTAAAATTCCCAGGCATATCAGTAAACGCCTGACCTTTGGAACCTCTGAAATCAGCTTCGATCATTACTTCCTTACCTTTCTGGATTGGGAAATCAGTTCGATCGGGTGTTCCAATAGCTTCTTCCGGAGAAAGAGGCTTTGCAGAGACAACTTTTATTGTCTCGGTTTCCTTATGCTTTAGTATGTCTTTTAATTCTTTTTTAAGTTTATTATAGTAATCCATAATTATTTCATCCTCCAGTTACAATTTTGTGATATTATTTATGACGCCATACTTTGACTGCTGAAATGACAAGAATAACAGCAAGTACCGGAAGTAATGCAGCTTCCGGAATAATGCCGAGTAATCTGCTTCCAATAAATGTACCTGCGATTGACCCGGCAGCCATTGTTATAATGAATAATTTTTGTGTTTTAATAATGCTGAAACTACTGTCTCTGCTGTATCGTGTGAAACCTGTCAGCATGGTTGGCAGGCTTACTGCAAGGGACAAGCTGCCTGCTAGTTTAATATCAACACCAAAAAGTAAAATAATTGTCGGAATAAGCAATTCTCCTCCTGCTACTCCCATAATTGCCGCTACAATTCCAATAAAAAAACCAGCAATTATTCCTATAATTCTTTGCATAAGATTCGAAGAAAACAATTCAGCACTGGCATCAGGACTGTGCCCGAAAAGTAAAACTACAGCAATTATTATCAGTAATGTTGATAGAATCCTGTATAATGTATTTGATTTAATGCGGGTAGCCCATCCCGCCCCGATCCATGCTCCTGCAAGGCTGCCTCCAAGTAAAGTAACAATAACATCCCACCTCTGAAATACTTTTTCAAACGGAATTGTACTGGCTCGTAATGGAAGAGACGAGGCTACAACAACAAGGCTTATTGCTTTATTTATAATGATAGCCGGTAAAGCTCCGAATTTGAATAAACCAATGAGCAGTGGAAGTCTGAATTCTGCTCCTCCAAGGCCTATCAGCCCTCCTAATGTTCCTACAGATAGTCCGCTTAAAAATGAAAGAATGCTTTTTTTTGATTTCATGAGATTGCCAATTTTTTTATAAAATAAACATATCCATTATATGCGTTCGTGTATAATGGAGGTGTCAAGAAATATTTTTATGTTTTTTTATTAAAAATTTTTTTAAAAAAGAAGATAGTAAATATGGAAAATTTAATCTCTTAGGGTTTAATATCCCGCTGCTTACGGCGGGGTAGTTCTTTATTATCTTCCTAAATTAGTGAATGCATAAAATGATATCGAAATGCGGGTATTAGAAATATCGGATAGAATGAATTTTACCTGCCTCTGATTCTGACGATAAAATAATACATCGGTTTTATTATTATTTAGCAGTATGTACCAGTAATCGAGGTAGAACGGCCAGTTACCCAGCCGACCCCTCGCAGATCCCTGCATGCGGTTTTCCCGCACAAGGCTCCTCGATATTACTC
>JAFGSZ010000122.1 GCA_016934395.1 Bacteroidales bacterium
AGTCTTGCATGTCTATAATTTTTTGTTTAACAATTAAATTTATCATTTTGACGCAGGTCTTTTTTTTCCGGTTACAGATTTACTACTTTTATTTTTTTTGATAATCAGTAACCGAATAACTTTTCCCGACGTCTAACTCAGCATATGGAAGAATTTTCAGATAATATATATATTAATAAGGTTTTACAGGGAGAGGTTAACCTGTTTGCCGTGCTCATCGACCGCTATAAAAATATGGCATATACTATGGCATTCCGAATTGTTAATAATAGCGAAGATGCCGAAGAAATTGTTCAGGATGCATTTTTAAAAGTATATAAAAACCTCGCCGGTTTTAAAAATAGATCCAAATTCTCCACATGGCTTTACAGAATTGTTTACAATACTTCAATATCTAAAATACGAACCAAAAAACAAGCCGGAGAACCGCTTGACAATTTGCACTATCTGAGTGATCCTTCTTTATCGGCGCTTGAAGAACTTGAAATGGAAGAACAAAAAAAAATTATACATAATTTGTTAAACCGGCTTCCGAAAGATGAACAAACCTTATTAACTTTGTATTATACAAATGAAAATTCCATAGAGGAGATCGGCGAGATTACCGGATTATCAAACGCTAATGTAAAAGTAAAACTTTACCGGGCAAGAAAAAAATTACATGAATGGATCATTAGTACATCAGAGTTTCGCCGGCAGGAATTAACCACATTAAATTTCCAGTTATGAAAAAAGAGAAATTTCAGCAAGATAAAATAATTGAGGAACTGGTAAAAAATTCCGGTATGAAAACCCCTTCTGTTGATTTTACAGAAAAACTCATGGATAAAATATATGCAGCACCTGCTCCTGTGTCTCCCTATCAGCCCCTGATCAGCAGAAATGTTTGGTTTGTTATTGCTTTGTTTTTGGGCGCTTTAATTCTTTTGCTGTTTATTATGCAACCCGTCACTGAAGAAAGTGTACTGGATAAATTTTTTCAGGCCAACCTCACATTTTCACAAAATATAGTAGCGCAACTGCATACGGCCATACAAAATCTCCGGATTTCATCCACATTTATAACAGCAGTAGTTATCGGTTGCGTACTTCTAATGTTTGATTTTTCATCAATAATTTTTGCAAACTATAAAAAAAGGGAGTTGATTTAACAACTCCCTCGTCCCGCATCAGGCGGAATATCAAAATGGTAAATCATCTTCTTCATCAGGCAGGGGCGGTAATTCTTCATCAGGCGGTTCAAATGCCGGGGTGGAAACTGCTGCATTTCCTACGGCCTGGATTCTCCATGCCTGAAGGTTAACAAAATACGCGTCTTTCCATTTATTACCTCTTACATTAAAACTCACATTTATTTCACTGCCAACTGAAAATCCGTCGATCAATGAGGTTTTATCCTGAATGAGCTGAAATTTGATCTGGTCTGAAAATCCCGATTCTTCTTTCTCTATTACAAATTCACGCTTTTTAAACCGGTCGTTTACCTGAACCTCGTCATATACCTTAATTAACTTTCCTGATAATTCAAAATTCATAACTATTCCTCAATAGTAATTTTTATAATTTTATCACCCGCACGGATATCATCAATTACATCAAGACCTTCAGTTACTTTTCCAAAGCAGGTATGATTTCTGTCCAGATGCTGGGTGTTCCTGCGATTGTGACATATAAAAAACTGGGAACCGCCGGTATCCCTTCCTGCATGTGCCATGGACAGCACACCGCGGTCGTGATACTGCTTCTCTCCGTCGAGTTCGCATTTTATGGTATATCCGGGTCCACCGGTACCATCACCCTTAGGGCATCCCCCCTGGATTACAAAGTCGGGGATTACACGATGGAATGTTAAACCATCGTAATAGCCTTCTTTCGATAACTTTATAAAATTTTCGACAGCTACCGGAGTTTCATCCTCATAAAACTCAACAGTCATATTTCCCTTTTCTGTCTGAATTTCTGCAGTTTTCATTAAAACACTTTTATTTGTTGGTAATTTCGATTAATTCAATTTCAAAGATTAAGGCCATGTTTGGCTGAATTTTGCCACCCGGACGAACCCTTGTTCCATAACCCAGTTCTGTGGGTACATATATTTCCCATTTAGCGCCTTCTTTCATCATCTGAATTGCTTCCTGCCAGCCTTTTATTACACCGGTAACAGCAAAAACAGCCGGTTCTCCCCTGCTGTATGAACTGTCAAATTCTTCACCGTCAATCAGGGTTCCCCTGTAATTACATTTTACACTATCTGTGGCAACAGGAGTTCTGCCCGTACCGGGTTCAATAATTTTATATTGTAATCCGCTTTCGGTAACCATTACACCTTCTTTGCTTTTGTTTTCTTCAAGAAAAGCACGGCCTTCTTCAAGGTTTTTAACATTTGCTTCTTCAAATCTTTTTTCGAAAAAGGTATTTAGATAGGCATTTAATTCCATATCTGTAGGCAGGTCTTCTGCTTCAGCATAAACATCACGAATGGCACTGGCTAAAGCGTCAACATTAACTTCATCGAGATTGTTTGCATCTCTCAGGCTTTTACCCACTGAAACACCAAGATAATAACTTGCCGTATCGATCTCCGTTTTTAATGTTACCCTTTTTGTTCCTGTACTGCATGATGAACTTATTATCAGTATGATCACTGCTATCCAAATAAGATCTTTAATTTTCATAATTGTGTTAATTTAAGTTACAAATAATTCATGCGGCGAATATAAAGTTTTTATTTCAGTTTGGATAAAATTGTGAATAATTCTTTTTCTTTTTCACGCTATGTTTCACTAATTTTCACCCGACTAAAACATGAACACCCACGGCTATGAGATATCCTTTTTTAATCATTATTTCCTTTTTAATCATTGGTTCTCCATTTTTAGTGCAGGAATCATTTTCACAAATGGCCGCAGATGATTCATTGCAGTCGATTGCCATTCAACAATTCAATAAGCAGGAATACAATCCGGCATTGGCAATTTTTTACGATTTGCTTGAAAAATACCCTAAAGAACCCCTTTACCAGTATTACGCCGGCGCTTGTTTGTTTAATCTGAACCAAAACCTGGAGGAGGCTATACGGTACCTTGATTTTGCCTGTTCTAAAAACATCAATGCGGAGGCTTATTTTTTATTAGGACGTGCCTGTCATAATAATTATCAATTTGATGACGCTATAAAAGCATACAAAAGTTATACACTGCATGCTAAAAAATCGCAGGTTCGAAAAAAAGATGTTTCCCGATGGGTAGAAATGGCCAAAAATGGGAAAGAGCTGACCAAGTTTGGGAAATATATTACAGTGGAGGATAAATCTGTTGTTGCTGAACAGAATCTAGAGGCCCATTTTACGCTCAATGCCAGTGGTAAAATTATTAAAAAGCCGAAAGAATTTACCACACCAAATGATTATAAAGCAAAATATACCTCGCTGATGTTTTTACCTTCATTTACGGATGTAAACGAGTATATTTTTGTTTCAGGATATCCGAAAAACCGCAAACGCGGAAAAGACATTTTTCGAATAAAAAATATAAGTAACCAGGAATGGAGTGCGCCGGAGCTGCTCAGTCATTCTGTTAATTCGGCTTATGATGAGGAATTTCCTTATTACGACCATAAAACCTCAACATTATATTTTAGTTCGAAGGGCCATAACAGTATGGGTGGATATGATATTTTTAAAAGTACATACGACTGGAATTCAAAAGTCTGGTCAACTCCTGAAAATCTGGATTTTCCAATCAATACCCCTTTTGATGATTTTTTATTTGTTCCCGACGCAAATGGTGAGTTTGCTTTGTTTGCTTCGAACCGCTCCACCGGATCGGGAAAAGTTGAAATTTTCAAAATTAAACTTGAATCCGCACCGCTGCAGATTGAATATATTAAAAGAAACGATATACTAACAGCATCGAAACTGGAAATTGTTGAAACTCCAGATGCTTCGAAAGCCGAAATGCATAGTATTACCGGTAAGGCAGAAACTATTGCAGAATCAGGCCCATTGGCTGCGGAAGATCAGTATTCCCTGTTGATTGGTGAAGGATTGGAATTACAGCTACTTTCCGATTCATTAAACCAGCTTATTTCGGAAAAGCGCAAACAATTAAAGGGTGTGGAAGCGATAGAAAATAGAAATTTGTTGTTTGCAGAAATATCAAACCTGGAAAGTCAGAAAAAAATGTGTCAACTGCAGGCAGACGGAAAATTTTTGCAGGCTGCAAACCTAAAAAAACAAGAAAAAATTCAGAATGCTGAAATACCGGCTCTTGAAAAAACCAATTCAAACATTACACTAAAAGAACAAATCGGGGATATAAAAGTGTATCAGTATACGCCCGAAGCTATTGAAACGCAAAGCCCAGAATCTGAACCTGAAAAAGAAACCGGAGAAATAACTCAGGCTGAACCGCCGGCAATTGAAGAAAATTCTGACGATTTTAACATTATGTCTCAATCTCCATACAATACAAATAATCCAATTCCGTATAACATTCCCCTTCCCGGAGGCCTTATTTTCAGGGTTCAGCTTGGTGCATTTAGTAACCCTATTGCCAACGATGCCTTTAAGGGAATATCACCGGTTTCAGCTGAAAAAAACCCGGAAAATGGTATTACCAAATATTTTGCAGGCATTTTCTATAGTGGGAAAAATGCAGCTATAGCTCTTGAGCAGATAAAAAACTACGGGTTTCCTGATTCATTTATTGTGCCTTATTTTAATGGTGAGAAAATTTCTATCCAAAAGGCAAAAGAAATCGAATATTCCCAAATTAAATTTCAATAAAGTAAAGAAAATACGGATTTTTTTCTAATTTTGATTTCAGTCTAAAGACCGTGCAATTTAGTCAATTAAGATTGAGATGAAGGAAAAAGAATATTCTGAAAATCAGCAGGATTTTGAGGAAATTGTTGATGGCGATCAGTTGAATAAGCGTTTTCTAATCCTGCACAACGATGATACACATACCTTTGATTATGTGATTGATTCGTTAATTGAGATTTGTAAACTGGAACCCGAACAAGCTGAGCAATGCACATATATCATTCATTATAAGGGAAAGTGTGATGTTAAAAAAGGTTCCCTGGAATATTTAAGACCTTTACGAAAAGGCCTGACAAAGAAAGGCCTGAATGCCACAATTGATTAACTATACTTCAGATAAATAATTTCAGATGTCCATTCTAGCAATTATTCTTTTAATTATTCTCGGTATTTTTCTCTTATTAGTTGAATTTTTAATAATTCCTGGAGTTACCATTGCTGGCATTGGCGGATTCCTCATTATTGGTGGTGCTGTGTTTGCCTCATATTATTTTCATGGAACAAAAACCGGAAATTATACCCTGCTCTCAACGCTGGTATTTTTTATATTTACCGTTGTTTTTGCCCTGAAATCAAAAACATGGAATAAAGCTATGCTGGGCAGTCAGATAGATAGTACAGTTGATAATATAAAAAAAGAAAACATCGTTCAGATTGGAAGTACTGGCAAAACAATTACCCGCTTAAATCCTATAGGGAAAGTGATTATCGGGGAAAAATATTACGAGGCAAAATCAACCGGTGGATATATCCCCCAAAATACAGAAATTGAAGTAACTAAAGTTTTAAATACTAATATTGTTGTTAAACCAAAAAAATAATTAAACATGGGAGTTCTGGGAACTTATATTCTTTATATGGTGGGCATTATTGTCCTGTTAATGATTATTCTTTATTTTGTACCGCTTGGATTATGGTTTCAGGCTTTGGTATCAGGTGTTCATGTATCACTTATCCAGCTTATATTTATGCGCTGGAGAAAAGTACCGCCAAGAGTAATCGTTAATGCTATGATCGAAGCTAAAAAAGCTGGTCTTGAAGTACTGCGAGATCTTCTCGAAGCACATTTCCTGGCTGGCGGGCATGTAGAAAAAGTAGTACATGCTCTGGTTTCAGCATCAAAAGCAAATATTGAATTGTCATTTCAAATGGCAACAGCCATTGATCTGGCCGGCAGGGATGTTTTTGAAGCCGTTCAAATGTCGGTTAATCCAAAAGTTATCAATACACCTCCTGTAACTGCTGTTGCAAAAGACGGAATCCAGCTAATTGCAAAGGCAAGGGTAACTGTAAGGGCCAGTATTAAACAGCTTGTTGGTGGCGCCGGAGAGGAAACTGTTCTTGCCCGTGTGGGTGAAGGTATTGTATCATCTATTGGTTCTGCTGATTCACATAAAGTGGTGTTGGAAAATCCGGATTTTATCTCAAAAGTTGTGCTCGAAAAAGGTCTCGATGCAGGAACTGCTTTTGAAATTCTGTCGATTGATATCGCCGATGTGGATATTGGGAAAAACATCGGAGCAGTATTGCAGATGGATCAGGCCAATGCTGATAAAAATATAGCCCAGGCTAAAGCTGAAGAACGCCGTGCAATGGCCGTTGCCCTTGAACAGGAAATGAAGGCTAAAGCCCAGGAAGCAAGAGCAAAAGTAATTGAAGCTGAAGTTCAGGTTCCATTAGCTATGGCTGAAGCTTTTAAAAAGGGTAACCTCGGAATTATGGATTATTACCGGATGAAAAATATTGAAGCAGATACCGGGATGAGAGATTCAATAGCTAAATCGGAAGATAAAGCAGCCGGAAAGAAAAAACATTAACCGGAAAATTTCCGGAAAAAAATTATACAAGGCAAAAGTGAATTCTGACAGATAATTTTGCGTTTGTAAATTGATTTTATACTTTTGTCCAGCTTTTTAAAAAGCCACTAATTTACCAAAGGTGAGGTGGGTGAGTGGCTGAAACCACCGGTTTGCTAAACCGACGTACCTGGCAACGGGTACCGGGGGTTCGAATCCCCCCCTCACCGCACAAAGCATGAAGCTCTGATATCATTAATCAGGGCTTTTTTTTATTATAGCCAGACGATTCGAACGAAACGTAGGCCGGGGCCAAAAATCAGAGTGAGTGTGAGTGTGAGAGCGAGGGCAATCATCCTGATTTTTTCATTTTTATAACTAACTATCTTTGTTAAAACTTTAAACGAATGCAGAATTATTCATCAGATGCATAAAACCATCCATCATAAAATGACTGGTTTTCACCAAAAGAAATAAACATCTTAAAATTAAATCAGTAAAAATTGTATAAACAAAACTGAAAGAATGATGAAAAAAACAAACAGTTTAATTTCTATCCTGATCATCACCATAATGTTGGGGTTAGCAAGCTTTGAGGTGAATGCAGGAACTGCAGCGTTTATAAACGGAAACAAATATGACGGAGCCAAATCAAACCGGCCAATGAAAACAAAACGCCATATAGAATTAAGATCACGGAAAAAGAGCAAAATAAAAATAAATACTGTTTCAAAATGTGTGAGTTACAGTCTTTATGTATCAAAATTGGCTGATAAAAGACAAAAGAAAGTTTTAAAATCAAGGAAACATCATAAAATTTAAAATAACAATTAACATACCCAATTTTTTAAATTGACTTGCGATTTATAATATTTTTAATACCTTTGTGCCGCTTAAAAAGTGGCATTTTTTTATGCATTATTTACTCTCGGGGTATAGCCTGCCTGGCGGCAGACAGGCGCAGTCCGGTCCCGAATTTACCAAAATTTAGGATTTTGTTGTAAATTCGAGGATCCTCGAAAAATGACAAAAATTGAAAATTTTTTATTTTTCGGGATTAGCTATCCCGCCTTAAGCGGGAGGGTCGCAGGTTCGGACAAAAAAAGTTCTTTATATAAAAATATTTCGGGGTATAGCGCAGTCCGGTTAGCGTATCTGCTTTGGGAGCAGAGGGTCGCAGGTTCGAATCCTGCTACCCCGACAAAGAAAAGTCTGACACATTAGTGTTAGGCTTTTTTTATTTGATAAAGCCATGCTTGCTTGATTTGAGCAGCCTATTTTCTTATGACCATACACTTCGGGCGCTCTCCCTCTTTATCATAATACACTTCAAACTCGTTTATCCAGCCGTGTCCGGAGTTACAATTATTAAATAAAAATCTGATTCTTGAAGAAGTTACTGTAGGAAAGGTGTCCTCATAAGCAATGCTGGATCTTTGATAGGTTTTAAAATGTTCTTCATAAAAAATTAAATAGTATTCTTTTAACTTTTTAATTTTATCTGATACTTCAATAGCATTTTTCCATACCTTATTTTCTTCATTCCAATATTGGATATAATAATGATCTATGGTATCCCTTTCCATCCAGATTACCGTTCTGTTAAATTGAACAGGTACACCAAAATTTATGGTAGCCTGCCTCCAGCCACAGGTATCAATATATTCTTCTTTTCCCCCTGTAAATGCAAGTCCGGATGTCCAAAAATTTGTAGAAAATCTGATCCCATCGATAATTTGCCACGGATATTGTCCCCCTCCCCACCCTTCATCCGATTCTAAAGGATCAGGACTTTTTGTTGTGCCATCGTTTAATGCCAGGTTACCCTCTGAGGAATAGGGTGAAAAATCATAATCACTATTATTATGGCAACTGTTAATAAAAAGAAGTATCCATACTATTTTAAGAATAAGGCCTATTTTGTAAAAACGGCGCATATTTTAATTTTTTATTCAATTTTAAAACCAACAATACTGAATTATTCAATAATATAAAAATATAATAACTCTGTTAATTTAACTACTTAATATTTAAATACCTGATAGTTGGTTTAACCATTCAAATTAAATATATTGCATCAAATATTGGATAAACCAACATGTAAATTGAATTTACATGAAAAAAAAGAATTTTCTTCTCCTTGTATCCCTTTTCATAATGTTACATTTTGTAGACGGACAGTATACAAAATCCTCAATCGATTCTCTTTTATTAATATATAATTCCTATTCGCAATTACCCGATGATACTAACAAAATTGATTCATTATATAATATAGCAAAGGTGTTATCGAAATTCGATTATCAGGAACCCCTTTACAATAATAATTTTATATCCATCAGAGATATATATTTCAAAGCATTGGATTTAAGTATAACCCTCGGTTACCAAAAAGGTATTCAGGATTATTTCAACACATTAGATTACATCTACTATCTAAAAACATTTACCCCCATTATTGAACCGCCTCTTTATTTCGATTATATTTCTGATAAAAAATTAAAGGATCTACACCGATATCGTAATCAAAATCATTTTGGCTCTTTATATTCCTATTTAATTGCATCAGATAGATTATCAAAAAATCATGGGATCAAACAAAAAGAATATCTGTTCAATTACAGAATTGGCCTGTGCTATTACGATTGGTATAATTATTCCAAGGCAAAAATATATTTTAGTAAAGCCCTTGATCAGGCATTTTTTGAATTGGATACTGCTTTAATCGGTGATCTCCTGATGTATCTCGGGATTTCCTATTATGAGTCTTCTGATATGGATTCAGCTTTAATAAATTTTAATAAGGCTCTTTTTATTAGCAGGAAAAGCAAGAA
Organism: Bacteroidales bacterium; assembly: GCA_016934395.1. Taxonomy (GTDB): domain Bacteria; phylum Bacteroidota; class Bacteroidia; order Bacteroidales; family UBA10428; genus JAFGSZ01. Next base: position 9,456 of record JAFGSZ010000122.1, read on the forward strand.
CACTAAGGAAATTTTTGCATCGTATAATAATCTCGGTGAAGTTTTTTACCATGAAGGAGAATATGATAAGGCACTTGTAAATTTTCAGGAATCTCAAAAAAATGCCTATATGTTACAGGACACTTTATTGATTACTAAATCGTATTTCAATATGGGTAAAACCCTTTATAAAATCAATAAATTTGAAGAATCTATATATTGGCTTAATAAAGCATTATTCCAGGCAAATTCCGTATTCAATAAGGAAATTGAAAGAGATTGTTATTTTATATTATCGGAATTGTATGCACAAAAAGGAGAAGAAAATAAAGCCCTGGTGTTTTATAAAAAATTCTCGGAATTAAAAGATTCCTTGTTTGTAAATGAACTTGATCGTTTTTTTGAGGGCAAAGAAAAAAGCTGGCAAACCCTGGTAGGACGTGAAATTACCAAAAAGGAATATGAATCCATGCATTCCAGGCAGACAACAATCCGTTTAAATAAAATTAAAGTATATATCTACGGTTTGTTATTTGTTATTTCTATTGCTATTCTTTTGGTCTATCTTATCTCCAGGGCATATAAAACCAAAAAGAAAGCGAATGAATATTTAAATAAATTAAATGCAGAGCGTGATAAAGTAATTTCCGTTATATCTCACGATTTACGCGGACCATTATCAGGTTTTATAATGCTGCTTAATTCATTAAAGAAGAATTATAAGAATCAGATGAATAATACATGGAATGAGGATCTGGATATTATTTTACGACAGACCGGTGAAATGAGACAATTATTAGATAATTTGCTGGAATGGATTAAACTCCAACGAGGCTTTATTGAATTAAACACTGAAATGGTGGATATTAAAGCTTCAATAGAAAATTGCCTGAAAATCTATAGTTCTCTTGCACATTCAAAGAATATTCAAATCAAATCTGAAATAATTAATAATACTTTTGTTTTTGCTGATAAAAGAATGATTGATACTGTTATCAGAAATTTACTGGATAATGCCATCAAATACACTCCTCAGGGTGGAAGAATTATTTTAAGATCAAAAGAAGAGAATCAGATGAATGAAATTTCTGTTATCGACAGTGGCAAAGGCCTTTCTCCGGATCAAATAAAAAATTTATTCCGTTCCGACTCTTCCATTACTCCAGGCGCAAGCAAAGGACTTGGTCTTTTACTCTGTAAGGAATATATCGAAAAATGTGGAGGATATATCTTTGCAGAGAGTTTAGGTTCTGGTAAAGGAAGTAAATTCTCTTTTGTATTAAAGGCAGGGTATTCAATTATTGAATCAAACATAAATTAATTTGAATGGAAATGATTAAGATTATTCTTGTTGATGATCATGAGGTATTCCTGGCTGGATTACGACAAATTTTGGCCGGATATATCCCGCAAATACAAATCATTGCCGAAGCGAAAGATTTTAAAGAATTAAAAATACATTTAAGCAATAATAAAATCCCCGATATCCTTATTCTTGATTATCAACTTCCTGATATAGATGGAATTCAGGTAGCAAAAAAAATACGAAGCGAGAAACGATATGCACAAATTAAAATTATTATGTTATCAGCGTTTCAATCACATACTTTTAATACGTTCAGCTTCGATCTTATTCTTGAAGCCATTGATGCCGGTATAAATGGATATTTACTCAAAGATTCTAATCCCGACGATATTATTGAGGCTATCTATAAGGTTAATGATGGTGAAGTATTTTACCTGGGGGAATCCATTGATTTGCCTTTATTATCCAAAGAAATTATTAAGGAAAGAAAAAATATAATGACCTTGTTTTCAGGTTTTAAAAACAAATTCCTGACAAAGCGCGAACTCGAAGTACTGGAATTGCTTGCACAAGGATTTAGTGCAAAAGAAATAGCTGATAATTTATATGTAAGTGCAGATACAGTCACGAATCATAAAGATAATATTAAACAAAAGTTAAAACAAAAATACGATATCGATATCAAAAATGTGGTTGAAATGGTGGTTTGGGCAATTAAACATAAAATAATTGAAATCTAATTTGCTACTAAAAAGTTTTGCAGCGTACATACAAGATTTTTTATACCTGAAATTTTTCAAAGCATTACCCCCAAAAAATGCTGGAAAAAAATCCCCATAATTACCAATTGATAAGTTAATATATTAGAAATATCTTTCCCTCGGAAAACTCAATAACTATAAAATTTACTTACGATCCGGGAATTTGAATTTTATTCATTCCTGGATAATATAATGTTAACCCAAATTTTTAACTGTGAAATTGGAGTGAGTTACCTGAAGAGATATATTTTACTCTATTACAAAAAATAATTCGGATTGAAAATATTTAAACACCTGCTTAATAACCCATTAAATACTATTCGAAATGAGAACAAAATTATTTTTTTCTTTAGTTATTCCGGCATTGTTCATATTTTTCATATGCAACAATTGCAGTAAAAAGGATGATGACAATGATCCATTAAATGATGTAACATTAACCATAAGTCAGGGCGATTTTAACGGATCAACAAGCAAAAACCAGGATGTCTATCTTCATGTTAATAATCAATTTGATATCGATTCAATTACCGTTAAGATTAAAGTAAATTTTGTAACCTACTATTGTACCTATACCTTTTATTGCAGTAAAGATATTTCCATAGATAAAACCACAAAACAGTTTGAGGCTAAGTTGACAAATCCTTATATTTTTATTTGCGGAGAAAGTGATTACCCGATAATTACAGGAACTTTTGAGGATGATAATAATTGCTCAGGCACAATTAGTGATTTTAAGCAATGCGGAGGTTTGTGTGGTTCAAGTTTATCTTTTGGCTCAGGATCAACTGTGTCGGAACAAACATGGACAGCTGTGTTTGAAAATTGACCTGATCCATTGTATTGTTTTAGGGCTAAATATTTAAAGAAAATCTAACCGAGGTCAATATGAAATATAAAATACGTTATCTGATCAGCCTGCTTATTTTCACACAGCTTTCTTTACAGTTTATTCAGGCACAAGAGTACGATGATATTTATTATACACCGGAAAATAAGAAAAAATCATTAAAAACAGACACCGTCCACAGGGTATCTAAAAACTATCATGCTGCTTTATTATTTGATCCTTCTGGGTTTATTACCATGGGTCCGGCTTTGTTTTTTGAACCTGCATTAGGAAAAAATTTCAGTGCAAACGTTGGCATTCGATTGCATAATTTAGGCTTAATTCAAAGTTCCCTTTTTGGTGAAATGGATTTGTCCTATATGGTTCATACATCTGTTAGGTGCTATATAAATCCTAAACAAAAAATCAGGGGCTTTTTTTTAGGGCCGGGGTTTGAATACGGACGATCAAATTACGAATCGGGAAACGTATATAAAGCAAGGGCTTATGGTGGTGAATTGGGTTATAAATGGATATTTAGAAACGGCTTTTGCTTTGAAATAGCTGACATGGTTGGCTACACCCAATCGAAAAAAATTGAAGATACTTCTGGAGAATTTGTAGAAGATGTATGGACTACAGACATGTTCGTGCTTTACATGTTATCATTGAAAATTGGCATAACATTCTAAAAAGATTATTCTCACTCAAAAATCTTGTATTATGAAAAAAAGAATTATTATCTGGCTTAATACCTTACTTATATTGGGAGTATTTTTAGTGCTGACCGGAAGCTGTGAAAAGGATGACGAATCTATTGGAGTTTGTATTGCTGTTGATGATTATGATATTATAATAAGGAATTTATATGATGATGACCATGAAGTTGTATTTACTGCAAGAATTGTTAATGGAGGTCAAACAACATCTTATAGTGCTTTTGAAGGAGATTACTCACACAACAATATTGTTCATCATATTGCCTATACAAATATCCACTTCGATAATTCAAGAGTAACAAATGTTGACATTACAATAGATATTATTGATAATTACACCTTTCCGGAAGATAAATGTAAATAGCGCTAATTAAATTCGCAGTAATATTATCCCAAAAGATCGGGGATAAAATAACCTGCTTTAAGGAAAATTTTACTCCTTAAAATACAAGGAATATTATTATACAAACAGGCGGATGTCTTAAATATTATTTACCTGGATAATCAATTTTTGAGGTAACCAGGTACCTTAATTTTTCAAATTTATTTGTTTAAAGTAAAAAAATAGCCACTATTAATAATGCTAAAATAGCAAGAGATATAATGAGTGCAATTCTGTTACCTCGCCTTTGTTCCAATGTATCATCAATTAACATAGTCTTAAGTTTAATTTAAATTAAGACGATACAAATATTGGGAGTAACGGAATTTTGGATGATATTTTTTTTAACAATATCCTGATAGCAGAAATAAAAATTGATACCCGTATTTAACAGAATTTGGAAAAATATTCCTGCAAAAGGAAATTAAGAAACATGTAAATTCAGAAACTATTGCTATAACTTCTTTTCTTCAATAATTTCCCCATGTTCATTAATGAATAACAAAAAACGATTCAGCTTGCTGTCTCTGAAAATAATTTCATAGGTAATACTGTTTCCTTTATTTATAAGAACAGAATTCATAATCTCCCCTTTATTCAACATTATGCCCTTTATTATATCTGGTAAATATCCTTCGGGTAAGTACATTTTATATTCTTCCAGTATTCCGTTGTTTTTAAAAATTGCAATATGTTCGATATTATTTTTATAAAATACAGCTTCATAGGCTTCTTTTTTTCGAAACCATTCAATATTAAATGCTTCCGGGAAATTCTGGTTCAATCCTGAAACAATAAGTTCAGGAGGTGATATTCTTTCTCCTTCAAATAATCTTGTGAAGAATGTATCCATTAGTAAACTTTTTATAGTAATGACGTTACAAGTAATAATTGTAACCAATAAAATTATTATTTATCGTAAAATTTATTCATGTATAAATAAATAACCCTTGATCTTGCCCTTTTTAAGCGCATCTTTGCAGCATCTTCACTTATCCTCAGCGATTCCCCAATTTGTTTCAATGACAGGTTGTCCTGATATTTCATTAATATCAGGGCCTTTTCTTCGGGGTGAATTTGTTCAAAAATTTGAAGCAGATTCTCGTAACTGATCTCATTCAGGTTTTCACCGGTTTCATCTATAATTTCCGGAATTTCATTTTCCCGGTTCCAGTCGGGATAATGCATTTTTTTCTTATACCGTAAATAATCAATACAAAAATTATAGCTTATGGAATATAGCCAGGAAGAAAAAGAAGAAAGAAACTTAAATGATCCCAGTTTTTCAAATACCTTGGAAAAAATATCCTCGGCCAGTTCATGGGCAGTTGTTTTATTTTTTACCAGGGTATAACATTTATCCAATACCTTTCTGTGGTACCTGTCATAGAGAATTTGAAAATATTCTGATGAATTTTCAGATTGGATTTTCCTTATAATTTCTTCATCGGTTAATGTCGGGTCAACATTAGTTCTCATATGAGTTGAAAATATTAGCCGCAAGTTAAGTTTTTTTAGGCATTTAAAATATAGCGGTTAAAACAAGTTTTATTTTTTATCAGGCAATAAAATTGCTTTCGAAAATTGCTGTTAAAAAATATTTTTACTGCAACAGTTACCTTTCAACAACTCACCGTCATAATATCAAAAAAAAGATGTAGATCGGATTTTAAGAAAACAAATCAGCCCACGATGGGCATTTATATTAATATTTAGTAACATTCAAATCAATTATAACTAATAAAAATTAAAAAGATGAGAAGTAAATTGTTCTTTGGCCTTTCAACTCTTGGCGTAATCCTTATGTTATCTACAAGTTGCTCAAAAGTTCCCCAGGCAGAAATCGATAGTGCAAACCTGGCAATACAAGAAGCACAGGCCGCCGGTGCAGACCAATATGTACCTGAAGCGTATACCTCACTAGTTGATTCAATGAACTCAGTAATGGAAGGTATTGAAGCTCAGAAATCAAAACTGATAAAGAAATATGGCGCTTCAAAAGAATACCTGGCCAATGTTGGAATGTACGCAAATGAAGTAAAACAGCAAGCTGAAACAAAAAAAGAAGAACTGAAAATTGAAATTCAGAATATTCTTACCCAGGTTAAAACCCTGCTGGACGAAAACAAAGTGTTAGTTACCGAAGCTCCCAAAGGCAAAGAAGGAACCTCTGCACTTGTAGCAATTAAAAATGAAATTACTGCTATTGAAACTTCAGTAAATGAAGCCAACACAATGTTTACAAATGGCGAATATTTAAGTACTCTTGACAAAGTTAAAGCAGCACAAACAAAAGCAGCTTCGATTAATGCCGAACTTAAAGAAGTTATTGCCAAGTACAAAATGAACACCAAAGGTAAAAAAGCATAAGGAACCGGATCGTTTGTTTGTCCCCGGGAATATCCGTCCCGGGGATTTTTTTATCTGTTTTGTAGTGACTGAATAAATATATGAGGAAGATATTGCTTATTTTGATGTCGATTGTGATTATAGGTCTCGTAATCATAATATCATTTCGTCCGGCACCGCCCGAACAGGAAATCAAACAAGCCCGTCAGGCTTTACTGGAAGCCAAAGTTGGGAAAGCCGATATTTATGCAAAAATTTCTTATAAAAAAGCCATGGCCATGTACGATTCGGCCATGCAATACTGGAACTATGAGAACCAGAAGCTGTTTTTTCTGAGAAATTTCGATAGTGTAAAAAAATTTGCCGATAAATCCCAACTCTTTGCCGCTGAATCTAAAATCAAGTCAAATCAAAATGCCTTAACCTTAAAAGAAAACCTGCAGCATAAACTGGATGATCTGGATGCCCGGATCAAACATTTCCAGGTACACTATTACCATCTTCCGCTTAGTGAAAACCTGAGAAAACAACATGTAATTGGTAAACTTTACTTCGAAGAAGCCTATATTGCTTTTAAAAATCAGGATTTACACAAGGCCGGAGATAAATTTGAACTTGCCCGGAAAAATATAACCCAGGCATACACTGAAGCAGATAAAATGTTAAGCAATTATTTTAACCATTTTCCGGAGTGGGAGAATTGGGTTAAAAAAACCATTGAATATTCACGAATAAATAAAACCTATTGCCTGGTCATCGATAAATACTCAAGAGAATGTTTGGTATATTCTAATGGATCAATAAAAAACAGCTATACGGTTGAGTTTGGTCGAAACTGGATCGGGGATAAAAACCAACAGGGCGATAAAGCCACACCTGAAGGAATATACCAGGTTACCGACAAAAAAGCGAATGGAAATACCCGCTATTACAAGGCCCTCTTACTAAATTACCCGAATGAGGAAGATCTTAAAAGATTTAATACTAGCAAAAAAAACGGCACCTTACCCCCGGATGCAAAAATTGGAAGCCTAATTGAGATCCATGGAGAGGGAGGTAAGGGGATCGACTGGACAGACGGTTGTATTGCCCTGAAAAATTCCGATATCGATGATTTATATAAAATATGCAATACCGGAACCCGTGTAACCATTGTGGGATCATTAAAATCCCTTGAAGAACTGATAAAATAATCGAATAATGGAAAATATAAAGCATTATGTTACCCGTCAGGTACCAGTTGAAGCACAAAAAATATATAGTTTATTACTAAAAGGAATACGCTTTATTCAGGATCATTTTAAAATAAGCCGGTCTCTCATTTTCAAATTACTATTTGCAGTAAAGGTGCTGGCTATAACCATAATCCTGATTATAATTTTTCTTCTGGTTCCCGAATGGATACAACATTGGGTGGTTCCGGTAAATAAAGTGAAATCAGATTTAGCATTCGCAGAAGATTCCGTTCAATTTAAAAAAGATAAAAAAAACCTTGAAAAGAGTATAACCCAGCTTGACAAAAAACTTGAAAGGCAAATACCTGCTTCATATTATATGGTAATTAACAGTTCAGAAAATGAATTTCAGCTTTACAAAGGAAAACAACTTATAAGAGACGGAATGTGTTCTACCGGCAGCTATATTTTACTCCAAAACGGAGATGAGCAAAAGTGGATGTTTAAAACGCCAAAAGGTGAATTCAAAATTAGAAGTAAGACCACTTCACCAATATGGAAAAAACCTGATTGGGCATTTGTTGAAGAGGGATTGCCAATTCCGTCGGCAAACCATCATACACGATTTGAATATGGTGTGTTGGGAGATTATGCCCTTGGCCTTGGACAAGGATATCTGATACATGGAACATTATATAAAAGATTTCTGGGATTACCTGTTACTCATGGATGTGTAAGAATGAATGATGAAGACCTTGAACTGGTTTACCGGTCATTAAACATTGGATCGAAAGTCTTTATATATTAAATAACTATGTGGGCATACTTCAAAAAGGAAAACGAATATTAAAACTGAAATTATAAAAATATCGCAAACATTGAAAAAAATACTACAAAGAATTACTCAACAATTTAAAGAGCTAACCGGGAAAATCACAGTTAAAATATGGGTAATTGCCGGGATAACAATTATTGCTTTGGGGTACCTGGTGCCGGTTTCACTTGCTCCTGTAAAAACTTTAAAACATTTAAATCATTTTGCCCTTGCAGATTCGGTTTTTACAGAACAATATAAAATAATAAATAAATCGCCTGAATTAGCCCTTCTGGCAAAGGAAAAAGGATTTAAAGAAGCACAACTCAGCATGGCGAAAAGTGATTCGATTGGTCTAAAAATCAATTTTAAAGACAGTACCCTTTCCCTGGTTATAAAAGGTGTTACAATTCACGCGGCAGAAATTAAAAATTATAAAATAGACAAGGTATTCTTTGCCATTGAGAATTTAACATCTGCAAAATTATTTTCATCTCCGCTAAATATTCAGCATGAATCGGCCACCATAGTTAAAGAACCGATAATTGTGAAACATGCCCCAAAAGATGCTGCTGAAGCTGCACAACAAGCCTATATGCCCGATACCCTTCAAAAAAATCCCGCATTCCTTAGCATGGTGTGTACATATAATATTCAACTTATTGTTAAACAGGTTGAAAAAGAATCTTTTAAAGACAAAAAAATCGGGATTAGATTCGATTTTAAAAATTATGTGCAAAAAACAGCAAATACTATTTGGAGTATCCTCCGATTACAAATTCCGGAATACAAACCCGTGATCCAATTATATGTGTCCGGGGATGATATACGAACAATATACAGGGCGTTACCCCGAAATGCCATGGTGGTTATTTACTATTAATTCTGTGCTGAATAAAATAATCGTAAATATTAATGTAATACAGATCATGAAAACAACAGGAACAACAACAAAGGATAAAAAAGATTATGGGGCACTTCCCCTTATACTTTTTGTAATTGGTATAGTTGCCGCAACTATCATCCTGAAATATGTACTGAAATATTTTCAGCAGGGCAGGCCGCAATAATGCTGCTATTTGTATTGGGAATACGGGTACTTATTGAAACAACCGTTTTAAATGCCTCTCAAATAAATTATAGGTTACATTTTTCGAAATATTAGACCGGTAGGCTGCCAGGGCATTGTAGAACTCATCACCCATTTCTACAGCAATTTTGTATCCCACATGGATCAATTGTCTGAAACTGGGGTTAAAATCCATACATTTCTGATCATGAATAAGAGCTTCCGAAAATTCTTTGCTGCTCCATCCTGAAACCTCAGTTTCGCCCGGAAGTTTCGATTTGGTTATATTCAGCACTGTGGCATAGGGTCCTGTAAGTTCATCGAACCGTTTCAGGGAATTAATATAAATCTTTTTGGCAATTTCGAGTCCCTTGCCGCCCGACTGGGCCAAACCGATTACTTCCTCCAGCCAGGTTGTACCTGCAGTTTTTACATGTATCCCTGCATCAAATTTTTGAATAGCCTTGCGAATAGCAGGATAGATAGAAAACTTATCGCTTCCGCTATGTACGCTTAGTTTCAGGTTAGCGGGCAAATCCAGAATTTCAACGGCATATTTTACAACGGCTACGTCCTGTTCAAATTCTTTTTCAAACAAGGCAACATCACCGATATAATCTACACCTTTGGCAAACAACCCGGTAAATTTAGGTGCAATGGTTTGCACTTCAACTCCCTGATATTTTAACTCGGCAAGAATAAAGAATAAATCCAGAGGCGTTTGTGCATGTTCAGTTTCGTCCATCGACACTTCCGGAATAAAATTATTCTTCCCTTTTTTAGACTCTATATACTTGTAAATTTTAGATACTTCCTGAATGGCTAATAAATATTTACTTGCCGTATCTTTTAAGAATGATTCGGTAACTTTAAATTCCTTATTAATACCGGGAATAGATAAGCCGCCCAGGTATTTACCATGACGTTTAACAAATGCTGAAATGCTCCTGCTTTCGGCAGATTTTGATATAAAATGTGCTACATCAATAGTAAAAAAGTTACTGTAGTGTATAAATTCATCAACTGTTTCCAACCCGATATGGTCCGCATCAATATAATAACCTGCGTTCCATTGTTTTGCTTTTACAGCCTCATCAGCTTCTTTTTTTACTGAAGCCTGCGTGGTTTTTACAATGGTATGTTCCCTGAAGGATTTGTTCCAAACCGGTACAACCGGTATACCCAATTCATTTATTTTTTGGATAGCCTCAAGCTGGGCTCCACCCTCCATTGTAAAACGGTCGCCAATACCAAATGAATATTTCTCTATTAACATTACCTTCAGAATTTTAATTAGAAATTAAAATAGTTTTTTGCGTTATTGTAACAAATATCTTCAACCATGTTGCCCAGAATTTTTTTGTCATCGGGCAATTCACCATTTTCTACATCTGTAGCAATCAGATTGCATAATATCCTGCGAAAGTATTCATGCCGCGGATAAGACAGAAAACTGCGCGAATCGGTGAGCATGCCTACAAACCGGCTAAGTAAACCAAGTACAGAAAGCGTATTCAACTGGTCTTCCATTCCTTTTTTCTGATCGAGAAACCACCAGCCTGAGCCCCATTGTAATTTTCCGGGAACACTTCCATCCTGAAAATTCCCAATCATGGTTGCCACAATTTCATTATCGGCCGGATTCAGATTATACAGTATGGTTTTTGCGAGTTTTCCTTCACTGTTAAGCCGGTCGAAAAACCGGGACATTGATGTGGCAATTTTAAAATCTCCAATAGAATCGAAACCAATATCAGGGCCCAGCTTTTTATACATGCGGGTATTATTATTTCTCATGGCTCCGAAATGGAACTGTTGTGTCCAGCCTTTTTCATAATCCATAACCGCCAGGTCGTAAAGAGCAGCAGATTTAAATTTGTTGATTTCTTCAGCTGAAAGGGATTTATTTTTTTTCAGCTTGCTGAAAATATTTTCAATTTCCCGGGGAGTATAGACTCCAACATAAAATTCTTCCAGGCCATGGTCTGACAGCCGGCATCCGTTTTCATGGAAATAATCGTGACGCATCTTTAAAACTTCAAGTAGTGACCGGTAACTGCTTATTTCTTTTCCGGCACTGGCACCCAGCCTATTAATATATTCATTAAATGACGCTGAATCTTCAACAGCCATAGATTTATCAGGTCGCCAGGCAGGTATAAGCCGCATATTCTGATTTTCTTTTGCATACTGCTGATGATATTCAAGAGTATCTGAAGGATCGTCAGTAGTACATACCACTTCCACATTCATTTTATTTAATAACCCTCTTACCCTGAAGTCTTCAGAATTCAGCATAATATTGGCTTTATCATAGATGCTTTTTGCTGATTCGGGGGTCAACAAATCGTGTATGTCAAAGTATCTTTTTAATTCGAGCTGGGTCCAGTGAAACACAGGATTACGGAAAGTATAAGGAATGGTCTCGGCCCATTTTTTAAATTTCTCCCAATCCGAGGCATCGCCAGTACAATATTTTTCTGCCACTCCATTAGTGCGCATTGCCCGCCATTTATAATGATCTCCATGCAGCCAGGCCTGAGTTATATTTTCAAATTTTGTATTCTCTGCAATCTGGCGCGGTATAAGGTGATTGTGATAATCTATAATGGGCATTTTTACAGCATGCTCGTGGTACAGGTATTCTGCAGTTTTTGTTTGTAACAGGAAATTCTCATCCAGAAATTTTTTCATCTTAAATTTTTATTTATAGCTTTTCGGGTTTGCTAATCTATTTATCCAATAAGACTATAAAGTTCTAATTTTTTAACTTTAATACATAATATATTTTATACACTTTCACTATCCAGAAATAAAACGGAAATACAATATAAAATGATTCCCTTTATATTATTGTTCTTTATAGCATTTTCCAAGGTTTAAAAAATTACTGCAATTTCTTTCATTTACTGAAGCAGTAACAGCATAAATCTCACCCGAAATAAGTTCGCACGAATTCTGTGTAAAATCATCAATGCTCAATAACTGATCGCTGGTAAATGTCAAAATATCTCTCCCTCTTCCCATTGAATACGTGATTCGTTTTCCTGTTGATGTTTTTAATACAACATTACCTCTGATCCCCACCAATTCGTTGAAATAAAGAATGAGATTTTTACCCTCAATTTTAAAGCCATTTACCTCCTGCTTTTTTTTGTTTTCCGGGTCCCATTTTCCATCAAAAGTCCAGCGGGCATTAATCTGTTCCGGCAGAATTTTTCCGGGCCATGTGTCCACATTATCCCCAAACCAGTTAAAATTTCCACCTTCACGTGAGCACTGGTAATAATAATACCGGTCGCCGTAAAGATAAGGCCTGTTTTTTTCAGGTTCATCAGGGTAGGTGACTCTCCATATTGGTTTATCTACCAAGGTTTTGGAAAAATTACAGTGTAATAAAAAAAATTGTGCATCATAATGATGTCTTCCAAGCATAAATCCTTGCACTCCGTCGAACCTGCAGTTCTCAAGAACAAATTTCTGGTCCCTATTTACAGGAGCAGCATGCCAGATGGTCGCAGTTTCTTTTACCTCATAAAATTCTGAGTCGCGAATGTAACACCAGCCCCGCGGGCAAACAAAATCTACGGCCCCTTCAAAATAACATCCGGCATGATAATACATACCTTCTTTGTAATTCCAAAGCGAAACGGTATCTCCCCCCCTGCTTATTACCCTGCAGTTTAGCAGAATGGTCCTTGTACCGTTTCCATAAATGGTAAATGCATGTTTATCGGTTTCAGGCTGCGTATTTATAATGGTAAGGTTTTTTAAAATTATGTCATCACCATGGATATTAATCACTGCAGGTCCAATATTATCAGGGGTTTTTATCCAGTCTTCACGCAACTGAGAAAATTGAATAACTACACTGTCAGGATGCTCGCCTACAAGAGTGATATAGTCGGTTTCAAGCCTGATTTTTTCGTTATAAATCCCGGTTTTAATCAGAATCACAACCCGCTCGTAATTGTACATTGGCAACGACTCAACAGCATCAGTTAATGAAGTAAAATCACCACTGCCATCCTGGGCCACAATTATATCATAGCTTGTCTTGTTGGAATAACCTTCAGTTGTGAAAAGAAAGAATAAAACTATGCTAATTATTTTCAAAAAATAATCCGTTGTTCCTGCCTTATTATCTGATTTATACTTTTTCAACATAATTTTCAAGGGTTGAAGCAATTATAATGGAATACAAATTATTAGCAATATTACTGGCAATACCGGGAAATATAAAATTTTGGAATTTTAAGAGTTCAGCAAAATTTAAAAAAACAAACAGGATCAATCCTGTTTGTTCTTTTACTTCCCAACTTCGAAAACCAACACTGCGATTCATTTCACTTCCAATATAAAAACATTAATAAAAACCACCGGCATATCTATGAGGTGCAAATCATAAAATACTTACGGTTCATTCGAAAATACAGTAGTAATACATTTTTATGAAAATTATAATTAATACTTTTTAAAATCCTGAAATATTCATTTTATCCTAATCGTTTATGCAATTTTCAGAAACCTTTTTATTTGCTATGAAATTGCCATTTATAAACACATTATCCAAATTCAGGTTACGAACCCCCGACACAAAATTATCATCAGAAGATCCGTCAAACTTCGAATTATCAATATAGATATTATACACACAATCCTCATTTTCTATACCCTGCAGGTATAAGGGATATTTGCTTTTTTTACTCTTTATATTACTGATATGGACATTACGAATTACAGGTAAAAATTTATCGGATTCCACATTCTCCGAATCATACAGGCAATTTATTTTTACAACGGCTTCTTTAACTTCGCCAACTTTTATATTTCTAACAAATATATTTTCTACTATCCCTCCTCTTTCAGTATTGGTTTTAATTCGAATGGCCCGGTCAAGTTCTGGGCTGTTCATGGTGCAATTTTCGACAAATACATTTTTACACCCGCCTGATATTTCACTGCCTATCACTACGCCACCATGCCCGTTGCGCATTTCACAATTTCTTACAATAATATTTTCACTGGGTACATTCCAACGTCTGCCGTCTTCATCTCTTCCTGATTTGATAGCGATACAGTCATCTCCTGTATTAAAAAAACATTCTTCGATTAACACATTTTTACACGACTCGGGATCACATCCATCGTTATTAGGACCTGTGCTGTTTGCGGTAACTCTGCGAACAATTATATTCTCAGACAGCAGCGGATGGATAATCCAAAACGGTGCATTCTCTATGGTAATATCTTCTATCAGGATATTCTCACAACTATTAAATTGTATAAATGGCGGACGTAAAAAATTACCCTCTCCAAACTGACGCTGATCAACAGGAGTTTCATTCTTATTATACCATATTAATTTTGGACGATCTTCAGGATTCGACTGACTTTCCATGCCTTTCTCCCAGCCATATTCTTTTCTTCCCTTCCATATCCACCAGTTCTCTTCATTTGCCTGGCCATCGAGTTTCCCTTTTCCGGTGATCGCTATATTTTTTTGCTTGTAGGCATATATCAGGGGTGAATAGTTATAACAATCCACGCCCTCCCAACGGGAAAGCACTAATGGCAGGTAATCATTCGGATCGGTTGAAAATTTTAAGATTGCCCCTTCTTCCAGGTGAAGGTTTACATTACTTAACATATGCAATGCTCCGGTAAGATACACACCTTTTGGCACCAGCACAGTTCCACCACCTTTTTTGCTGCATTTTTCAATGGCATTTTTCAGGGCCATTGTACAATCTGTTTTGCCGTCTGCAATAGCACCAAATTTTGTAATGTTATATACTTTGTCTTTAAATACAGGCGCCACTATCTGCTGTAAAATAGCGTCCATCTGACCCCAACCCGGCTCTGAAGTTTGACCAATTGCCGTTTGCACTGAAACTGACAAAAATATTACCAGCCATAAACTATTTAAAAGGCTATTATTTTTTTTCATCGTTATATCTCTTCAAATTAATAATCAATACTATTTATCTATCTGTTATTACCAGTTTTTATCTGATTTTGTATTTTAACAAACACAGGTTGTGTAAGCAGGGCGCAGTATTCTTCCAGGTAATCAATAAATTCAGTTTTTGATTTGATCGCGTCCGGTTCCAGTTCCCATGCCGCGAGGAAATAATACCCCAACCTGTTGTTTTCAGGAGACAACACAACAACATAACTATATTCGTCTTCAGATACCTGGATCAAACGATCCACGGGAAAGAGCACGGCAAGACCTAACAGGTCACCATTAAGACTTTGTTTTCCCCATGTGGCCAGGTAGTTCCAACCTGCATTTTTTTCACCAATGATAACTTCTGCGTTGGGATCTTTTCCTATTCCGGTGCAAAGATTATCTATCTGTCCCTTTATCTTCAGCCGGTGATATGTAGCTCTTGAACCTGCTTTTATTGATAAATACGATTCAAGGGTAAGCTTATTGTTTCCTGCTTCCCAACCATAATAATCTGTTTTAACCTCTGAAAATAAGTCGGTATTTGCCTTAATCCTGCACATCACACTGTCGGTAACTGCCACACGTTGTGCATTTTTCCCATCCCAGTATGCCACAGTACCAATACCAAGTGATGAACCTACTTTAAGAACATCCATACCCCATTCGGACATGTTATGATAAGATTCATATCCATCCTGCCCTACTTCAGGAAGTACCATGTGTGGTGTTTTTTTCCCGAATACATCAATTGCATTACGCCAGTCGAGATATAAACGATATCCAACTTTATCGGATTCCCACCCTGGACCTTCATATTTTATATAAAAAGAATGATCCGTGCACTCTTCAGGCACTCTTAAAGAATCAACAGGCTGAAATGCGCCGCCACCAACATATTTGTGATCCACAAATTCCCCCCCGGTTTTATGCCATAGTTCAGCCAGTGTGCGTTTGGAGCAGGAACCGGAATCGTCCCTTTTTTCGAATTTTAACTCAATACTTGTCTCCGATAAAGCAGGCAAACTGACATTTAAAAATAACCGGCCGCCTGAATCAGACCAATCGGGTTTCTGGTGCTCTACACAAATTTCTTCTGATCCGATAAAAGCGGCCAGTTGTGTGTTTTGAAATTTTTCAGCCGGAATATTCAAACTATCATCACTAATTTCAAGAACTATATCTTTTAATTCAAACGGATGAGGGTTTGTTACCACAATTTTTACATCTTCTGAAAATTTTCCACGCTGACAGGAAACAGTAATTATCAGAAGGATCAGGTAATATTTTTTCATAATATTTAAAATTTGGCCGTATACAAATTCCAGGTATTTCATCTATTCTATTATCTTTTTAATTCAATGGCTGCCAGAATGAACGGGGCAACACCTTTCGGATCATTGTCTACCTGTTTTTCCGTAATATAGTATTCATAGCTGCCATCCCTGTAAGGATTTCCTCCCAGGCCGCAACCTCCGCATACATGAGTCATTGTCAGTAGTCCATCAGGTTCTTTAACAATAAATTCCTTGAGTATGGCATCAAATGAATCGGAAGCAATGTTGTTGAATTTTGCCGGCAGATACCCGTTTTTTGCCCCTTTGGCAAAAACATAGGTAAACATATTTGAACATGAAGCTTCAAGATAATTCCCTTCTCTGCCTCCATAATCAAGCACCTGATACCAAAGTCCGGTTTCCTTATCCCTTACTTTAAGCAGCGCTTCGGAAACATTGTTTAATATTTTGATGATTTCTTCACGTTGCGGATGTTTTTCAGGTAAATAGTCGAGCACATCAACCAGCGCCATGGTATACCATCCCATGGCCCGGCCCCAGAAATGTTTCGATCTGCCGGTAAGGGAATCGCACCAGGCCTGAGTACGGCTTTCATCCCAGGCATGATACATTAATCCCGTTTTTTCATCTACCGTTTTTTCATATATGTGGGTAATCTGAAAAATCGCCTCATCAAACCATTCGGGTGCATTAAATTCCTGCGCATACTGCACCATAAAAGGTGAAGCCATATAAATACCATCCAGCCACATTTGCCACGGATACCGTTTTTTATGCCAAAATCCGCCAGAATGTGTTGTTGGTTGATTTTCCAACTGAAAAATAAAATGCTGAATGGCCAGATTATATTTCTCTTCTCCTGTTCTTTTGTATAAAGTAATTAAATTTTTAGCCGGATTAATATAATCCAGGTTGTACTCTTCCAGATTATATTTTTTTACAGTACCATCAGGTTCAATAAAATAATCTACATAGGTTTTCAGGTATTCTGAATATTTATCGTTTAAAAATCCAAGCTTATCAACAGCCTGTCCAAGCATGGCTACATCATACTGCCATTTTATTGTCCCTGAAGATTGTGTGAAATTTACCAGGCTGTCATATCGCGTCATCACCGAATTTGCCATTTTTTGGGCAAAGGGCATGTTCATATCAGATTCCTTCGAAGATTCTCCGGATGACTGGCATCCAATTTCAAAAAATAATAAAATCAGGACTGGGATAAATAATCCTTTCATAATTTTTCAGATTTATACAACCGAAACAATTATACTAATCAATACATAAATCCAGGGTAGACATATTACCGGAAATCGGGGGATAAACTATCAATGATGCAGCATATTCTTCAGTAATCCGAATATATTCAGCTGTGAAAAAACCTCCCCGGGTATTCGCTATACCAATCTTCCGGAATTTGCATTAAATGTACAATAATAAACCAGCCAGAATAATTGTTACGGTTATTTTGTAAACATTATTACCTTGTATAAAAGATGCAGGTACAACAACAATTGTGCACCCACATCTTTATAAAATTATTATTATTCCCATCGAGGATCTCCGGCGCTTGCGCCTAAGGGGCTTAAAAATGAGAAATCTCCATTTACCGGATCTTTCCACAAAGCCGTTGAACTTCCGCCATAAGGTATTAGCAAACTTAAAATGGAATACCCTGCAGAATCATCAAAATCACTGGTAGCATAAGAATTGTTTATGGAGAGTGTTCCATCAGTTCTAATTCCCTGAGTATACCCGGCTTGAGATTCCCCAAGAATACAATTATTAATTTGTATACCACTACCTGTAAATACCGTACCATTATAATCCATAAAATACCTGCTACTGCCGTCATCATAGGCTAACCTGTTAAAGGTGCAATTTTCAACAACTATGCTTTCGCATGAAGGCCCGTTCTGATAATAAATCAGGCCTCTTCTGGTATTATAAACAGTAGTGTTGCTTATTTTAATATTATTGATAGTTGATTCGACCTTATTAGAGTGAATAACACCATATGCAGATCCCCAGGCAAAATCATTTAAAACGCAATCATTAACTACTATATTTTGTATAGTCTGAATCGCTCCTGTACCTCTTAAACGTATTAAATGACGATCAAAATTCTGAATTTCACAACTATTAAATTTAATCAAGCCAAGATTACATCCGTCATCCGGTTGTTGGTCGAAAACGCCTCTGATCCGGCCTTGTGCATCATCGTAATTAACATAACCGCTGATCGTTAAGTACTCAAATACTAATGAATCTGCGGTAGTTAAGCCGGCATCAATCGAAAACATATGATCTCCTGAAGTAGTATAAATTACCGGTTTACCATCAGCATTTAATCCTCTGATTTTTATACTTTGAGTAAGCATAATATCTCCGGCAAATCCATACGTTTCATTAGATGTTAACACAATTACATCACCGGCTGCAGCCGCTCCGATAGCAGCAGCCAGATCAGCTCCGGCAGCTAACAAAACAGTACCTTCTACGGTAAAATTCTGAGTACCCCTCACAGCGCTGGCATTCATCAGCCTGATTTCATAATCCGCGTTATCCAGTCCGGAAACAGTTTTCTCACCTGCAGCAAGTTCGGCCGCTGAAATAGCTTCCGAAGTCTCGCCCGAACCAGAAACAAATAAAAGACCGGTTACCGCTTTACCGGGTTTCCATTTTATATTTACCGTGCCTAATGCAGTCATTTTAATTGAGTAACCTTCAAACAGGTTCTCAGGCAACGATCTGAAAGCTAAAGTTGTCCATTTTGAGTCTTCCACGCCCGAAGCGCTACTTATTGCTTTTACCCGTGCAGAAAATTGAGCATCACCTGCCGGTAAATCATAAACATAAGGAAGATCATTTGCTGCAACAGTTGCTGTATGAATGATGTTAGCAAATAAAAGGTTATCATCACTAATTTCAAGTTCGTATGAATCAGCTCCGGCTGAAAGCTTCCAGTTTAATGTTACCGTTGTCTGATTGGTAATTTCAGCAGAAATATCAAGAGGAGTAAAGATCCTGTCAAACTCAAGATCTTCAACAACCGGGTCTATTTTTTCCGTACACGCCATTGCGAATAGCAAAAAAATAAAACCCAGTGTAAATGTTAAATATTTAGTATTTTTCATAATTCATAAATTTTTTAGTAACCATAATCATTTGTTAACATACCATTGCTGTTGTCGATAAAATTTTGCCATATTGGCCAGAATTGATAATCATCCGGATTATATGTATAAAGGGAGGCTATTTTCGGGTCATCAATTTGATCAGGTCCCACCCATTCCATAAAACTCGGATATTCAGAAGACATATCTTCAGTTTCGCCTCTGTTAAGCCCGTAAATTTCCAATTTGGTTTGCAGTCCGTCTTCATCTGCCACATACCTGAAATACAAATTTGAGGGAACATCAGCATACTCACCGGTCTGATTGCGTAAGTTATCCATCTTAACTTTAGCCTCAGCCATTTTAGTTCCTAACAAATTCCAGCGGATAAGCGCCATTTTACGTTCCATTTCACCGGTAAACTCAAATCCATGTTCTTTAACAATGGCATCAAACATCAGCTCTTTTGTTGACAATGCATCAACATAAGCATCTACTTTTGTTGACCAATCTGCCTGTGCAAATGCTCTTTTACGAATCTGCTTTAAATAGGGAGCTGCGGCGGCAGGCCCATTCAATTCATTTTCAATCTCGGCAGCCATTAATAATACTTCGGCATATCGCATGTACATTTTATTTAAGCCATCATCATTTGTAGAAGTAACCCGGCGGGTCATCCATTCATATCTCCATTTTCCGAAACACCAGTTATCTAATGATCTTAATTCCTGTTTTGCAATTCCATCTCCATCAACATCTCCATATTCATAAGGAACACATGTTACGTCCCTTCTCTGGTCTTTAACATCATAATCATAGTATACAAAAGGAAGCGGGCCATAGCTGCCTCCCTGGGGTTGCCCTGTATATTGATCTATGGCATTATGTTTTACTGCAAAATAGAATCCTACTCTTCCGCGGCCTGAGTTAAATGGTATTTCCCAAAGTGATTCACCACCGGCTGAAATATCTTCTTCATTCAATAACCTGAACAGTTCTTCGAACGAAGTTTCAAGTTGGGCCTTTCCACTTTCTTCAATGTCTTTACATTCCTGTAATGCAATTGGATATAAAACATCAACAGACAATTCAGGATCGGTACTTCTTCTTATTCCCCCCTCAGGTCGTTGCGAATAGCCTGATGCAACCAGACAAAGTCTTGCCCGAAGGCCTTTAACAAAAGCTTTATTTATTCGCTCAGTTGTACTTGTTGCCTCAGTTTCATTTGGCCAGGCGACCAAAGTGGCTGCCTCTTCCAAATCGGCAATGAGTTGTTTGTAAATAACATCTCTGTCAGATTTTGCTAAATACAAACTTTCTGCTGAAATAGGCTCAAATCTTGCTACAATATCTCCCCATGCCCTTAATAAGTCGGCATAATAAATAGCCCTCAGGGTTAAGGCTTCACCCAGTAACTGTCCCATTTCATTTCCGGGGGCCGGTTCTCCGTATTTTCTAATGCCCACGATACATACATTTGCGCGTTCAATACCAGCGTAGAACATTGCCCATGCATTATTGGAAGAATTCATCCAGCTATTTGTAGCAGAGTTTTCATATTTTGCCAGCAAAACACTGGTACTTGTACCGTCTGAAGAATTATTCCATTCAAGATCCGAATTGGTACCATACTGAGGCAGGAACCTTCCCCTGTAAGAATTGGTTTGCCCCATGGGTTCTTTTATACCATCCACAGCCTGTCCTGTAAGTATTACATTTGAGAATATCAACGATTCATCAAATGTTGATTGCGAAGGTGCATCCAGAAAGTCCTCGCAGGAGGTTAAAAAACCTGCTAAAACCAGAATAGTTATATATAGTATTTTTTTCATAGTGTATTTAATTAAATTTTAAAAATTAAACCGGGTTAAAAAGAAAGATTTAAACCAAAAATTAACTGCCGGCTTTTCGGATAACCTGAATGATCGGTTCCAGGAGTCAGAGGTGTTGCCGTTCTTGTAGAAACTTCAGGATCGAAACCCGAATAATTTGTTAATATAAATACATTATACGCTGACATATAGAATCTTATCCTCTGAATATTTACTCTTTCGGTTATATTGGCCGGAATTGTATATCCCAGGGTTAATGTATTTAAACGAAGGAATGAACCATCTTCAACTGCCCAGTCGGTAAATACATGATTTTGCATATATGGCGACCACATGGTAGTGTTGGCATTCATAGCTTCCAATTCAGCCGGATCATTCACAATAGTTCCATCTGCACCTAAATTGGTCCATCTTTTACCATCTGCCATAATATCAATCATATTCGTAAACTGGTTCCTGCCGGTTGTATATTCAATCTTATTGGCATTATAAACATCATTTCCATAACTCCAGTTAAATACGGCAGATAAATCGAATCCGTAAAAACGGGCATCGATATTAAAACCTCCTGTACTGAGTGGATTATTATTGCCTATAATGGTAAGATCTTCAGTTGTTACCAATCCATCGCCGTCAATATCTATCAATTTTAATGTGCCGGGGCGAACAGCGCCGGTTATTCCGGAATTATCAGAAACCCCCGGGTTCAAAATCCATGTATCGGTAGCGTCATCGTAGCCTGAGAAATCGGAAACTTCGTACCTTCCATCATTTAAATAGCCATAAAACCGGCCAACAGCACCGTTAACAGCTACCCAGTAATCGTTTCCAATCTGCGAAGAAGCCCATCTGGTCTCCTGACCAAAGTCTTCCATTAAACCTAATGAAACAATTTTGTTCCTGTTAAAGCCTACATTAAATCCTAAATTAAGTCCGTATTTTGCTTTATTTACAGCTACCCAGTTTAAAGCAAGTTCCACACCTTTATTTTCTGTTTCTCCCATATTTCGGTACTGATAGTTATATCCTGTACCGGAAACGGGGAACCTTATTAAACCATCTTTGGTGGTATTGTAATAGAGTTCAATTGTACCGTTAAGGGCGCTTCTGAATAATCCAAAATCAAGTCCCATATTTCGGGTATAGGTTGTTTCCCACTTAAGATCAGGATTTGACATATATTCTCCACCGGCAGACCAGTACGTACTAACATTATTGATATAAGTTGTTGAACTTGATGAAAATACCTGGTCTATCTGGCCGGTTGGTATACGATTATTCCCTGCAGTACCATAGCTCAATCGAAGTTTAAGGCTATTTAAAACATCTGATAAACTCTCCATAAAACTTTCTTCTGATATTCTCCATGCCACGGCTGCTGACGGGAAATAACCCCAGCGGTTACCCCTGGCAAATTTACTTGAACCATCAGCCCTGAATGTTGCAGAAACCAGGTATTTATTTTTGAAATCATAATTTGCCCTTCCAAAAAATGATATTAATTTATCATCCGGGGCAAATTTATTTTCATAAACTCTTGAAAATCCCTGATCAACCAGTTTATAAGCCTGGTCGGCAGTAAAAAATGAAGGAAATCCTTCAACATCATTTTCAATTGTATTTGATTTAGCCAGATTTATTTCCTGTCCGACTAAAACATTTAAAGAATGATCCTCGCCTAAAATTTCTGCAAAATCATATTGTAGAATATTTGTATTCCTCAGAACCGGTCTGTTTTGTACAACTGATATTAAAGCCGGTAAACCCTGACTATCGGTTGTAACATTATTCTTTACATAATAGGTGGTTTCACCAAAAAATTTATCATCAGTGTTTAAGTAATAATCCAAACCAGCCAGAGTTTTAAATTCTAATCCCTTTATAATTTTCCATGAAAAACTTCCGTTCATGTTATAATTGGTTCTATGCTGCTGACGATCGTTATCAGCAACAGCTCTTAACGGATTTATCATATTTGAGGAAAATTCTTCATCGGCAAATTCCCCAAGTGTATTAAAGGGAATAGGAGCATAAAGCATGGTTTGCTTAACCCTTGGGTCGGTATAGTTGCTGCCCTTATCAACAGATCCGGCGCCTCCTATTTTGGTATCTGAATAACGCAAAGAAAAAGAAAGTTCCACTTTTTCATTTGGGTTATTATCAAGTTTAAATGAAAGGTTATTCCGGCTATAACTGGAATTCAACATAATTTCATCACTATAAATCCCGGAATAATTTAAGGAGTATTTTATTTTCTCCGATCCTCCGTTTATAGTTAAATCATTATTAAAAACTGTTCCAATATTTCCGAAAACCTGATCGTACCAGTTGGTGCCTGGTTGTCCGTCATATAAATCAATATCCTGGTATTGACCAAAATATTTTTCGTAGTTTTCCAGGTTGTCATTTAACAATGCATATTCATATTGCCATTTCACATAGTCTTCAACACTTAGAGAATTAAGACTGTTTGCTACTTTTTTAAAGCCATAATAAGCGTTATACTTTACTTCTACCTTCCCTTCAGCACCACCTTTGGTTGTAATAATAATTACCCCATTGGCTCCACGTGCACCATAAATGGCAGTAGAAGAAGCATCTTTTAAAACATCAATAGATTGAATTATTGATGCCGGAACATCGGAGATACTATTAACAGGAAAACCATCTACAATATACAATGGTGAGTTGTCTTGTGTAATAGATCCCCCGCCTCGCACACGGATATTGATTTCCGCATCGGGTGAACCTTCGGTGACCACAACGTTTACACCAGCCAGTTTACCTGCCATCGCTTCAGCAACAGATGAAACAGGAATTTCAGCCAAAGCATCACCTTTCACAGAAGCAACAGCGCCTGTTAGGTCTCTTTTCCTCACGGTACCGTATCCTATTACGACTACCTCATCCAGTTCCAGAATGTCTTCAACCAGAGATACATTAATACTGGTTTGGGTACCTACAGTAATTTCTTCAGTCAGAAAGCCTATAGCTGATATTACGAGAATATCACTTGGGCCTGCCATAAGTGAAAAATTACCATCCAGATCTGTTACAGTACCAGAGGTAGTATTCTTAATTAGAATATTAACACCTGGTATTGGGCTATTATCTGTAGCCGATGTTACTTTACCTGTAACTCTGCCCTCTTGACCAAGGACATTGAAAAGACCAATACTCACAATAAAAGCAAACAATAATAATCGCTTCCATTGAGAAATCATCTTAGTTTTTAGATTTTGAATCATAATTCTAATAATTTAGTTAGGTTAAACAGATTTCTACATTTGTATAGGTAATATTTTAAATATAATTGTTAGCATCCTGAAAGTTTAGTTTATTCCTGATTTCCCGATAATCAGACAGGCCGTCTTTATTTGTTGTAAATGAATCACCATGTTGAAATATTATATTATGGATTTCGCGGATTTTTTCAATAATTCTCCGGCTAAAAGACCCGCCAGGGAAGTAATCCTTAGAATTAAGGCAGCACTTAAAATACTTTTCATAATTGGCCATTTTATTCCCGATCAATTATAGTAATCCATAGATAAAACTATGGTAGACATTTTACCGGAAAAAGGGGGGTATATTATCACACCCATCAGCTTAAATGCTTTTCACCAAAGCTTTCGACAGCAGATAATATTTCCTGCAATTTTTTAATGTCAAGAAAATGATATAAATCGTGAAAATTTAAAAAGAACAGATAAGGTAAGTCTTTTTAGGTATTTTTTGGGAAATAATTTCTACACCGGACTAGTTATAATCCCCGGCAGAGTGTATTATAAACAATATTAAAAATATAAATATTCATTATACATTTTAGTCTAACCAGCAGATTATTATTATAAATATAATAAGGATTTTGGTATTTATATACTTCCAACTGATCTTAAAATAATAAATTTTAATTCACCGGCTAATTAATTATTTTAAAATATTGTAATCTTAAGCACATTACAATTAGTTTCGTTAACAATAAAATAAAAAGATTTTTATACGTTAATTTTTTTAACTGTTAAAAAAATCCCCTGACCTGAATGTCTTGCAATTTAATTCAGGCAGGAGATTTTTTATTATCTGTAATGAGAATTGAGAAAACGGGGAATATTTCTAAAATTCCCGGCAGATAATCTCATGTATTTAACTATTGTTTTACAAATTTTCGGATTACCGAATTTTCACCATCTTTCACTTCAATAAAGTAAATTCCAGATTGTAAACCATGAGTATTAATAGTGAATATTTTTCCTTCAGGTATAAATTCTGATATTTTTTCACCTGTAATGGAATAGAGCTTAATCCCGGAGACTTTATTCCTTAAAGTAAGCTTGAGATAATCTCCCGCAGGATTTGGGTACATACTGAAGAATTCCTCCTTATTATTAGATATTGCGGTAGCAATTGTAATGTTTACCGTATAATCCCTGGTTGTGGTTCCGTCTTCAGCAGTTACTGTAATAACTGCAGTGCCCGGGATTACAGTAATTTCTCCGTCTCCGGAAACTGTTGCATTATCGTCGTTTGGAGTTGCTGTTAGGGTAACACTGGTAGTACCGTCCGGTAATTCAAGATCGTATGTAACTGTTTCCGGATTAAAGACAGGATCCAATGTACCAACGGTGGTTACCAGACCGGAAAGTGCAGCGTCTGTTGAAGCTGGAGCCACTGTGATATTTACTGTGTAATCCAATGTTTCGTCATTATCTGCAGTTACTGTAATAACTACAGTTCCCGGGACGGTACTAATTTCTCCGTCTCCGGATGCTGTGGCATTGGCATCGTTTGGAGTTGCTGTGAGGGTAACACTGGTAGTCCCATATGGTACTTCAAGATCGTATGTAACTGTTTCCGGAGCAAAAACAGGATCTAAAGTACCAACACTCGCGGTTAACTCCGAAAGAGTGGCATCTGATGAGAGGCCAACTGTAATAATATTTACAGTATAATCCCGGGTTGCACCATTTTCTGCAGTTACTGTAATAATTGCAGCGCCCGGGATGCTAACAATTTCTCCATCTCCGCTTAATGTTGCAACCGGATCATAATTGGCAACCGCCGATAGTGTTACACTGGCCGTTCCTGCAGGCACAACAAGATCGTAACTTAATGTATCCGGGTTAAATACAGGATCGAGCGCGCCTACATCGCTTGCTAAGCTATAAAGCGAAGCGTCGGATGAAAAAGGATCCGTTTCAGGCATTCCAATCACACCCGGAGCAAATATACCTGAGGTTGTCCATGCTACCCAGTCAACAAAACCTCCAATTTCGTAACTGCCATTGCCATCGCCAAAACGGAAATAATTCTCTGAAGAAGTTGTTGCTGTAACGACTTCAGCCACTGCTACCGGATTTTCGTCAAGATAAAAGGCTAACTGATCAACAGTTTTTGTAATACGATAAGTATGCCAATCCAGAATGTTTATACCATCCGGGAGATCACCTTTTAAACCTGCCTGTTTTAATTCAAATGTGGAATCAATATTTATATACAATCTTTCCCTGAAACCTCCCTGCTGAAAATCAAATTCCATAGGCCGGTCAACAGTATCAGACACTGCTTTTACCCTGGCTACCATCGTAATATCAGGAGTAGGGTCTACAGGAAAGTTGTGTTTCCACATAAAATTAGAAGCTGCAGGAGAACTTATCAATTCAAGTAATGAATTTCCAGTTTGATCAGGATCATCAATAATCCTGTTGGTATAAGTATCCCCGGCTGTATTACTTGGTTCAAATTCCGGGTTATTGCGGTCTGGTAATACATCGCCGTCGTAAACATGCCACTCAACTAATTCAGTACCGGCCAGACCAGTTAAAGCAACAGGTAGCGGTCCTGTTACCGGTGTATAAGCACCCGTACTGTCCAATACTATCCAGTCAACATATCCGCCGATAGCATCACCGGAACCATCTCCAAACCTAAAAGATTGTTCTGTTGATGAGGTAGTTGAGGTCCCTGTTGAAAACGGAGTGGGATCTTCATCTACGAATATTGTTGCGCTGTCGCCAATTACCTGGATACGGTAAATATGCCATTCATTCACATCAAAATCAACATCAACGGATACACCCGCTTTTTCAAGCTTAATTCTTCCCTCATTATAAATGCGCAATTCATCCCTTGTTTCTGCATTTCCATTGTCCCAGCGTATATCCATCACACGGTCATATGCGGGATCGCCGCTGCCCTTTAACCTTGCTACAATTGTAAAGGTTGAATCAGTATATGCCGCATCAAAAACATGTCTGAACGTAAGTTTGCCATCCGGATGAAAATATTTTAAAACTTTATTGCCGGGAATATTAGCATCTAAAATAATTTCCCGGATCATTCCGGCGCCAAGAGAAATATCCTTCTCACTAGTAACATCAAGCGTGTCTCCTCCTCCATCAGTTTCAGAAGGTAAAACACTGCCATCGTAAATCAGCCAGTTCTGAGCTGAACTAATAAGACTAAAAGTTAGCATTAAAGCTATTAACAGGTAGATTTTCTTCATAAATTTAATTTTTAAATTAGGTTTAAAATTTTAAGGATTTATTAAAAGGTCTGTAAGTTCATTATGTTACTTTTTTAGTTCTAAAGCTGCCATCACGGTGAGTTTTTCCACCAGGTCCGCAGCCTCCGCACATTCTGGTCAACACAAGTTTTCCATCTGCATCTTTCACGATAAACTCATTCAACATAGCACTAAAGTACCTTCCAGAAATTTTTTCAGACTTTACCGGCAAGTATCCTTTTCGGGAACCTTTTCAAAAACATACCTGAACAGGATGCTTCGAGATAGGTGCGCGTGTCTCTGCCAGGGTCCAAAACCTGATACCACAGCCCGGTTTCTTTATCCCGAACTCTGAGTAAGGCTGCCGATATGTTAGTAAATAATTCAATAATTCTGGCTCGTTAAGGATGATTTACAGGCAAATAATTAAGTACATCTAAAAATGCCATTGCATACCAATCCATAGGTCAACCCCTGAACTTTTATGTAATCCCTGTTTTTGAATCGCAACAGCGCTGCGTTCTGCTTTCATCCCAAGCATGGCAATTTCTTACTGCCATCTATTTTACCCGGAAGATCGTGTGAAATTAACCAGACTCTCATAATCCATCATTATCGAATTTGCCTTCTGGCGGTCTGATGTCATGGTTGTAACAGATTCTTTTGAACATTCCCCTGACGATTGACGCGCTAAGGCTGTAATTAATAAAAAGAAAGCAGCACTTAAAAACTTTTTATTATAAGCCCTTTTATTCCATTTCAATAATACTAATCCATGAATAAATCCATGGTAGACATTTTACCGAAAAAGGGGGGGTAAATTATCACACTACTTCAAATTGCATGCTTATCATAAAAGCCCCGGTAAGCAGATGATAAATTTTGTTTTTCTTTGCCGTGTAATGGGCATAGATCCATTAAATTAATAAAATAACAGACCGGGAAAGATGTATTCTTTTTTAAAAGAAGAATTCTATTTAGAAAGAAATCCTAATTTTGCTAATGAAGAAAAATGCAGTACCCGACACATCGATTTTCAAAAAATAAAAGCTCAAAATTATACTGAACTAAATCAGAATAATTAAAATCGTTTGAAAAAATTTATATTTTGACTATCTGATAAATCATTGTAAAATATATTAATTTTAGGCACATTGCACTCGGTTTCTCTAATATTAGAATAAAAAGAATATTTTATCCGGTAATGAAGACAAGAATTGTATATCACAAAACTTTACTTTTCAGATGGCGCATATTTTTTATTCTAAGTTTTCTATTATGTGAATTCAGCCAGCTTAGAGCAATCGAGGTGGAACGCTTTGAAAAGCTCAATACCGAAGACGGATTATCCCAGAATTCAGTGGTGAGTATCTTTTGTGATCATAAAGGTTTTATGTGGCTGGGTACCTGGGACGGACTAAACCGTTACGATGGATATAATTTTAGAATTCTGAAGGCCCAGTCCGGTAAAAGCGATGTGCTAACCAATAACCGGATAATCAAAATCTGGGAAGACCAGCGAAATTTCCTGTGGGTAGATACGTATGACGGTTATACACACTGGTTTAATCCCGAAACCGAAAAATTTAAAACCATTCCTTTTTTTTACCGGTCAGAAGAAGAAAAAAACAGTTCAATCACCTGCTTTCAGCAATTTAAGCAGGATGAAATATGGATAGGTTCGAGCAATTCGGGCCTGTATTATTTACAATACGACTCCTTAAGCCGTGACTATATTGTAAATCAATATTTAAGCCGGGGTATCAGCGCTTTAACAAATAATGAAGTTCGGTTTATTGTTCAGGATACGGATTTTAATATTTGGATCGGCACCCATAAAGGGTTAAATAAACTGGAAAACAAAAAGAAAAATATCGAGAATCAGCAGTTACAACATTATTATATTAACCTGGATTTTACGGTTGCTGCAGCTTCAAAGAAATCGATCTGGTTCGGGACAAAAAGCCACGGAATAATTTTGTTTGATAATACAACAAATACCTTCAATCCCCTTCCGAAAGCATTTAAAACACTTAATAATAGCGAAATTACATTGTTATATACAACAACATCCGGAAATATTGTAATTGGTACAGCACAGCAGGGATTATATATTTACAATACACTTACTAAAACACTTCGGCAATATATATTAACCGGAAACAGGATAAATACAGTATATGAAGATGCTTATGGGTTGCTCTGGATAACCACTGAAAAATTTGGTATAACCAAGCTTGACCCTGCAAATCAAAAATCACACTATTTTATTTTAACTCCCAAAGAAATTGAACCCCTGGTGGATGAAGAACGTCAGTATATATTTGAAGATTCTCAAAAAAATTTATGGATTGGCCTTCATGGTGCCGGACTTGCCCATTATGTGAGAGAAAACGATAATTTCGAATTCTTCAGGAACGATCCGAATGACCCGTCGACTATAAGTTCAAATTTTGTCCATTGTATTACCGAAGACCAGTCGGGATTATTATGGGTAGGCACCGGTCAGGTAAACGGCGGGATAAATAAAATTATACCTGCCAATCCGTCTTTTAAACAAATTATTCCGAAAAAAAATATAACCGATATGGCGGATAATGTTGTGCGGTGTATTTTTGAAGACGATAATGGTTACATCTGGATGGCTACCAAATCGGGTAGAATTTATATCTACGATAAAAATTTTAATCTGAAAACCACACTGCATAATCTCCCGCTTATAGACAGGAACCTTCCGGGATATAATATTTACTCCATTACCCAGGATAGTAAAGGATATATCTGGCTCGGCTCAAAGGGGGGCGGAATAGCAGTAAGCACACTACCCTTATCTGATCTTAAAAAAAACTACAACTTACTAAACTTCAGGCTTTACCAGCACCATCCCAAAATTTCCTCATCGCTGAGCAGTAATTACGTTTACTCCATAACTGAAGATCATGAAGGAAAAATATGGATCGGAACCTATGGCGGAGGATTAAACCTTGTAGAACACCGTACAAATGATTCTATTTTCTGTAAACATTACAACCGGGCCAACAGTAACCTGACCAGTGACGATATCCGGCATGTTTTTGAAGATTCCCGGCACAGGCTCTGGATTGCAACAGTTTTTGGATTAAACCTGCTGGATGAAGTATTCCCGGAAAACGACAGTATTTCTTTCCGGTCTTTTAATTATAATCCGCTTGAAGATTCTACAATTAGCTATAATGACATCATTCATATTTTTGAAGATACCGACCAGAATATCTGGTTTGCTACATTTGGAGGCGGTGTTAACCGTCTGGCTTCCCTTACCCGGGATATTGCAAGATTTGAAAATTTTAATCATACACAGGGCCTGATTAACGATGCCGTATGCGGAATATTACAGGACGATAACGGGAACCTTTGGTTTAGCACTGAAAATGGAATTTCAATGCTGGACATAAAGAATCGAAAATTTGAAAATTATGATAAAAATAACGGCTTATTATCGAGCAAGTTTTGTGAAAATACCTGCATTCATTATCACACAGGAGAATTAATTTTTGGAAGTACCCAGGGAACCCTGGTGGTTTATCCCGATAAAATTTCAAAGAAACAATATATCCCTCCCATAGTTTTATCAAATTTCCAGCTATTTAACCAGGATGTTGACATACATGATAAAGACGCTCCTTTTCATAAAACCATAGAATATCTTGATAAAATTGTTTTAAAACATTCGCAGTCGAGTTTTACCATTGAATATGCTGCGCTAAGTTATTTTGATCCGAAAAAAACCCAGTATGCCTATATTCTTGAAAACTTTGAAAACCGCTGGAATGAAGTTTCTTCTTTACGCAGAGCCACATATACAAACCTCTCGCCGGGCAGGTATATTTTTAAAGTTAAAGCCGCCAACTGGGATGGAACATGGAATGAAAATCCGCGTGTGCTGCATATTACTATCCTTCCTCCCTGGTGGCGCACTATATGGGCGTATATTATTTATAGTATATTGTTCCTTATTTTGGGTGAAATTACACGCCGTATTCTTACCAAGTACAATCATATGCGGAATGATCTCCGGGTAGAACGCCGGGTAAACGAAATTAAACTCCAGTTTTTCACCAATATATCACACGAAATACGTACACCGTTAACCCTGATCCTGGGGCCGCTGGAGGATATGAAAGCCCATGAAAAACTGAATGCCTCACTGAAACGCTCTATAGATATTATGGACCGCAACGGAAAACGCATGCTCCGGCTGGTGAATCAGCTGCTGGATTTCAGAAAAATTCAGAAAAATAAAATG
This sequence comes from Bacteroidales bacterium, assembly GCA_016934395.1. Lineage (GTDB taxonomy): Bacteria > Bacteroidota > Bacteroidia > Bacteroidales > UBA10428 > JAFGSZ01. Next base: position 41,828 of record JAFGSZ010000122.1, read on the forward strand.
AAATTAAAAGTGCGGAAATTTGAGGCTATTGGGTTTGTAAAGGAAGTGTGTGAAAATTTTAACCCCATGGCTATTCAGAAATCGATAAAATTTAACTTTTCTTCTTCAATTAAGGAACAGGATGTGTGGGCCGATCCGGATAAATTTGATTCTGTATTGTTTAATATTTTATCGAACGCTTTTAAATTTATTAAATCAAACCGGGAGATTAATGTAAATATTGAAAAAGAAAATGAAGATTTCCTGAAAATTCTGGTAAGGGACCAGGGCCCCGGTATTCCTAAAGATAAACTGCCTGTGCTGTTTCAGCGGTTTACTCCATTATCGGGTACAGATGTAAATTACAGCGGTACCGGAATCGGACTGGCTCTTTCGAACGAAATAATGAAACTTCATAAGGGTGAAATCCGAGTGGAATCGGAACTAGGCGCCGGAAGTACTTTTATGGTGCTTTTAAAACTCGGAAATAAACATTTCTCGACGGAAGAGTTGCAGGCTGGAGAAACTGTTATAAATACACCAAGGCACGAAATTGTTGAAGAAGAAGATAAAAACACTTCACAACACAGGGAAACAGATGAAAATGGTGAACCGGAAAAACACAAAAACTCAGTTTTGGTGGTTGAAGATAATGAAGAGATCACCAATTATATTCTTGAAATCTTAGATCATCAGTTTGAAATTATTACCGCTTTAAATGGAAAAGAAGGATTGATACAAGTTCAAAAACATCATCCCGATCTAATTCTTACCGACCTGATGATGCCGGAAATGGACGGTATTGAAATGACAAAACAAATTAAAAATAATTTTGAAACCAGTCATATCCCGGTAATCATGCTTACGGCCAAATCGCAGATCAAAGATCAGATTGAAGGCATAGAATCCGGCGCTGAAGCATATATTTTAAAACCTTTTAATACAAATTACCTGAAAGCCGTGGTGGCCAATATTCTTAAACAGCGGGATATTATCATTAAAAAATTCCGCGATAAAAAAGATGTTGAAAATTCTGAATTTAAAATCACAACCCGCGACGAAGAATTTTTGAAGAATATTGTATCCATTATCGAAGAAAATTTTTCCGATCCTGATTTTAATGTGGAAAAACTTATTGAGAAATCTTATGTAGGGAGAACCGTTCTTTATAATAAAATTAAGGGTTTAACGGGTTTATCACCGGTTGAATTTATCCGGCAGATGCGCCTTAAAACAGCTGCTGATTTATTGGTCACCTCAGGATATAATGTTTCTGAAATTGCCTACATGACTGGTTTTAACGACATAAAATATTTCAGTAAATGTTTTAAAGCTTTATTTAATACCCCGCCCAGCGAATATAAAAATCTGCAGGTAAAGAATCATTTGTAAATTTAAAATTACTCCCTCAGCTAAGATATATTTTTCCGGGGCTCTATGTTGATGAGAAGTTTATTTCATTAACCCTTTTTAAGATTACTATAGGCCACAATTACAATATACCCCAGGATTACCAGAGGAACAATAAAACCCAGTAATACCGAAGATACATCGGCCACGGCACCGGTTATGGGTGGAATAATCGCGCCCCCGGCTATGGCAGTTACCATAAGGCCCGATAATTCGTTTGTACGTTCCGGCATTTTTTCAACCGTTATTGAAAATACCAGGGGAAAAATATTGGCAAATCCAAGTCCTACCAAAACGATACCTGTAAAAGCCAACACCTGGTTGCCAAATAATAATAACAATATCCCGGCAATTGCCAGTACCACGGTAATCATTAAAAACCTTGGCGGTGAAAGGATCCGCAGGATGAGCGATCCTAAAAATCTTCCGAGCAATATGGGCAGAAAAAACAAGGCCCAGCTAACCCATAGACCTACATTCGCTATGCCGTACACTTCTTTCATTAAAATGGGCACCTGGCTGCTCATGGAAACTTCTGCACCCACATAAAAGAAAATGGTTAATACCATCATCAGTACATACCCGTTTCCCAGGAGTTTAAAACTTGAACGCAGGCTGGCCCGGACTGCATTAGTTTCTTTTTTTTCCTGAATTTTTGTGGCAGAAATCCAGAGAATGGTAATAAAAATTAACACCGTATATACCGGGAATAAAATGCTCCAGTCCATATCAAATGCGATTACCAACAACGGAGGAAGTAAAAATCCCAATGATGAACCAATAGCTTTTACCGACTGGGCAAGCGATAAGTTGCTGGAATATTTTCCCGGAGCCGAAACATCGCGCATTAAAGGGTTACCCGAAACCTGTAAAATTGTTGCGCCGGCGCCTAAAAGTAATAATGACAGCAGAATAATATAAAATTCACCTTTTGATTCGGCGGAAAATTCTACTCTTGGCCCGTACATACCGTTAAGTATGGGAATAATTAATCCAATAAATGCTATAAAAAGCCCCAGCAATAAAATGAATTTTTTCCCTTTTTTATCCTGATAGATCCCAACAGGAATAGACAGTACGGCAAACATAATAAAACCCGTAAAAGATAATAACTGGGCCGAAAAATTAGAAAGTGAAAAGCTGTCTTTTGCCAGGCCAACCATTGGGCCGACAACATCTCCGAATCCCATACATAAAAAAGCAAGAAAAATGGGCAGGGCTTTCAGGTTATTGGTTTTTGTAGCGTTCATAATTTCCAGGTTCTGTTTTAGAACGATAAAAATACTTTTTCCGGGAAAATACAAACTATAAAAACCTGAAAAAATTTATTCGCAGATGGATGAACAATCTTTATTTATCATTTGCAGGTACTATTTTAACAAATCCCGGATTCTATAAAACAGTTTGTTGGTAAATAGGGCACAATTGCACATTTAGCAAAAACAGATTTGTGATTTATGATTTGGGATTTGTGATTTGTTTCTTGTTTCTTGTTATTTGTTTTTTGTTTTTTGTTTTTTGTTTTTTATTAAACTACGCAGCCACTTTATCAAACACTTCGTTGATTATTTTTTTATGAGTAGTCCCAAACCGCATGTTCAGCCAATGATACATTGCAATAATTTCATCCGGGTTAAGCCACTTTACAGATTTTAAAAGTTCTTTTCTGAATAATTCTTTATTCTCACTAATATTTGCCAGTATAATTTTTTGATGCTCTAACATTTAGAATTTCCTGTTTTGTAATTAAATAATTAATCAGAATGTATGGTTAGCAATATAAGTATAAAACAGATCCCCCGGGGATATATTGCCCGGGGGAATCTTTAAGCAATTTTAATTTCCCGTGCCGGTTTGGGTTTTACTTCTTCGCGTTTTGGTAACGTAAGTGTAAGGATACCGTCGGCATATGCGGCTTTAATCTTATCGCCGTCAATTTCATTTTCGGGGAGATTAAAGGTGCGCTGAAACGACTGGTAACTGAATTCCCTGCGGGAATACTTTCCTTTGTCTGCCTTTTCCGATTTTTCTTCTTTCTGCTCCGAAGAAATGCTGAGCAGATTATTTTCCAGTTTAATTTTAAAATTATCCCTTTTCATACCCGGGGCAGCCACCTCAATACTATATTCATTGTCCGTTTCGCTTATGTTTACTGCCGGCAATGTGGTATCTGTACTGGAGAAGTTGGTGTTTGTCCAGTCCATAAGCTCCCTCGAAAAAAGACTATCGATCAGTGAAGGCACTGAAGGAAATGTGTTGTTTGAACGTTTTACGAGTGTCATAGCTTTACCCTCCATAATTTTTGCCCGATTATTGCTCAGGCCGGTTAAACATATTTATTTACATTTAAAGTTAAAATACAACCAATAATTTTCAAAGAATATGCCAGTTGAACGGGTATATCAAATTGACATTTTAAAAATGAAATTTTGTCCCGAAAATGAAAATATGACAGCCGGGTTGATCAGAGATTCTGGCAGACGCATTGTAAAACTGTTTTAAAAAATTCAATTTTTTTATTTATTCACGCAACCCTTATTTCCTGTTTGTACTCTATGCATAAACCGATTTTGTCGGAAAAAAATTAATAGTTAAGTTCAAGCGGGTATTTTAGGGCGTTGCGGCAAAAGTTTTCTATTCGGCTTTTGCCGCTTTTTTAATTTACAGGTTTGTTCGTTATCAGAAAATTACAGAAGGTTTTGAATTAACTCCGCAGATTTTATACATTTATAACATAAACATAATAAACGTTTAAAAAAATTTAAACGATTACTAATAAAAAAGCGGTTTTATCCTACTTACAGACTATATAGGGATGTAAGTAGGATGTCTGTTACACACTAGTTAGCGCAAATTTAAGACGAGTTGCACCTTAGTGAAACATTTTGTATCTTTGTTACATGAAATCAAATAAGAAATTTCGGACAGCGATTTTTTATAAAGATTACTTTGAGAAGTTTTTTATTAAGCAATCGAAGAAAGTTAAAGCAAAAATCATTTGGACTATTCAATTGATTGAGGAATCAGAAAGAGTTCCAGAGACTTATTTAAAGCATATTGAATCAACACAAGGATTATATGAAATAAGAATTAAATTAGGCAAAGATATTTTTAGAATTTTTTGTTTTTTCGACTATGAACAACTTATAATATTGACAAATGGATTTCAGAAGAAAACGCAAAAAACACCTAAAAAAGAGATTGATAGGGCACTAAAAATTATGGAGGAATACAAAAATGAAAAAGAGTAATAAAATGACCCTTACTGAATTTAAGGATAAGCATTATGGTGTTAAAGGAACCAAATCAAGAGATGAACTTGAGAGTGGTTATGAAAACTTTAAACTAGGAACTTTATTACACGAGGCTCGACTTGAAAAAGGTATGACTCAAGCTGAATTAGCAAAAAAAGTTGGGACAACTAAATCATACATTTCTAAGATTGAGAATAATGTTAAAGAGGTTCGACTTTCGACTTTACAAAAGATTGTACAGTTGGGATTAGGAGGAGAACTTGACTTGTCGATTCGATTATAAAAAACTTGCGCTAATCGAGTAGGCAGCCGATAGGCTAAAAGCCTACCGGTGAACCTCTCACACCACTGCACGTACGGGTCTCGTATACAGCGGTTC
>JAFGSZ010000123.1 GCA_016934395.1 Bacteroidales bacterium
AACATTTGTATATACACAACTCTCCTATTACTATTGCGTATATATCCGCTTTATCTGTAACCAAATTTGTACCTATAATGGTGGTTATCATGCCTTAAATGTACCATTCTGTATCATATTATCCAATGGATTTCGAATTTTTTTATTACTAACGTTAATTACATGAGTATATTTTTCAGTTGTTTTGCTGCTCTCATGCCCCAATAAAATCTGTATGTTTCTTAAGTTTTCGCCTCCTTCAAGCATATGGGTTGCAAAAGAATGTCTTAATGTATGTGGTGTCGACCATGGATTTACACCCGTTTTTAATTGCGCCTCCCTATATATAGACTGCACGCTTGTTGCACTATATTTTCCACCATCTTGTCCTTCAAAAAGCCAATATGAGGGCTTGTACTCTTTATAATATTGCCGTAAAAGTTTAAGAAAAATTTCCGATAACAAAGTATGTCTGTCCTTTTTCCCCTTTGCCCCTTTTATAAATATATAACCGTCCTTCGATCTTATGTCGCTAACCCGCAGGTTTATAACTTCACTCAAACGCAATCCGCCCGAATATATAGCATATAAAATGGCTTTATGCTTTATATTTTTTGGTTCGTTTATCAATTTATACACTTCTTCATTGCTTAAAATGTTGGGTAGCGTATTCGATTTTTTAGGCCTTTGAATGTCGTAATATTCCCTGGGCATGCCCAGAACATGCTCATAGTAAAATTTAATGGCATTTATTGCACAGTTTTGTTTGCTTTCTCCTATCTTATATTTGTTAATCATATAATATATATAACTCTCAATCTGTTCTTTAGTAATATTTCGCAATTCAAAATTCTCGAAATACTTAAAAAAGTATGTCAGTTCCGATTTATAGGTTTTTAAAGTATTAACACTGTATGCTTTAAGAACTAATTTTTGCTCAACATCGCATAATGCTAAAATTGACTTTTCATTCAGCGTTATCTTTGGTAACTTTGGTTGATTTACTTCATCACGCAGCTCAAATTTGCCTTTGAAAATATTTTTAAGTAATTCAAAATTCTCTTCGGTATTTCGAACACTCCATTGCTTTTGGGTAGAATGATAAAACCGCGTATCCATACTCTTAATCAAAGCCCTTTCCTGTACCATTTTATAAGGTATAAATACCTTAATTCTTGTGGCTTTTTGTTTTGGACTATATATAATAATGGACATGATGCATTTTTTACCTAAAAATAAAACTAAAAACGATCCAATTCTGGCCAAAACTAAAAATAAACGTATATTAACCGTTAAAAACGACTAGGCGTATAAACCAGATTTATAATACATTTGAAATGATAAAATGTAAAATATGCAAAAAACCGATCGTTGGTCGCAGCGACAAAAAATTCTGTTCATTAGAGTGTAAAAACTATTATCATACCAATTTACGAAGAGTTACTAATACAGCAGTCGACCAAATATCTAAAATACTTCACCGCAACCGATCCATACTATTGGAAATAATGGGAAAGTATAAAACACAAATTAAAATTAATAGGATTACTCTTGATAATAAAAAATTCAATTTTAAATACATTACTCATTTTCAAACCAATAGCAAAGGTAAAACTTACTATTATGTTTTTGATTTTGCTTGGATGGAATTTTCTGATAACGAAATATTAATAATTCGCAAAAGGTAGAATAACAAATAACATACTATCTATAAAATATAGATGTCGTATCAACAACATTAAATTCAATAATTTAGATAAGTACAAAACATAAGCTGTTTTTCGGTTTCCTTAGAGATAAAGAAGGAATCAGAAATTCTTAAAATTCAACAAAAACAATCCCTGGGGTAAGCCGGAATCCTCACTGGAAAAATACAGGGAATCTTTTGAAAACAGGGTAACCCCTTCTATCTGGCTGCCGAAAAATTCCGGAAATCTTATTTTCCGGTGTTCCCCTTCGAAAAATGAATGTTCAGGAATGCTGTAAAATACGGTGGTAAAGGGTACATAGTTTTCGTACCCGCAAAATACCAGCACACTGTCGGCGGCTGAAAAATCGGCCCCGGTTAACAGGCCTTCCACATCAAAAGTACTTTGTTTTTTTGCGGTGAATGTGCCGGGTTGAGCAGGCAGCGTATACAGGGTGGTGGTGGCATTTATCCAGTCTTTGGTAAATAAATACAGGTTGTCGTTGGAAGCGATAAAGGCTTCACAGTCGTATGAGTTGGCAAAATGTGCCGGGGTAAAATTCTCCTGGTCTTCGTAATTAAAATTCAGTATTCCGGCTTGTACCTCATTTGTAGCGTTGTTTACCAACTCCGTTTTTTGAATAAGGTACACTTTTAAATTTGTGCGGTCGCCGTCGTTATTTCCAAAATCGCCGATATATATTTTGGTTGCATCCTGGGCAATATCTTCCCAATCTGTGTTTTCAGCGTTGGTTAAGGTTATGGTTCGAATAATATCCCCGGAATTCGGGTCCAGACCGTATAACACCGGATCATCGCCCCCGTCATTAAAAGTCCAGAATTGATTGTTCCAGTAAAGTAATCCCGAACTTTCATTTAACTGTGCGGGCAGATGAAATAATTTATTAAAGGTATATACTCCTGCATAGCCGTATTCTTTGTTGTTGATATCGGGTTGTTCTTCAGGCAGGTTGTCTTCATCGCAGTTCGATAAGAAAACCTGAAGGATGATTAGCAATATGGAGATATACATGTATTTCACGGGATTTTTTTGTTTTGTAAACTTAGGTAAATTTTAAAGTATTTTTAGTTGTGGCTGGTATTTAGTATCCTGTATTTTCAATTTTACAGTTCTTACTTAAATAACACATGGTTATTCAATTCGTTTGGCTCTTTAGAAGTTTAATAAGTTCCAAATTATAATATAAGCTGTTCAGCAGGAGATATCTCTCTGCATTCGATATGACATTAAATCCGATTACAACTTGCAATTTTAGGCGCTTTAGTTCACGTTAGACACTTTAGTTCACTTTAGTTCACTTTAGACACTTTAAAAATTAAGCTGTAACGGAAGATCTCTCTCTGCATTCGATATGACAGTTGGTTTGGTATAACAACTTGCAATTATAGGCACTTTAGGCACTCGAAGTACTTTATTTGTTATTTGTCAAATCCCAGTTCCTTCATCATATTATTAAAAATATCAGTATTCTCAAAAATCCCGGTAAAATTTTCAGCACCCGGACCATAGGAAAATACCGGGACCATCACGCCCGAGTGGTTGGTGGTAACATACCCGGCTTCTACCCTGCCCTCTTTAAAATTTCCACCGGTAATGGCCATACCTCCGGTCTCATGGTCTGCAGTGATAATTACCAGGGTATTTCCGTCTTTTTCGGCAAAATCAAGCGCTTTACCGATGGCCTTGTCAAAATCAATCATCTCGCTGGTAATATACTCCGTATGGTTGGCATGCCCGCCCCAGTCAATTTGTGAACCTTCAATCATGATAAAAAATCCTTTTTTGTTGTCCGAAAGTTTTTGTAATGCCATTACCGTTGCCTTGCTTAACATATCCCCGCGTTCCGGTTGCGGCGGATTATGTTCAGCGGCAGTAAGTATACAAAGCTTCTCATTATTACCGCCTGTAACAGAATCCAGGTTAAAATATACCCGGTAGCCTTTTGCCTTTAATTCATCTGTAAGCATGCGCCCGTCTTCCCGCGCATCAAAATGGTTTTTCCCGCCTCCTATAAATACATCAATATCGGTATTTAAAAAGTCTGCAGCTATAGCCTCGTAATTATTTCGCGATGCCTGGTGGGCTATAAAAGATGCCGGTGTAGCGTGTGTAATGGCGCTGGTTGAAATTAACCCGGTGGCCAGTCCGTAATCTTCTGCATATTCCAGAATGGTTTTTTGTGAAATAGTATCCTTGTTTACGCCGATGGCCCCGTTATAGGTTTTTACTCCCGTTGACAGGGCCGTTCCCCCGGCCCCGGAATCGGTAATATAATCGCTGGCTGAATAGGTTTTGGAAAAGCCCACATGGTTGCATTTTTCCAGATTTAACGAACCACGGTTTGCAGTCAACCCGGCATATACCTGGGTAACTCCCATACCGTCGCCTATCAGCAGAATAATATTTTTTGGTTTCTCAACAGTTTCGGCCGGCTTTTTAGATGTACACGAAGAAAGCGGTAAACTAACAATTACAATCAGACTTAATACGATAATATTTTTCATGGAACTAAATTTTCATAAACCAAAAGTAGCAAATAGAAAGGTCACAAACCTGCCGGAAATAATTAATTAATAAAAATTTAATATATAGTCTTTACTTCCTCCTGGTAACCAGTTTGAATAATTTTATAATTCCCGCAACCAACAACCGGAGCAGCAGCAGGATAACATAAAATATCGCGGCAACGATTAAAACTACCCCCAGGCTTGTATATAGTTCTTTCCAGTTTTGACTGAACTTAAATATGGAATAAACATTAAACAACATGGCAAGTACAAGGCTTAATGCCAGGAAAAACAATTCTCTTTTTTTAAATGATGCTGTGATTATGGTGTCTTTCATAATGGTAAAAAAATTAAACTATTCTTAAATGTTCAGGCCAATATACAACAGCACGGTCCTCAATGGCATGGTAGCCCAACAGGGATGCGATACTGGCATTATATCCCTCATCCAGTAATTCCGGAATAGGTTTACCTTCGCGCACGGAATTTACAAAAGCTTCCATCTGTATATCCGTACCATCATCTTTAAGTTTTTCATCAATTATGTAGGTTCCTTTATCCTTCACCGCCGTTTCGGGCACCCAGCTGGCCCCGCCCAACGGTATGGTCTCAAAGATACTGTTCTCAATATTATTGATTAACTGGAGGATACCCGGTGGCGGCGGAATATCTTCCACATACATTTTACCGATCTCCAGTTCGTAGGTTCCTTTTGATCCTAAAATTTGTTCCTCAAACCCGTAATGTTTATTGCTGGTTAATGAATCGTAGATCAACTGCGTTCCGGAAGGATAAGTATATACCAGGGCAACATTATCGTGAACTTCCCTTCCGTCGTTCCAGTAATTTATGCTGCCTGCGCCCGAAACCGACTCGGGATATTCTCCGAGTATCCAGTTGGCCACCTGAATCTGGTGTGCTGCCAATTCCGTCATTAACCCGCAGGAATATTCTTTATACAGCCGCCAGTTAATTTTACGTTCCAGTTCCGGGCGGGGCACTTTACGGCGCCAGTTGTTATTTCTGTGCCAGTATGCCCGTATCTGGGTTACCGGGCCAATTTCCCCGTTTTTAATCCGCTCAATACCCTGTATGTATTTAATATTAAACATTCGCTGATGGCCAATCTGCAGAATTTTCCCGGTTGCCTTCTGCTTGTTATACATATTCAGGCAATCATCGGTAGTCCGGGCCATAGCTTTTTCACAAAACGTATGTTTTCCGGCATCAAGGGCATCGATGGTAATATGGGCGTGTTCGTGCAGCGGAGTGGCAATCACCACGGCATCCAGATTTTTAAGTTCGAGCATGCGGCGATAGTCTTCGAAACCCTGAGCCTTACTTTCGGTAAGCTCCAGCGCCTTTTCAAGATTTGGAGGGTAATTATCACACACGGCTACAATATCCACACCGGGATTGTTTTTAAGGTATAACAACAGTAATCGTCCCCTGGAACCTACACCAATCATTCCAATACTCACTTTATGGCCTGCGGTAACCGAATCTTTAAGATTTTCTGATCCGAAAACCTTAAACCAGGGAAGCGAGGCAGCAAATAATGAAGTTCCTGTATATATTCCCAGCGCTTTTAAAAATTCACGTCGGGATGAATGATCCAACTCTTTCATAATATGTAAATTCTATTTTTATATTTCACTGATTGTTGCACTCTGATCAATATTATAACTGATCAAATATGCTAAAATATTGTTAAAATTCCTTCGGATTTTATTCCTTTTTTCTGTATCCGAAACCAACAAAGCGGTGGAAAGCACCTCTGCTTCAAGCGGTGAATCGGCAATTACGGTAACAGTTTGTTTTTCGTTTACCGGTTCAAGTATATCGGGATTTATGGAATTCCCCGGTAAATTTTTTTCCTGCGGATTAAAATAAATATTGCCCGATGAAGATAAGGATTGATTATTCAGTAAAAATTCTTTAACCAGTATTGCAGGGTTTATACTATGCCGTATACCTACTTTCCATCCTGTTCCGTGCGGATGGTTGCCCAGGGCAAGTACCGAACTTTCTCCCAGACTGATAAAGATGTTTTCTAGTGAAAACTTTTTAATGAGAGGCATAACTTGCTCCAGTGCATAACCTTTGCCAAATCCGCCCAAATCAAGTTCCAAAATTTTGTTCGGTAAGAAAATGGTCCGGGTTTTAAAATTCATATCTACCTTATCCCACCCCACACTTGCAGATATTTCTTCAATTTTTTTATTCCCCGGGTCTCCTTTCCTGAATTCATTCACCGCACGCATGGTAATATCAAAGCTTCCAAAGGTTCTTTTATTATAGCTGTTTACCTGTTCTAATATGGAAAACATTTCATCATCAAGCTGTACCGGGTATTTCGAAGCAAAAGTATTAATAAAAGAAATTTCACTGGTGCCCGTAAATCGGCTTAACCGGGATTCTATACGTCTAATCTCAGTAACTATTTCTTCTGAAACCTTTTCTCCTTCAGCAGTATCGATTTCGGAAATAATAATGTCACAGGAAGTTCCCATGCAGAAAAAATGCTTATGACAGACAGACGGAATCAAGAAAAAGTATTTTAATACAAAAAAATTGTGGTCAATTTAACTGTAAAAATCCTAATTTCGGCATCAGAATACAAATTTATAGACTATGAGTAAAAAATTACAGGTCGGGATATGTTCATTCGGTATGTCAGGAAGGGTATTTCATTGTCCCCTGCTTCATACAAATCCCGGATTTGAGATAAAAAAAATCCTTCAGCGTTCGTCAGATTCGGCAAAAGAGTACTATCCTTATGCGGATATAGTAAAATCCAAAGAAGCTTTGCTGGATGACCACAATATCGATCTGATCATAGTGAACACACCCGATACCAGCCACTATGAACTTACAAAACAAGCCCTTGAAGCGGGAAAACATGTGGTAGTGGAAAAACCTTTTATTACGAATGTAAGGGAAGGAATGGAACTTATTGAGCTTGCCAAAAAGAAAAATAAATTGCTTAGCATTTTCCAGAACCGGCGGTGGGATGGTGATTTTTTAACGGTACAACATATTGTTCAACAAAAATTACTGGGCCGGCTGGTGGAATTTGAATCCCATTTCGACCGGTACAGAAATTATATTAAACCCAATACATGGAAAGAAAATCCCGGATCGGATACCGGTGTGCTGTATAACCTGGGGTCGCATCTTATCGACCAGGCAATTGTTTTATTTGGCAAACCAAAATCTGTTTGGGCGGATATCGATAAGGTAAGGACAAACACCAAAGTGGATGATTATTTTTATATGAAACTTGAATATCCTTCTGTGAAAATCACGCTTCATTGCAGTTATCTTACACGCGAACCCGGCCCGAAATACCTGGTGCACGGCACCGAAGGATCGTATGTGAAATACGGACTTGATCCGCAGGAAGAAGCCCTTGACAGCGGCAGGTTCCCGGATGAACCGGATTGGGGCAAAGAGCCCGAAGATCAATGGGGAATACTGAATACTACTATCAAGGGGAAGGATATTCGGGAAAAAATGGAGACCCTCGCGGGAAATTATTCTGCTTATTATAATAATATTTACGAGGTTATTGTGCATGGCGCTGAGCTGATTGTTAAGCCGGAGGAATCGTTGCTTGGAATTGAAATTATTGAGGCTGCCAAAGAAAGTAACCTGCAAAAAAAAAGTTTTAACCTGAAATAGATGTTTTTTGCATTTTTCACATCAGATAAATAAACTTTTTTGAGTGTTCACGTCTTGTACAAAACAGGAATAAATTTATATAGAAAATATCATGTAACCTGCTGGATCCTTTCCCTCCTGGAGAAGAGGGTTAGGGAGATTGAAGCTGAATATAATTCAATTTATTTTCTATTGCCTGTAATAATCTTAAGATGGCTTTATCCGCACAAAACATTTTACTCTCCAAGGATTCGCCATGACATCCAATTAAATTCGTTGCTGGTCTAAATTCCTTCTTTTAAAAGGCCTTTCCCAGTGAATGGCCGGAGTTCCTTAATAATAGAAAAATAACAAATTGTTCTGATTAAAACTATCCTGATGCGAAAGGAGTTTATGTTTAGCTCGAATCACAAGGGATTCGGCCCTGGTTTCGAATGGAAATGTATAATAGGAATAAAGATTTAAATATACTTTCCAATACAAAAAAAAATGTCTCAGAACGTATTTTTTTTCAGAATAAGAACATGTTTATTCCATGGGGTATATGTACCATTACTTTTTCCCTGATGAAAAAGTAATCAAAAAATCATGGATGGATAAAGCTTCTTCCCGCTCTGCCAAA
>JAFGSZ010000124.1 GCA_016934395.1 Bacteroidales bacterium
TAATATTATTACCCTGTTATATTTAGTAATGTTCAATAGATGGCTTCGCCGCACAAACCGCTGCTATTCCCAAAGCTCGCCATGACGTTTCAGGGCGTCATCGCCAAAGGAGCCGTCATCCCCAAACGAGACGTCATCGCGAGGAATTGGACTAAGGCCGTGGGTTGGAGAATTCCGCGGCGATCTTTTGTTGTATTGGAAGTACCTTGTAATATTTGGTATTGTTCAAAAGATGGCTTCGCCGCACAAACCGCTGCTATTCCCAAAGCTCGCCATGACGTTTCAGGGCGTCATCGCCAAAGGAGCCGTTATCGCGAATCCCGGCTTTTCGGGAAGAAGCGACCTCAACTTTTTATTTGGCGAGATAATCATTAGCCGAAGATTCCTCTCTATCGATCGGAATGACACTCATGGAGATTAATCCGGAATTTCAATCAGATTAAACGGAATGCGTAATAATGACTGATACACTTCGCCAGCTTCTTCAATAGATTCATCATCTTCTTCGTAATACCAGTTAATTAAAATATCAGCATCCGGTTTTACAGCCTGCAGCGTTTTAAGTATATGTAAAATCCATTTCGATGAACTGGTATTTATATACTCCAGTTTAAAATTTATAGTAATTTTATTATCAAAGTTTTGTATCAGCCCCAAAATACGGTGGGTAACCTGTGCATAAAAAAGTTCCGGATTCGCCAATCCCGACTGCCCTTCAAAAGATACTGACTTTTTCTTTTTTTCAATGCGAAACTTCGGCCTCAGCACATCTTCTTTTACAAATTCATTTACCATAATTTCTAATAAAATAAAACCAGGATAAATCAGAGATCATCTTGTATATTTATTCTTGTGAAAATTGATTTTTACAAAAACACTATAACCAAAGTTAGTATAAGAATATATACAAAACTTAAAAAACTATTAACAACCACTATTTGAAAATTATTTAGAACGGGGGTCCGGAAGCCCATTTAAAATTAGCGGAAATATCTTCTACAGAATCAGTAATTTATACCTGAATGACCATTTATTCCGATTACAAATAACTAAAAGTTTCCTGAAATTATTATGCCTTACTAACACTTCTTATAAAATCTTCGTGTTGGGGAAAAAGTACAATCAATTCCTCAAAAGCGTAAATTTTAAGATCATCAAAAATAAATCCGGGGCTTACCATACAACCCACCAGGGTAAATAAATTTTTACTTCCTACAGAAGCTTTAAAAATGGTTCCGGCTTTAAGTACAATCTGTGGTTTTTCACCGGCATCATGGTCCAAACCCAGTTTAAGGGTTTCCAGGCTGCCATCGGGGTTAATACAATGTATACTCACACCGCTGCCAAAATGGAAATACCAGATCTCATCGCTTCGCAACTGATGAAATTTAAGGGATTCATTGTGGGGTAACAGATAAAAAATACTGGTGGCACAAATTCTCCTGTCTGAATACTGGGAAGGCAGGCATCCTTCTTTTAGCACGATATCGGATTTGTAGATTTCCTTGTAATATCCTCCTTCAGGATGTTTTTCCATTTTAAGGGTGTTGATCCAATATTGAGCGTTATTCATGTTAGTGGGTTTTAACAGTTAACACTCAAATCTATATAATAATTCGTTGATCTCAAAATTCAGACGTGTTGATAAATGAACAATTATAACCTGAAAGGAAGTTTTTTTGTGATTATACTCCAATGGTAAAATATTTCAAATTTCATGGTGTTAATGAATAACAAGGTTACAGGGTAAACAAGGTTACAAGGTTACAAGGTTGCAAGGTTACAAGGTTACAGGGTAAACAAGGTAAACAAGGGGACAAGGTATACAAGGTTACAAGTTGACACGGTAAACAGGGTTACAAGTTGACAAGGTAAACAGGATTACAAGTTGACAAGGTAAACAGGGTTACAAGGTTACAGGGTTAGAAGGTTTTGATCTGCAAGGTTTAAATTATGATCTTATCGCCTCCCAACAAAAAACCAACGCTTTACCACATTCTTTGCATTTTGCCAAATTAATTCTTTTATCCAGGGAAGGGGTTTGTCCGTCCAGCGCTGCGGGTGGATAGTGATCATTATGTTATCGGGCAGGTTTCCGGTTTCTGCGGCGTGTATAATATCGGTTGTTTTAAAAAAACTAAAACGGTTTTGCAGATTATTATCACTACCTGACACTTTATCGCGCACACTCACCTTATCCCCGTCCCATCTTCTGCCGGTGTCTGTTAAGTATAACACTTTTGAAAAATCAATATCAAAATACGGCTCGCCGGTTATTCCATAATCACGATAGTTATATTTTTTCCAGAGATCCCGGCTGTCCCACGGGCTTTTTGGACTGCCATGCATACAGGCTGTTGTTACCGGGCAGAGCGTTCTTAATTTTTCAAGGTGTTGTTGAAAACTTTCAATGGCTGCCGTAAAATTTCCTTTTGCCAGGGTAAGATCTTCGTAATGATAGCCGATCTCATGCCCCAACGCGGCAATTTTCAGGATTATCTTTTCGTGATAACTCTCAGGGACCATACGAAAATAATAGGTGCCTGTTATACCAAGCTTATATTCTATTTGTGCAACACGTAGTGAATTTTCAGGCAACTTGTCCACATCGTGACGCAGAAAAATAGTTTTATTTTCTGATTTTGTACTATAATCCTTAAATGGCCGGAACAAAAAATCCTGCTGTTGCAGTGATTTAAGAAGATTCTGGTATGTTTTTATTAGAAAATCCAAAATAATATAACATTAAAATAAGTCAACGGGATTTATTTTTAAAAATTCACTCCATGGTATTCCATTATTATCAATAAGATACGTTTTTACAGGGTGGAATCTTCTCTGAAAAGTTTCCATTCCTTTTTTATTTTTAATAAAACTGGCTTTTATTTCAAGGGCAATGGTTTTTTGTCCTTTTTCCAAAATAAAATCTACCTCATCATTACGATCTCTCCAGTAATACACTGAAAAATTATTTCGTAAAGACTGATTTATAAGATGTGAACCCACAGCAGATTCAACAACCCGGCCCCAACCGGATGGATTTGACTGTATTTCCGGGAGTGTTTTTATGTCTTGTGCGCTTAACAAGGCATTGTTATGCACCTGGAATTTCGGGCTGCCCGAACGTTTTCTAATAACTGTATGAGCGAATTTTTCCAGCCCCCCCAGCAATCCGGCTGTATCCAACAGTCTAAGGTAATGTGATAATGTGGTGGTATTGCCCGCGTCCAAAAGCTGCCCCTGCATTTTTGTCAGTGATACAATCTGACCCGAATAAACACATCCCAGTTCAAAAAGATTTTTAAGCAGAGCGGGTTTATCAATGCGGGTGAGCATAAGAATATCTTTTGAAATACTTGTTTCGATGATAGAATCACAAATATATTTTTTCCATCGCATTTCATCTTGTATTAAACCAGCGCTGCCCGGATATCCCCCAAACCAGGCAAACCGATCAGCATCCCAGCCAAATGCCTGAAACATTTCTTCGAGTGTCCAATGGGTCATATAAATGGTTTCGAATCGGCCGGCCAGCGATTCTGATAAGCCCTGCTGAAGTAAAAGGCGTGAAGATCCAAGAAGAATAAGCTTTAACGGGATATTATTTAATGAATCTTCGTCCCAGAGTTTTTTTATGGTTTCGCTCCAGTTGGGAATTTTCTGAATTTCATCGATAATTAATAAAAACTCATTCGCCTTTTGGGTTTTCATTTTCAGACGGGCAGCTTCCCAAATTTGCTGCAGCCAGATTGTGTTTCCTGCAGCAATGGCATCAGCGGATTCAAAGATGCCGGGAATGGATAGTTGCTTAAACAGCTGGCTTACCATAGTGGTTTTTCCAACCTGTCGGGGACCCATAACCACTTGTATAAATTTACGCGGTTCCTTTATCCTTTTGTTAAGTATTTGTAATTCAATTCGTTCAAACATAAAATACAATTTACTCAATACGATGAGTAAAATTACTCAAGCTTGTTGATAAAAAAAATTATTATACTAAATATTTCAGCAGAAGAGTACCGGAAAAAAGTTAAATTGAACAGCCCGGCAGATAAAGAACGAGCTGATGAAAAATCAATTACCTGAATGTATACTGATATTCGGGGTTTTCTTTCATAACCGAAACACTCTTCGGATAGTTTTCGACAAACCAGATCAGGAATTCGGTAAGATCAATCTTATCCTTCAACATTTTATCACGCCTGACTTGCCATAACTTTTTTAAATCTTTTGTATTGATAAGTTCTTCAAGCTTTTCGAGGACGCCATTATCATTTCGAAATCCGAACAATAATCCATATTTTTCCTGATCCTCCAGGGTTCCGGCAGTTATACTATTTACATAAATAGCCGGTGTTCCCAGCATAGCGCATTCAGATGCCATGGTGGCGCCCTCGGTAATTAAAAGGTTAGCGTAATACAATACATGATGGATTTTTTCCGGAGGCAGAATTAATTTGAATTTTTTTAAGTCTTCAGGCAATTCCGCTTCTGATGAAATAAAAATTCTTCCGGCATTATTTAATATTGTAATTATTCTGTGAACCATTTCTTTTGTGATGCCCGATTGTCCTTTATCATGACTGGCATTCCAGGAAACCAGACGCAATATAAAAATACGGTCTTCTTTATTACAGTTGATTATTTTTAGAACAGATTCATCCGGTGTAAATTGATTAGGGTGCAGGTATGCCAGTTCATGATACCCGCTATATTTTATTTGCTTTTTACCCAGATTTTTATGAAAACTATCGGATGTAAGCACATATTTTGAAAAGGGTAAATACAATCGGATTTGCTCCAAATTCCCGGTATCTTCAAAAGAAATATGCGGCTTTCTTAACAACCAGGCAACCTGTGCAGCATACATCGAGCCGTGACTTAAAAACAGATCGGGCTTAAATTTAATCGATTGAATAAGCAGTTTACAATTAAATTGAACTAATCCGAAGGCTTTGCCTAATATGGTAAACTTATGTTTACCAAATGATACATAAGGCAATTTGTACTTTTCAAGTAATTCAACCTCAAACTCCTTCTGTCGACAGGTGAAAAGCACAGCATGGCCTTTACCCATCATTTTATTGGCAAAATTTTTAAAGAGATGTACATGACCGGGGTGGCCGATATCAATCAGTATGTTCATTATTTAAAGTTGCCATTATAGTTTTTCCTGCATATACCTGCTCTTTAAGTGACACATTTATTGTGCATGAATCCGGGATAATTAAATCCACCTGACTTCCAAATCGTATCATACCAAACCATTCCCCTTTTTTGATGTCTTTCCCTTCAGAAACATAGCTGACTATTCTACGCACTAACCGGGACGCTGTTTGCACAACTCCAACGGTAATTTTATTATTCTGAATAACCAGCGTATTTCTTTCGTTTTTTGTAAGGGCATCAAAATCTTTCAGAGACATAAATGCACCCGGAGTAAGCGTATTTAATACAATTTTTCCTGAAACGGGAGCACAGTTTTTATGTACATCAAAAGGAGTCATATTAATACCAATAAGCCAGCAGGGAGATTGAAGAATCGGTGTTTTTGTAAGTTCTTCAAGGCTGGCCAGTGTTCCTTTTTTAATAGAAACAGGCGTTTCTCCTTTTTTAATGCGTTTAATATAAATTATATTCCCGTCAGCAGGAGAAACAATTTCATGCTCAAGGGCTGTAATTTTACGCTTTGGCGTTCTCCAGAAACGAATCATTGTCAGGGTGAATGAAAATATAAGAACTCCTGCGGGAATTAATAATAATGAAATTGCCCAACTATATATTTTCTGATCAAAAATAAAATACCCACACAGAGTAAGTAGGCATACAACCCCTATTACTATCAGATTATCTTTATACAAAAAAGAAATACTGATATGGGTTTTTTTATGTAAATAATAGTACCATAACGAGCTGATGCCCGAAATAATAAGAAAAATTAAAATGAACACTGTCGGCATATTAGTTTCTTTTAAGAAATAAATAGGGAATAAGTATCAGGTACATAAGAGCCGGTAACGGGTCTTTTTTCGACCACACCGCATATTCTTTTTCCAGCTTACGCGTTTTCAGAAATTCCTTTACTGTTAATCTTTTTTTCAGTATTTCTTTAAATGAAATAAACGTATCTGTAACCCTTTCTACCCAGGCCACATTTTCTTTTTTATTTTCAAATACTTCCGGTGGTCTGCCGTTTAAATAATTTACCATCATTTCTATTAAATTCACCCCAAGCTTATTGGTAATGGAATGCCATTTCCATGCACGGGGATTTATTTCAATAAGTTTAAAGTCGTTAATTTTTTCATCAAACATAAATTCAACTTCAGATAAACCAAAATATTTCACATCACACAATAATTTATTTCCCAGCTGATTTATCCGTTCGTTTATTATTGTTTTTGCAAAGGTAGTCGAAATACCAAAATCCATAGGTTTCTGCCTGATCCTGTTGGCCACTAAGCTGCCATACACTATGCCCTCTGCTGAAAATGCTCCCAGTGAATACAGATTTTTAGCTCCCCCCACCAGAAATTCCTGAATAATTACTTCATGAGCAGGAATAAATTGTAATATTTTATTATAATAAAACAGGAGTTCGTTTTGATTGTGGCATTTATATACTTTTTTGCCGGTTAGTTTATAAAAAGTATGCATAACTGCCGGTTTTAAAATCACCGGAAATTTTATTTCGGGAATCATTAGCAACATCTCATTTTCATCTTCAGGGAAATAACTTTTTGGTATGGGAATATCCAGTTCTAGTGCGGCTTTATAAGTTTTCTTTTTATTATAGCACATTTCCGTTACCTCCGGGTCGGCAATTCCTAAATTATACAAGACTGATAATTGTTGGTAATTTTCCCGTAAGAACCAAACCAGGCTGTCGTTTGTCGGAATAAGAAGCGCTGTTTTATCAGGACCTGAATGTGATAATAACTTTTCAAGTAAATTTTTTTGGTCTGTAAACCGGATAAAGGTATTGCAGGTATTTGAAAATCTTGTGAGCGATAAATTATAATCACTAAACAGGGTTACCTCCAGTCCGGTTTTTGCTGCCATTCTTGATAATCCAAGCGCCTGAATGTGATTCCCTAATATAATAAGCTTTTTAATCATTATTTTTTATTCGTGTATAAATATCTAAAAGTCTACCCGCCACTGATTCTGAGTCGAGTTGTAAATCTATTATCCTCTGACGCCCGTTTGTCCGTTTATTAAGCTTAAGTGCAGTCAGGATTTTTCCGGAAAATACTTCAGGTTCGGCTTCAGATATAAAACATCCCTCCGTATTGTTTACAATTTGTTTCACATCCCCTACATCTGTGCTCACCACCGGGCAATTGCAGGCCATGGCTTCTTTAATTACATTCGGGCTGCCTTCCCATAAACTGGTAAGGATCATTACATCTGCAGCTGCATAGTATAAGGGCATCTTATCCGGAGGAATATTAATTAAGGTATGCATTTCAACAGAAGGTATTGCCATGCGGGTAAAAGCTTCCTGTGCCAGTTTGAAATTTTTTTCATAACGCTCCGGATTGGCCGCAAAAAGTATATGTTTATGCTGCGTATGCCAATACAGTTTTTCCCGGGCTTCTTTTTGATTTATAACTACAAAAGTATCAAGGTCCACTCCGTTTGGAATTACCCGGACATGCTTTATTCCCAGCCGGCTCTTCATGCTTTCTGATTTTACAATACAGGCCTTCCAGAATAAAACATTAAAAATTCTTATCAGAAACCTGTACCCGGATTTTGCCATTACATCGCTGCCCATTAGGGATACCACTAAAGGCTTACATCCCGCCAGGGATGCTGTAATTGCCGATAATGAATAATGAGCATGGTAAATATTAAACTTTTGTTTTTTTATAAATTTCCTCAACAGCCGGATATGTTTAATATATGCCCAAACACCTTTACCCGCTATTCCATAATATTCTACCTGTTCACCCTTTAATTTTAAAGAATTTCCCTGACTTCTAATAATCGGGCTTATCCTCTGTCTGGCATTCGCACTGCTGATGAATAAAATTTTCATTTTGAATTCAGGTAACTGACAATACTATCCACATAAACTTGTTCCTGATTCAGGGTATTTTTTACTTCAATCCAGTTACCCTTATCGCAGGTATAAAATTCTTTTGATCTTACAATTCCCGCTGTGCCAAAATACAGCCCCTGAAATTCAAGCAAATAAAACCGTTTCCCATCGTATGCAATATCTATGGACAAATGCGGAACATCAAGGCTATCAAATATTTTTTTAGCAAAATCCAATAAACCTTCCGGTTTATAGGCATCTTTACCATAAAAATAATTCGGATATCCCCCCCCGGATGCCCTGAACCCACGATGTTTAAAAACCGGCCTGTAAAAAATATAATACCGGTCACCAAAAATGTAAATCTTCCAGTCGTTTGTTAGATCCGGAATAAATTCCTGAACAATACATTTTGACCTGTACCGTGAATCTCTTTTATACCCCTTATGTTTAAACGACCGGGCCAGATCCCATAATTCATATTTTAAATTTTTTGTCCTGGTTATTTTTTTTATAATGCCCATCGCTTCACGTTGCGAATTTGCCAGGTAAACTCCTCTTCCACTGGCCCCCTCAGCCTTTTTAATAACACAGGGATAGGTGATTTTATGTGGTAAATTTTCGAATTCTTCCTTTGTCCCAAATGAATACGAGTATAAATGTTCAGATGTAAATGGCAGGTTTTGTTTCCTCAATTGCTCCATAAATACCTTATTGTTATTTGCTTTAAGATATTTGTATGCAGGCATTACATTGGCACCGGATAAGGATAACCCATAAATAACATCTTCGATATAACTTTTATAAAAATACCCCATATCTTCGGTTGAGGTATATATAATGTTCGATCCGTTATAATTATTTAATAAATCGATGTTGCTGAAATTTAAAAATTGAACGGTATACCCGCATTTTAAAAAATACTCCCCAAGAAGTTTTTTATCAAAACCACTACGATAGGGTGTATCGTAATACTTTGATCCAAATTGATTTTTATAATCCGTTAAAAGATGTATAGTTTTCATAATATATTTTTTTCTTTAAGATATTTCAGATAGGTTACCTGCGAAAGGGCCATAACTGCTTCATCCCGTTGTGATTCATTGCTGACATTTTTAAAATCACGAAGATACTGTCTGAGTTCCTTTACCTTATACATCTCTTCAAATTTTTCTAACGGGTATTTCTCCAGATTTTCATAGATTCCCGTAAGTATAGACAGGTTATCCAGATTTGGTGTAGTGATCTTTCGGACAATTTTTTTTCGGATATATTTCACAATAAGAACAAGATACCCTGATAACCGGATCAGGTCTTTGGGACGGTAGCCTTTCCCGGTTTTTAGCCTGTACAGGGTAGCATTTGTTTTTTTTATAATATGCGCATACAGCGCTTGTCCTTTAAACCGGTAAACCGGATTTTTTGTGTAAAATTTATTATTTACCCCGGCCAGTTCCGTTTTTAAAAGCTCCCTTATAAATTCAGCATCGAGATAAGGTATCCGCACCCGGATAAAGGGCCGCTGGACTTTTATCCAGTTTCCAAAAAACTTTCGGAAGGCTTCTTCAAAAATAAATATATACAATTTTTGATTGGGCTTCAGCTTCTTTACTTTAAACCGGTTTTCCCTATATTCAATTAGTTCCCTTATTAATTCTTCCAAATCCGGTTTAAAATAATCATGATGTATATAGGATAGCTGATAAAAACGGTCCCGAATTAAATTTTCCCAGTTTTTTTGATTTTCGTAAAATAAAAATTCTTTTGTTGCGGACGATAGTACTGCCCCGGTTGAATGCGGCGCCCGCAATACTTCGCTGCCACAATACCCGGTAAGCATGGTATTATAAGATTTGCCCAGTTCTTTGGCGGCATATAAAAAATGATTGTAAATATGGCTTAATTCTCCGCCGCTTAAAATAGAAACTTCTCTTCCCAGTTCATAATAATTATGAATGTAGCTATTTTCATTCAGATACAGGGGGGTGAAAGGAATCCCCAATTCCTGCGAATTTTTCAGGGGAATATTCACATCATCATTTGCCGGGGTACCAAAAGCGTAGGCTGAAAAATTTTGATTCGCCGCAATCGCCGAAGATACCAGAGTGCGGCCGTCAAAACCGCCTGTAAATGCAATCCAATGCGGAGATTCCGGAAAATAGAATTTTAAATTTTTTAGAAAAATAGTTGATATCCCGGGCAATGATTTTCTCCACTTTTTAGGATTTTCAGAAAAATAATCCTCAATGAAAAAATATTTTTTTATTTCAATCCCTGAATTAAAAACGGATAAAAACGAATTGGCCGGTACAAGCCTAATTTCATTAAATAATGAACTGCTTACTATCGGGTAAAAAAATAAAAATTGTTCGAGTACATATTTTTTA
The DNA here is from genome assembly GCA_016934395.1 of Bacteroidales bacterium. Lineage (GTDB taxonomy): Bacteria > Bacteroidota > Bacteroidia > Bacteroidales > UBA10428 > JAFGSZ01. The sequence continues at coordinate 10,435 of JAFGSZ010000124.1, forward strand.
TTCAGACTAAGCTGTACATCAATATCTTTCAAATGAACAAATAAATCTATACTGTCTGAAATGATCACAGAATCTTTGGATTCGTAATAATACACCGGCAACATTCCAAAAAGCGGATTATATACATCTACTCTGCCATCCGGTTCATTAATCGAAATAATATAACTTAGTCCTTTTAAGTTTTGTAAAATTTCAAATTTGTTTTCTGATTCCACCAGCTGATACAACGCCCCGGGTTCTAAAGAGAAAATATCGCCCAAGACAACAATTAACGTGCTTTTATACCGGTATTCACGGCATTGTAAAAAATCGTGATACAAGGTATTTTTACCCTCCAGGATTTCATTTTTTTTATTTGTCCTGTGCAGCAGAAAATTAAGTGTATTGTTTTCTCTTGAAAGTTTTAATAAAAAATTATTCACTAAAGAACAGCTTAATAAACATTTTAAAATGATTCAAAATCTGAATATGGGAAATAATCCCCATTAAAATTACCAATATAATCCCAAAACATACACAAAATCAATCTGTACCTGATTGAAAATACTCAATATTTACCGAAACTGAATACGATGCCAGGTTTTTTTTAATTGCAAATAATTAAACGGAACCATATTCAATAGTATTAAGAACCAGGGCCGGAAAGAAAAGGGGCAAATTTTAATAGCATGGAAAGCATTCTTCAGGGATTGTTTTTTATTGTTGCCTGCCAAAAGATATTTTTTACCCAGGTAGGTATAATAGTTAAATTTCCTTTTCCGTATTGAAACCTTTATAGTCCCCAACTCCATTAAAAACTTTTTATCATTTTCTTCTATTGTTTCGTTTTTAATTGCTTTTACCAGAATCGACCTGTAGGTATTCAGTTCCGGCATATGTCTGAGAGAAAATGCCAAAGGGACAATCCTGTATTTAATTAATGGAGTGTTCAGATTATAAAAAGTTCCTTTATTAATTAATCGGTTAAAAAAGATTACATCTTCGCCCCTTAATAAAGGATACCCCCCAACCGCGTGGAAGTCTTTCTTGCGGAACATCGTTGAACTGTGGTAAAAAGGCATAAAGGGTTTGCCGATATTCAAACGGTGCTGAAGGATTTCCCGGATATCCTCAGCTTCCCGGGGCAGATCGGATACATATATTTCATTCCCGGCCTCATCCGTTTCTATAGCATTGGAACCCACAACCACACAATCGGGATGGCTTTTCATAAAATCCACCTGTTCTTTAAACCGGTTTTCCATACAAACATCATCGGCATCCATACGGGCAATCAGATCGCCTTTTGCCCTTTGAATGGCCATATTTAATGAAGCCGGCAGTCCTTTATTTTCCTGATCGATAATTACAATTCTGCTGTCTGTAAACGTTTTGATGATCTCCAAAGACCCATCCGTTGACCCGTCATTCACAATTATTAACTCGTAGTCGGTATAGGTCTGCGCCAACACACTTTTTATAGCCTCTTTTATATATTTTTCACCGTTATAAACCGGCAAAACAACACTCACTAAAATATTTTGCATAGTACGGCGAAATTAGTCCAACTTAAGCTGAATAAAAAGTTTCCGGAGCCGTTCCTGGGAGGTATGTTCTTGCAGCGCACGCAAATAGCCGGCTTTTCTGATGTTTTCAGCCCGGGCAGGATACTTAAGATAATAGTTAATTTTATCCCGCAGCTCATGTTCATTGCCAAAAACAATTACTTCCTTATCCGGTTCATAAAATTCCGCCAGTTCTTCACAATAATTGGTACAATACAATCCGCCGGCCATGGGTATTTCAAATTCACGCAGATGCAGGTGGTACTCCAGTTGGGTAAAACTATTGTTGTCCCTGCCATACACTTCGAGAAATCCCAGGTTAATGGCGCTCTGATTATAAATCTGCAAAACTTGCTCATCAGAGGGGGGCGGGTAAAAATTCCCGGGAAATTTGCGAATCAGCAGCCTGCTAAAATCATAATCTGCCAGCGCCGAAGAAAACATATACCGTTTCTCCGGATGGGCAGTTAAAAACGCACTAAAAAGGTTCACTTTCCTTTTTGTTTCTTTTCTGAATTTTGTTTTGCCCGAAAGAATCCATCCGGGGCCAAAACAGGATACATTGATATTATTTTCAAGCAGCGAAGAAATATAATATGCCCGGCGGGCATAATTCATACCCACAAAACTGACTTCATATTTTTTACCGGTTTGTTGAGGGAAATAATACGTTGGATTGGCAGCCATCTGAAGCCACACCGGATTGGCCCCGATAGCCAGAAATTTTTCCCGGGCATTTTTTTCCGAATGGAGGTTAAAATCAATAAAGGGTGCAATATGTTGGGTTAAATAAAACTGATGGGTATTGTTGCAGGAGAAATTAGCCACCGGCACACTGGAGGATTTGATCTGCTTTACAATATCGGGAGCAATATCCCGGTCGGTAAGGTATGAAAAAAAGAGGTCAAAAGGATTTTTGTAATGCTCTTCTCTGAAGGTTTTTACAAGCGCTGCAGCGAGTTTTTCCCGGTAGCGTTGGCTGCGAAATACCAGTTGGTTATCGGCTGTAAATTTATCCAGCCTGAACAGAAATACGGTGTGCCCCAGGTCCAGCATAGGTTCATACAGGTTCCTCAGCCAGGTGGTATTCCCGGGTACCTGCATGTTTCCGGAAGGATGTAATGCAAGAAATATATGCACCTTAATAGTTTTTAAAAATTCGGTAAAGTTTACGGTATATTCTTTTTACTAAAGAACGGAGATAAAACAGTTTATATATCATATAAATCCTGAGTTCTGCCACCCTGCTGTTATCTGTTTTGGGTATTCCTCCCTGATCAGATAAATTTTGATACAATTCATCAAAATAACCCAACAGCCGGCGGGCACATTTTTCAAGGCCCAGGTTTTCCTGTATATATTCCAGCGGTTGAAAAGAATCATACCGGGATACTATGTCGCTCAGGGCTCCGGGCAGGTCTTCAATCCGGTTAATAACTATTCCGCAACGATTGTCCCAGTAAGGTATGGAAGTACCTATATACCGGCTGAGGTATTTCGGCAGGTCAAGTACGGCCTGGGATTCTATTTTGCGCACATCCGTATTGTTCAGCACAATTAAAGGGAGGTCAGACGCCAGGGCTTCCTGCAGCCCGATCCCCTGGCTTTCCGTGGTCCCGATCCATACGCCAAACCAGGATTTTTCAAGCACGGTTTTGTATTCTTCTTCTGTATACTGCCCGTAAACTAAAACATGTACTTTATATCCGGCCAGCTCCAGGTAATGTTTTGCCTTTTCCAATAAAATTGCCGGCTGCTTTTTAAAGTACAGCAACATTTCATTTTTTTTTCGTTTTTTCTTGTCGACCTGAAAAGCTTCCCAGTCGATCCCCACCGGCCATACCCGGACCGGACATTCTTTAAAATTTTCCCAAATCGTAGTGCACCAAAATGAAGGATGTAAATAAATGGTATATTTTAAAGAAGGCATACCCCAGGGTTTATTTTTAGGAAGGATAAATAAATTAGGCCCTACCACAGCAGGAATTTTTTTTACGGCAACCTGAATCAGGGCATAAGGATCGTCCTGTATCCAGTTGTACTTATATAATAACGGGTTCTGGTTAATGGCATAATATTGTCCAATTTTATCAAACCCTTTGAGGGTATTGACCAGCACTTTTCCAGGCCCCCCTTTATTGGATTTTAACGAACTGTCTGAAATAATATTAATGATTTTGTCCATTATCTGCGCTGCTTTTTTTCAGGCGATATTCTTCTCTTAAAGCATTTCTCATGAAAAAATCGCTGTAGTTATAAAAATAAATCTGGGTAAATGACATGCCATACGCTCCTATAATATATGTAAATTGTTGCCCGGAGGTACTGTGGATGATAAAAAAAATTAAAAATCCAATGGTAAATACGGGTAAACTCCTGCGATAGGGATTCCTTATGCTTAATTTGCGGCTTATACTGACGGGTTTCGAAAATAATTCATACCACCACATCATAAAAAACAAAAACCCAATAATACCCACATTCATCAGCAGGTTGGCGTGGCCGGCATGGCCGTTCATATTTTGCCTGAACGTACCAGTAAATCCCCAACCAAAAATCGGACTGCCTTTCCATACTTCCAACAGATCTAAAGAATAATCAACCCGGGCATTAGTGCCTTGCGCCGAAAAATCCCCTTCGGTAACCGCTTCCAGGGTACTTACCCTTTTTTGTACTCCAATTAATTGTTTGTGTATAACCGGAAAAATTAAAATTAAAAGAAACATGAGGATTATAGGAAATATTATCCGTAAAAATAATTTCATGTCTTTAACAACAAAAATAAAGTAAAATACTGTAGCCAGTCCGAAAGCTACAATCCAGCCCCTGGTTGCTGTGAGAATAATGGAAAATATGGCAACAAATAAAATGGTATATAAATAATTCTTTTTAAAAAATCTCTGTTTATCCAGCAAAAAAAACATGGCGCCCACCAAACCTGTAAACATTACGCCTGAAGACGAAATGGGGCGGGCTGCATTTTGTTCATAATTTTCCGGGTCTAAGGTTTTGATAACAAAATTAAAATCCGTTGCACCGGATGAGGGTTGAAAATTAGTCCCCAACAGCCAGGCAGGCGGATGCCCCAAATACAGGTGCAAGATCTGGCTGCCAAAAGCTAAAAAAACAAAAGCAAAAATCAGTTTAAAAAACCGTATCCAGTCCTCCTGTTTTTTTATTAACACCGGCACAGTATACAATAAACTCCAGGGAAGAAACCATTTAACCGCTTTAAATAAATCTTTTAAAGACACCCCAATTAAAAAAGAAAACAATAACAAAACCAGAAAATAAAAGAATAATAGAAGATAGATCTTTTTATACATTAAAAAAACAGATCTCCTTTTTTTTCGTAAGGCTTTCATCAGTGCAAGCATTATAAAAATTTCCTGGAAACTTATGAAAGCAGGAGAAGTAAGCATAGGTAAACCGTAATTCAGGTCCCCATTTGGCAATAATGCTCCCGGGGCATCTGTAAATAATAATAACAGCGCAAACCAGAACACATCGTTTTTTGACCGGTAAAACGCTATTAAAATTCCCAGAAAATAGGCATCGGCTAATATATTAGGCAATTTATAAACAAATAGTATCCCCAGAAAAAACAATACCAATGCTTCAACAATTTCTTTATTCGGATTTTTATAGGAGATTTTTTTTAACATCGTATTATATTAAAAAATATCATGTATTATTTGTTCCGCTCCCTGCAAAGCAGAATACTTCCGGGATATAAAACCGGATAATTTTTTTACTTTTTCGGCGGTAATGCCGGGATTATTAATATAATACCGGGCCAGTTCCGGAGCTTCCAAATAATTTGTAATTACCGGCAATTCAATCTGATCAAACACCCGGTTTATATCTGCCCTGTATTCCACCAGGGGTAATATCCCGGCCGAAATACATTCAAAGATACGAATATGCAAACCATTAATTATCCCCGGGTTGGCATCTACGGGGTATATTTTGCAGCAATTTAACATGGTGTTTATTGTCTCATCAGAGATACGAGTATTACTTAACACACATCTTTTTTCTAAATTGGGGAATTCGAAAAACCAGCGCTCCCATTTTTGCGGGCCGTATATTTTAATGTCCAACTGACTAAATGAATTTAAAAACAGCGCCCGTTTATAACCCCAGATATTCTGATACGGAGAGCCCACAAATATCAGGTCGCTACCCAATTCGTCCATTTCTTCGCGGGTAACTTCTTTTTTATAATACTGGTCAGCATTATATCCGGGAATTAAAAATGAAGTATGGGTAATCCCCATAATATTTAATTGCTGCAGCCAGTAACTATCGGGGGCAAATACCCGGTCCACCTCCAGCATCATCTTCAGCATATGGTCCCTGCGTACCAGGAACAGGGGGCTATCAGCCAGGTACACCACCACTTTACATCCTGTTTTTTTTATTTCCCGCACCGTTTCACCGGTTAGCATCTGGTCGTTGTACACAATAATTAAATCAGGTTTTTCTTCCATTACAACCTGTAAGTACAATTTCTGAATTTTAACAAGTAATCTGTTCCTAATATAATTTCTGTAATTATAGGGAAGATAGCTTCCTTTGTTATCCGCTTTTATTAATCTGGAAGAAATAATCTTTGAATAATCAACTATTTTAATAGTGGTCGCCTGATTTATAAATCCATTAAAAAATGATTTTGAAATAGACCCATTTTCAGGCATGAATAAAATAAGTTTCATAAATGCTCTTTTGTTAAATATAATTATTCCTTAAGGAAATTAATTGAATATATTTTAATTGTAGAATTCTAAAGTTGAAATACAGCAAATTTTCGAATCAGATTAATATAGAAATAAACTTCTATACCTGCAATCTGTGTAAAATATCTTTGATTTTAAAAAAATTTAATCCTCTTGCTAATAATAAATTAACAATTATAACGATTGATGCAGATAAAAATACATTAACCTCAGAATTTACTAAATATAATGGCAGGGCAATACCGCAAAGAGCTATTATTTCAAAATAAATAAATAGCCTGTAATCTAATTTTGGTTTAATATGATACGCCAGAAAAATTATAAACACATGTGCATTTACCCAGGGTCCGATAGCCTCAATCCAGCCAATAAATATAGTACCCATTTTGGGAATAAAAATCAGCTTTAATATTGGATATACCGTATATACCACAAGTGACATATACAAATTAAATTTCTGTTTATTTATAGCAATTATTGCAGAACTGAAAAACGGCAATAAAGCACTTAATGCACCAACTGAGAATAGCAGCATAAATGGAACCGAGGCCTCATAATCTTTACCATACAACAATAGAATAATATATTTCGAAAATATTATTAATAAACTTATCATTAAAATATTAAATGAATATATAGGTTTAAATATTTTTAAAAATGAAACTGAAAAGTTTTTTGGCGAAAGAAAAAAACCTTTACTAAGCCAGGGCATAATTACATTTAATATGGCCCCGCCTGTTAATCCAATAATACCATTTATCCTGTATGCCGCATTTATAATACCATAGTCATAATCGGTATACCCCAGAAATTTTAAAATAACAGGATTACTGTTTATATTAATGGATCCGATAATGGCTACCAATCCAAATGCCCAGGTAAAACGCCAGAATTTCAGAAGTTGATGTTTTGTGAAATTTATTCCAATAAAATCAAAAATCCTGAAATGCGCTTCCTTGAAAATAATCCGAAAAATATAGATCACTCTGATTATAGAATAAAAGGCAGGAATAAATAATAAATATACAACATGTATATCAAGAAATTTAAACAATAACCCAGTAGTAATTACCAAAACACTTCTGATTACAGCCAGAAAAGTAATTAAGGGCGCTCTCCCTTTAGCAAAAAACCAGGCGGTAATCGTATTGGTTATTCCACCGCTAAAAACAATAAATAATGTAGAGAGTCCCAATACAAAACTTTCAACATTGTTAACTTTAAAAATAAGGAATAGAACTAAAACTCCGGTAATTATAAAGGATACCGATACATGATAACTAATAAAAAACCTAAAATATAGCTTTTTTGCGTTAACATGTGGCACTGTAAGCTCCCGGGTGAGCATTCCCGGAAGACCAAATTGGATAATTGTGGATACAATCTGGAAAAATCCGGTCCAATACCCATATTGTCCAAAAAATTCAGGCCCCAGCCATCTGGCCAGCAGTACGCCCCATAATCCGGCAGTTAAAAAATTTATGCCATTTGAAAAAACCACGAGAAATGAATCACGTGCTAGTTTGGGAAACCTAATATTTTTAACTAGTGATGTCAATTATTTAAACCCCTCAAAGTATCGATCATGTACTCAGCAACTTTAATTGTAGTAAGCTTATTCAGTAATACATTAAATGAATTATCAAGAATTTCATAATACTGTTCTTTATTAAGTTTACTATTTAATGCCAGCTTATTAGCTATAATACAATTTTGTTTGGGGAAATTATATAAAGTATCAACCGGACATTTTTCTATATTTTTGAATACAGGCATACAATAACTGCCTAAAATTTCGTAATGTCGCAAACAATCCCATCCTCCTTTTTTTCCGGTAAATCCAAAATACGATTCATTATAATCTTTATAATAATCCCGCTCATTTTTAAAGATGTAAGTTTCCCTATTCCCTGGAATTACGGTAGCAAACTTATTTATTTTTTCCCGATTTTTTTTTCTGATTTTTTCTTCCGGAATCCCAAAGGATATGGGATATAATCCATATTTCTGTTTTTTTAGTTCACGCTTAAAATAAGGTAGCTTCTTTTGTAAGGGATGAATTTTTTGATGGTCTTCGCCATCCAAACATATAATTTTATTTGCCGGATAATTTTCCAATACAATTTTTAAATAATCCCGGCATCTCCATATTGATCCGTAAATTATAATATCAAAATATTTCTTTTTTATTTTATAAAACAAATCGGTTCGATCAATATCATCATTTTTTACAGTAGCATAGGCCGTAAATCCTCTTCCGTATAATTTATACTTCTCTTCTTCACTGGTATATTGCCGGTACAAATAAAACAAACAATGGCTGTCAACTACATCATTCCCGAAAATTGAATATAATCCGTGAAAAATTAAATCATTTAAATAGTCCGGTCCGTTACCCCCGGTAATGTATAATATTTTCATTAAGTGTTTATTTTTTTTACCGCCAGTATTGAAAATGACAAATTCTGTTTATCAAGGAGTATTAAAATTATCCAGCTAAGATTACTTATAAAATTGCCAAAAACAGCCGGACGAATTTTTGTATATGAAAATTCCTTACGCAATTTTTTAAACCCATTTATGCCATACACTTTAAATCCCATTTTTTGCATTTCTTCATAATCCCACCCGGATAAATGTTCCTGATATGGATTATTATCAAAAGGATCCTGCCTAAGAAATCCGTTTGGTGTATAAATGATTATTGCTTTTTTAGCCACTTCGGTCATTTGATGAATTAATTCATATCCGTCTTTTTTTTTTAGGTGCTCAATAAGATCAAACGCCACCACGGCATCAAATGATTTTTTCTTCACATAATTTTCCAGATTACGCACATCCCCTTTAATATAATCATCGTAGACACACATTTCCTGGGAGGCCAGTATAGCCGAATCTGAAATGTCAAGCGCTGTTTTATGAAATTCCTTTTTCAATAAAGTTAAACAGGAACTTTTACCGGAACCCAACTCAAGTATGGTTTTACAATCTTTTAATGCATTATCTATTACACGGAGAAATAATACCCTGGTAAAAAACTTTTCAGCAAATAAAAAAGCTAATATTTTATAACTCCATTTTTTAATTTTTTTCATCCATCCATTGTTTAGCCCGGTTATTAAATTTTTAACCGATTGATTTAACCGCTAATTCAAAATTAAACTTTACTTCAGAGTTTCAGGGATTTTAAATTATAAAAATCAGGGGTTTCCATGCCTTCTCTTAGCTTCCAATAATTTCCCTGGCTTTTAATAATATAAAAACTGTTTTTAAAAGCAGCATTTTCAATTCTCCACTTTTTGTATAAAAACTCACTGTTGTAATTAGAATAAAATTTTTGCTGATCATCTACCCGTTTACCATAGGAGTTAATTTTTAATTTATGCCCGTAATTTTTAATAGAATAAATCGGAATTCTGTCTTGTCTGACTCCTGTCATTTCTGCCCGTACATGAAAATCATCATCTTCGCCTCCTATCTCAAGAAAGCGTTCATCAAACCATCCTACTTTTTTTATTACCTCTTTTGAAATCAGGAAATGACTAAAACTACCCTTCATGAGACAAAACTTCTTAGAAAGAATTCCGGAATGTTGGATTTCTTTTCTGAATAATGGCAAAACCCTTATATCGTCATTAATAATTATACTCGACGTATTACTGCTGTTTAAAATTATCTGGTTCCATAATTTACTCAATCCCTGCGGTTGAAGAAAACTAACTGTTTTAACATTATTAAATTGTGCACAATACCGGGAAATCTCTCTTAAATATATTTGTTGTTCCGCAGTTTTATAGTGCCCATTTATAGCCACTATTATTTCATTATCCGGGAAAAGCCAGACCAGTTTTTTTAATAACTTTTTAAAATAGAGATCATATCTGTCTAAAAATGTAGTTACTCCGATTGTATACCTTTTATTCTCCCATTTAAACTTTCTAAACTTTATTTTTATTTTATATCCAAACCATAAAACAGAATCAAAAATGAACAACATTCTCCTGATTCCCGGTATCTTAAGCAAAAGCAAAACATTCATATTTATTATATCAATTAATTAACTTTATAATTAAAATTAGCTGTTCGATTTATTCTACATTACAGACTTTACAAAAAAATCCCCGGTAAGATTTTTATCATTAATTGTTTTTATTTTATGTATTATATTTTCAGGAGTGGCATATTTGCTAAACAGAAATTTTCCGGGTTCCATAAAAAAATTCACTTCAATGTTACCCAGTTGCTGCAAATGATTTAAACATTTTTCAGCATCATTGAAAAATTCTGCAGTAAACTCAAAAGACAGCAAGGGTAAGGGTTGTGTTAACCCTTCTAATACCTCCAGTTCAAACCCTTCCACATCAATTTTACAATAATCCGGTATTCCGTATTCTTTAATCAGGATATCGAGTGTGGTTAACTGCACTATTTCTTTTTTGTCCCAGGTGTATTTTCCGGCAAAACGGCCTTCAGTTTTCCATTTTTCCGACATGGTTGAAATGGTATTGGCATCCTCACATATGCTGATCTCCATTTCCTTTTCCTCCGCTCCCAGCCCTTTATTTATAAGAATCACATTCGTATCGTTCCCGAATTTTTTGGTAATAATTTTACAGCATTTTTTTTGCGGTTCCACAGCCACCACTTTTGCCCCAAGTTTCCGAAACAATCCGGTTTTATCCCCAACATTGGCCCCGATATCAAAACAGAGTGTTCCGGGTTTAACAAAAGCCGAATAGAATACGAGTTGCTCTTTTTCAATTTTTTGAATACGTTTCCGGTAAACCGGGTAATACAGAATAAACTTAACCCGTTTTAAAAACCGGTAAATCATTGATTTTTTATTCATTTTAAAAATCATCAAAAGTAAATTTTTAACATTCTAACCTTATTAGATCTCCTCATAATCCACCCCCAGGGCTTCCCGCAAAATTTCTTTCAGTTCCGTGGAATTCCGTTTCAGGTTAATGGCATCGCAGCTTTTGTAAGGATTGGATTTGCTGTAATCGTTAATAATGATCCGTTTGGAATGAAACATATCCATTAACAGGGCCGTGTAGTGTATGCCAAACTGCTGAAGTTGTTTTTCCGTGATCTTCCGGTATTTTTCAGGGCGTGCCGTGGTAATGATAAACTGGAACTTTCCGGTGTTGTGCAGCTCAATTAAAATATCCACATTTTCTTTCAGGGGCCCGGATTCTCCGTAATACGGAGGAAAATGCGAGGCAGAATGTTCGGATATTATCCCGTCAAGATCAATAAATAAGGTAGCGAATGATCGTTTATACCGTTCCCAGTCTTCCAGGGTTCCCCAGTCGTTATAATCACGTACGGGTTCTGCCTTAAAAATCTGTTTATCAAGCAGGGCCTGGTAGATTACATTGCTGATATACCGGTCGGCCCCGGAATTAATCTTTTGCAGGGATTGGGTATAGAGTTCCGCACTTTCAAATCCATATCCCCCTACGCAAAAATACGGGCTGATCACCTGTTTTTCGATAATGTTCACCACATTACCAAAACTGTCGGTGGCAATGTAGCTTTTATTTTTAGGTTTAATCAGGCCGGCTTCGTTCAGGTTATAATAATGAATAAAATTCCCGGCGGGTATGTCTGCGGTAAACCGGTTATCTGAGTCTTTTATTAAAATCGGGCCTTTAATACCCGCCCTTTTGATGGCCTGGTACACGGTTTCCGGCTGATCGCGGGTAGGCTCCGGAAGTTCCACCATAAGGATTTTTTTTATTAATCCGGCATCTTCGAGTTCTTCCCGGAAGCCTTTTAAAAATTTGTACTGCTCTTCATGTTCTTTAAGGTATACAAAAAAGATCCTGTCTATTAAATCCTGATTAAAACCGGATATGGCCTCTAAGGCCATAAACTTCCCATTGGGATGGGTGAGCATCCATTTGGGACGGACTCCGGGAAACCGGCTGGACCTTCCGGCCATAGGTACTATCAAATTCATTTTATATTTAATTTTTTGAAATTAATTTTATTACGTTTATTATTAAATGAACGAATATATCTTAACATAGGTCTTTCTATAAAATATGAAATTAAGGATGCCATAGTTACAGAAAAAATACAAACTAGTATATACTTAATATATTCTGAATGAATAAAGTCTATCATTTTATAAAAAATAAATCCGTTAATCTGGTGAAATAAATAAAGGGAATATGAAATGCTTCCCAAAAATATAAGAATTCTATTATTTATAAAATTCATTTTATTGTAAATAAACAAATAGAATAATCCATAAAATGCCAATATTATAATATTTTCAGCCAATTTGTTACTATTTAAAAGTACCTGAACCAACATTGAAAATAAAATCAGAATATGATAATAATTATTGGCTTTCATACTTTTCAGTTTGAAAAAAATAATTCCTGCAAAAAATAAATGACCCCAGTGTAATAATGGCATTACATAATAAAATGGTAGATCAATAAACTTTTTAATATAGTGAACTGCTAACATAATTAAAAGAAAACCCACCCCTATTTTTTCTATGTTTTTTATCCTGTTGATTAGGAAAGTAATGAATATTAAAATGTAAAAATTTAATTCTACTGAAAGTGTCCAATAAACACTGTCTATGTTTTTAATTAACATCCAATGTTGAAACATAGTTAAATTACCCAATAGCTGGGTTGCAGTAAATTTTACAGGAATAATATTAAAATAATTAATAAATAAAAAAGTGAGTATAACATTTGCCCAATAAGTCGGATATAATCTTGAAAATCTTGATACTATAAAATCCTTGTAATGTGTAGTTTTTTCAAGGGTCATAAAAATGACAAATCCACTTATCATAAAAAATAATTGTACACCCAAATATCCATATTGTAATGGAATGAATCCAAAAAATAATTCAAAATCACGACTATAATGAAACAGCATAACAAATAAAGCCGCTATTCCTCTAAAACAATCTAATTCCTTAAATCTTATTTTGTTTTTTTTAATTAATCCCTTATTACCAATCATTGGAGTCTTCTAACATATTAGGAGAAATCATTCATGTTAACATTATTTTTTACCTTTTTAAACAATCCATTACAAACATTATTTCATTTTTTGTTTTTAAATACGGCAATATTCTTATCAGGTTAAGTTTTTCCAAATAGTCGTACCATCCCTGAATATACGAATTATTCATAAAGTACTGTTGAATCTGCCGGTCGAAATAATTCAGGATCTGAATAATTTTGGTGGCCTGGTGGTTTTGAATCGTTTTATCAATAAACAGGGTCCAGTAAAATTTGGTGTCCTGCCGTAATTTTACCAGATCAATCAGCGGTGAATCAATAAATGAATCCAGAAAATCGAGCAGGTATATGTTGTTATTGCTAAAGATCATGTTCGAAAACGTAAAATCCCCGTGGCAGGGATTCCGGGGCAAATATCCATCAGGAACATTTTGCTCCAGGTATGTTAGCGTAGTTGAAAATACAGGATCTTTCAAAATATCCTCAGAAACAGCCTCACGGATTTGTTTTGTTTTTTGCAAAAATACCTCCGGATCTGTTTTTTTTGGCACACTCAAATCCAGGCTGCGGCTAAAATATTCAAGGAATATTTCCAGGTTGCGATTCAACTGCTGTACTGTACATTTTTCAAAATATTCATTGTATTTCTCTCCATAAATATATTCCATATCAAACCAGGCCAATTGCCGGTCTGAGCCTTTTGAATATTGAAATACCGCTGGCGCATTAAAATATTCGGATAAGGGAAGGTTGTTAAAAAAATTTATTTGTTTTTTTATCTGATTCTCCAAACGCAAATTGTAGGAAACAGTGCCGGCATATTTTCTCAACACAATGCCTTGTGAGCCATCTATAATTTCCAGTGTACACCCGGATCGTCCCTGTAATTTTAATACCTGATTTTTCAATGTTAAAAAATTAAACGTTAGGATATTCAGGGTTCACTTTTTCTAACTTCTCTTTTCTAGCCACAATAAAAAAAGTATCCCATAAATTTACGGGTATCCCCAGATCATAAATCCTGTTGATCCAATTTCCTTTAAACCCTAAACGTTTTGTAAGCTGGTACAAGATTAATTTTAAGGGAACGAGTTTGGCAGGTTTTCGAACAAGCACAATTTTAAATCCTGTTTGCATCAACAATTGTTTTAGTCCTTTGAATGTAAAAAAAAAGAGGTGTTGCGGGGGGGTCATCAATCTCCATTTTTTTCCCGCGATCCGTGAATACAATGAATTAAAATTACCGGTAGTTAACACAATAATTCCATTTTCAGAAATTATTTCTGAAACCAAACGAATAGTTTTTAAGGGATCCGGTAGGTGCTCTATTACATCTAACAGCACCACAATATTTACAGGCCCTATTTTATTTAAAAGATCTTTTTCCGGAAGCTGATTATAGACATTAAGGTGCCGGCTCTTTGCATAATTTGCTGCAGATTCTGCAATTTCAATACCTGTACATGTAAAATATTTCTCTGCCTCCAGGAGAAAAAAACCATATGCAGATCCGATCTCCAGAAGTTTGTTCCCCGCTGAAGAAAATTTTGTGATTCTTTGTACAATTCTCCCAAATTCTTTTCTTAAGATTTTTTCACTGCCTGAATAATCCGCGTACCCGTCTTTCTGTCCGCCCTGAAAATAGGTCTCATCATATATTTCCTGTATTCTAGATGTATCCTCAATTTGTGTAATGCCGGTTCCACAGGAGCCGCAATAATATACCGGGTATCCCCATTTAATAAATTTTAATTTTAGACTATGCTCTTTTCCACAAATCCGGCAGGTAGTATTCACAATAATTAATTTAAATTTTTTCTTATTTTGGAGAGTTGCTCTGCTATTAAGCCCAATATAAAAAACAACAACCCTGTATTCAGCGCCAGTAAAGAGCCCGTGCTTATCCCCCTTCCATTAAGCACAATAGGAATACCCCAGGCCAAACCGGAAACGATAAATACAATGGATAAGGTTAAAAATATTTTCATCGGATTAAAAAGTACAATAATATTTAAAATTTCCATCAGGGTTTGCAGGGCCGTATTTACACCTATGGTACTTTTTCCTGTTTTGCGTTCCTTAATACTTATGGGTTCTTCTATAACCAGATGCTTAAAATAAATAAAAACCAGGGCAATAATATCACTATATGCCATGCTGTCGGGACATAAATTATAATATTTTTTTGCCAGGTCGGTCCGGTATAGTTTCATTCCCGAATTAATATCATATATTTCCAGTTTCATAAGAAACCGGGCAATATTCCGTATTATCCCCTTTCCCATCCGTCTTAAAAACGAAGCATTTTTCTGTCCTTTCCTGGAGCCGATCACCATATCGGCATCCGAATTTATCAACACATTTACAAGCTTTTCAATATCTGAAAGGTAATGTTGATTGTCTGCATCAATGGTTATTATATATTCCGTATCGCAATGTATAATTCCCGATTTAATAGCTCCACCATATCCCCTGTTCACTTTATGGTAAATTACTTTTAAACAGGTTTCACCTATAAATTTTTCCAGAATTCCCTTTGAGTTATCCGTTGATCCATCGTCAACAATTAGAATCTTCCAATCCCTTTGCCGGCAAAATTTTATTAAATCCGGCAACACTTCAGGCAGGGTGTCCTGTTCATTAAAACAGGGAATTACCAGGGTTAAATCAACAGCCGTTAAATTTTTACCGTTTCCTGTAGTCATCTTTCTGCTATTTAGTACTGTTGTTCAAAATTTATTCTTTTAACTGAGTGATATCCATTAAATAAAAATCTTCTTTATGGTATACCAGCTCGTACCGGCCTTTAATTTCTATAATAAATTTCATGTAAATCGCTTCATAATAGAGACTGTATTGATGTAAATTATAAAAATTATTTTTGTCTTTACTTTCAATATATGCTTTAAGATTTTCAAGGGTGACTTCTGGTGGCAGAGAGGCCGCTATAAACCTTATGCCA
>JAFGSZ010000125.1 GCA_016934395.1 Bacteroidales bacterium
ACTTGGGTTACGCCGTACGGTCAAATCCATAAAATCTGTTGCCGCTGCACAATTGCTGTTGCCATTGGCCTGCAGGGTCAGCCTTACCACATTCCCCCCATCTCCTGCGCCCGGGTTGTATGTGGGAGTTAAGGTATTGCCATTTAGTAATCCCCCTGTTCCATTATGGCTCCAGCTCAATGTAGAATAATTGCTTGCTGTTGCCGTGCTCACTGTAAATGAACCGCTTACACATATCGAATCATTGTCACCAGCATCCGGATCAGGTTGACGTTGTATATATAAATCCATGAAATCTGTTACCGGGTCACAATTTGCTAATCCATTTACCTGAAAGGTCAAGCGTACCGTATTGCCTGCATCACCCGCTACCGGATTATAGGTTGGTGTCAGGGTTGTTGCATCACTTAAACTTCCTGCTCCATTATGTGCCCAGCTTAAGGATGAATAATTCGTAGCTGATGTTCCAAAAACCAGATGAGAAACATTCTGACAGGTTGTATCGTTCAATCCTGCATCAACTGTGGGGACATCGTATACTGTGACTATTATAGAATCTGTTCCAACACAATTATTCGTATCAGTTGCAGTATAAAACAATTTATAACTACCTGTTACATTATGATTAAAAACAGGATTAACAATAGTAGTATCATTTAAGAATTTTGCACCAGGTCCAGTCCATACATGGGTTTTGTATACTCCCTGCCCCCCTGAGGGATTTCCGTCCAATGTTAAATTTTTTAAAATACATGCCTTACCGGTATCTGAACTAACCCCACCAGCAAGTATATCCGGAATAATTTTTGTCGCTGCTTTAATTTTTACAGGTAAAGAATAATAAACATCCATATCATCATCCTGAACTCCCAGATAATAGGTTTTACCTCCTCTAAGACCAGTTATTGTATCAGTAAGATCATTTTTGTCCCAAACTAAGCCTACCAAGCTATCTGCAGGAAACTTTACCATATACCAAGCATAATCATAAGGTGGAGAACCTGGTGAAGTCACTGCTCCAATCAATGAACCATCCTTCGATCTATAACATGTTTCGTTTATAGTATCAATAATAGCTACTGTAAACAATGCCTTAGAAGCTTTCTTTAATGGAATCAGTCTATTAAAATCTTTATCGTATAACTCTGGAACAGCTTCAAGATTATTATTTGAAAATGAATAATTACTAAAACTAATGATTTTACCAGTAAATTGGTTTTCAATTTTTCCAACTACATCTATTGTTCCCTTTATTACAATATATCCAATTCCTTTCAATACCGATTTGTAACCAGTCTTCCCCCATGTAATGTTATTGCCAAACGCTATCTGGTCAATATTTATATATTGACCATCGGCATAAAATGAATTATTATCAATAATAACATCATTCACTGGTGTTGGGACTTCAGCCCCTCCTGAACCCCCACTGGTTTCTGACCAGTGCATGGGGTCACTCCAGTCGCCGCTGCCATTTACCCAGTAGCGTTGCTGGCCCATAAGGGTTATACCTGTGATTGACAGAACAAAAGTAAGCAGGGTATAACGTATTAAACTTTTCATATATAATAATTTAATAGATTACAAATTCATTTTGCCCGCCTTTCCAGCCGGGCTATACAGCCATATATTTTTTTCAACATCCACCGTGCGTTCGTATTTTTGATAACATATGACATTCATCTTAAAGTATTTTTCTAATTTAAAATGCTAAAGCGCTTAATATCCAGATTGCTAATTTAATTTAAAACAACGCGGCAATGTTAATAATTTTTACGGATTGTTAATAATTATGTTTCAATATTTTGGGCTTTTACCGTGCATAACGTGACAGTTATATATCAAAAACCGTATTTTCATCAAAACCGGCCGTATATGACGAATTGACGATATCATTTGATGAATGTTATACAATTCATCGCAAAAATACAGTGTTTTTTTCATAAAAGCCCTGTTTTACAGCACGTTTTTTCGCATAACGAAGATAAAAAAAAAAGGTTTCGGGGGTTAGATGAGTTATTAACAAAGCCGGAAGACCGAAGTTGAGTGTGAGAAACCTGCAAGAGTCCGTAGGTCCTTGCAGAGTTTGAGTTAATGAAAGAGGGAAAATGAGAGGGTGTGAAAATGAGAAATGAGCAAACTTCATTATTCTTTATTCTGTGTTCGATATTACTTGCAGTGAGCAATTCGCCGCGGCAGACCGGTTCGAATTTTTTAATAATGAATATCGAACATTAGAATTTTGAAATTTGAAGTTATGGTAGAGAATAAGTTGACTTGCAGGCGGTTTGCCCCCAAATCCCCTGAAGGTAGCTTTGTACGTGCTATTTCATAGGTTTCTGCGCTAATTATAAGAAGTACCAAACCACAATAATAAACCAGACTTTCATTAGCGTTGGTCCTCTCCCGGGAGAGGTGGCCGCGTAAGCGGACGGAGAGGGAAATACCAATGAACTAAAATAACAATATAAACTTTCAACTGGTAAATTCTTCATTCTATTATTCGGTGTTCGATATTCGATGTTTTGAATAATGAATATCGAACACCGAATGTCGAATCTCGAAGTAAAAAACCTTGCAGGGCCGGCAGGCCTGGAAATGTTTGGCTTTTTGCCCCTAAATCCCCTGAAGGGGACTTTATCCGTGCTATTTTATGGTTTTATGCTATAAATCATTGAAGTACTTTAACTTAATTTTATTTCTGGCTTTGATTAGTACTTGTCCTATCATGGGAGAGGTGGACGCGAAAGCGTACGGAGAGGGAATTACCACAGACCCAAAATAATCACATAAGCTTTCAACTGTCAAAAACTTCATAATTCATTATTCGGTGTTCGATATTCGATATTATTTTTTATTAATGAATATCGAACACCGAATGTCGAATGTCGAAGTAAAGAAAACCCTCCAGAGTCGGCAAACCTGGAAGAGTTTGACACTAAAAGACGGAAGAACAGAGAGGGAAAAATCACTGACCTGTTGTTTAGCCATTCATCCGATGACTTTAAGTCATCGGATGAATTAAAAATTTCAAAGAAAAAAACTTGCATACAAAATAAAAATGTATTTCTTTTACAAAGGTTTTAATAAAAACCAGGGAGAAAGGCGAAAACAATAACTGTTTTTGTGCAAGGGGAGTATAATATAAAACAAACATTTTAATTAAATTTTAAACCTGGAGGTTTGTTGGGAGCCTGTCAGTTTTTTTGAACAAGGCCATAAGGCGAAAATTTTTATATTAATCATTTAAATTATTTTATTATGCCAATTAAATTTAAAGTTATCGAAAAAGGCCAGCCTGGAGTAAAAGGCGGCGGCATTAAAAAGTTTTATGCATCACCCGTTACAAAAGGAGAACTTACCCTTGCCGGGCTGACCAAAGCAATAGAAAAAATATGTACCGTAAGCGGGGCCGACATAAGGGCAGTATTATATGCCCTGGTTGACGTGTCTGTTGACAGCCTTGGCGAAAGCAATATTGTACGCCTCGGCGACCTGGGCAGCCTGCGTGTAAGCCTTAGTTCAGAAGGCAAAGATACGGAGAAAGAGGTGGATGCAAATGCTATAAGGAAAGCCAGCGTAGTATTTACCCCGGGTTCACGCATCAAAGAAATGTTGTCAACAACAAAATTTGAAAAACAATAAGCCTGACAATTTCCTGCCGTGAAAATATTTTTCCCTCGCGTGAAAATTGTATTTTCCTAGCGTGGAAAATATAATCCCCTAACGTGGAAAAATTATTTTCACACATGAAAAATTATTTTTCACGGCAGGAAATGCCCTTTTTGTTTAAATCCACATTTTTAATACTGCTTTACTATGGCAATATATTATAAACCGGTGAAACGGGGTAAACCCGGGACGACATTAAAAAACCAACAAAGATTATACCCGTCAGTAATTACAAACCATACCATTACACCAAAAGAATTTGTAAAACAATTTGCTGAAACAATAAAGCGGTCAAGTACTGATGTGGTATTTTTTATTTATGCATTAGAAGAATATTTAACAGAACAAATTAAAGCCGGGAATATTATTCAAACCGGGATACTGGGCACGTTTTACCCTGTAATTCAGGGAGGGGCTAATGGAAAAGATGCCAGACCTGTTATACGTTACAGGCCGTCAAAAGAAATGAAGGACGAGATAAAAAGGGCGGAATTAATCAATAAAACCTGACAGGTTTGGGAAATCTGTCAGGTTCTTCGACAAGTGACAAGAGAAGAATTTTCAATAATGAATATTGAACAGTTGAATAACCAATGTCGAAGGGAAAAAACCTTCCAGGGTCGGCAAACCTGGAAGAGTTTGGCAGTTGGGAACGAAAGTCTGGTGTCTTTTGCCCCTAAATCCCCTGAAGGGGACTTTGGACATGCTTACTTATGGTTTTATGTTTTGAACAATCGAAGTGCAAAACTTCAATTTATATAAAACAACTTAGATACAAGTTATTTCATTTACTAACCTTAAAACACAATCATCATGAAAAAAATCAATTTTTTATTAGTTTGTATTAGTCTGCTATCTCTTTTTATCGTTTCGTGCGAAAAGGATGATGACAAGAAAAACAACAAAGAAGGAGAAGTTACTTTTTCCTTTGAAGCTAAAAGTCTCTTAAAAAGCACAAATGCAGACGCCTCTACTGTTGTAGTAAGTATTGAGGACAATACCGGGAACTTGGTATACAGTTCCGAAAAAGTTGAATTATACAGTTTTAACGGGCAATACATCAGTAAGCCCCTGTCCCTTGTTCCGGGTTCTTATACGCTTACTCAATACTTAGTGCTGGATGCTGCTGA
>JAFGSZ010000126.1 GCA_016934395.1 Bacteroidales bacterium
CCCTGCTTTCCGACGCAGGTTATATATTTGCCCTGATTATGTTCGTACTTGCGTCGTAATAACCTTCGGTTATTTTTACCCGGGGCTTTAGCCCCGGGCTATTGCTATCGCCCCTTTGGGGCTCAAATAAAACTTATTACCAGACAGTGAATGGGCCAAACTTTATTATGGAGAGTTAAGTGATCGATATTCACTATTTCTTTGAATAATAAATAAGAATTTTGATTGAGTATTATCCGGCTAGCAAGGTTGAACTTTGATGATTTATTATATAAGCCCCAAGGGGGCGAAAGCATCAGCCATGGGCAAAGCCCATGGAAAATAATGGACATAGAAGACCGTTGCACCAGGGATACTCATTTATTGTTCAATAAATGCCTGCAACGGAATAGCAGAATGATTTTTAATGGGCATAATGATTTTCCCCAAAAAAATAAGGAAAATTTTGAAATAGATTTTAGTTATATTGTAGGTCGCAAAATTGAAAAACGCAAAATGCGCAAAATGCAATAAAACAGCAATTTACATTTTGCGTCTTTTGCGAATATTTTAGCGTTCTACTATATAACTTAATTCAATTTTGATTGAAGAGAATGTAATTTTTCAACTTTTTTACCCCGAACCCTAAAGGGAGCAAGTTGAAAAATTAACCTGTCCCTTCAGGGATTCAAGGGCAAAACAGGTTAATTTTTCTATTTAATAGATGATCAAAATTGAATTAAGTTATCTGTTTTGATGTTTGATTCAACAAATCACGAGGACTTTGCGTGAAGCCTTCTTTTTAGAAGACAGCCTCTTGAAAGTATAAACCCTGCAAGGTTTCGAACCCTCGTAGTGTTTTAGCCTAACTTAAACAATTACAAAAGGCAATGAAAATTAGAATTTTTACCCCAAGGTCTTTTTTAATATTTTTTAGTCTGCTTTTTTTTAAGAATGTATGTTTTGCTTCTTCAGGCCCAACTTCCGAAGAAGATTCGCTGTTAATGACACCGGTTTGGGTTTCTGACCAGGGAAACGGAACCTATATCAATCCAATCATTTATGCAGACTATTCTGATCCTGATGTTGTTAAGGTAGGAGATGATTTTTATATGGTAGCTTCAAGTTTTAACTGTATTCCTGCTTTGCCGGTATTGCAATCAAAAGATCTGGTTAACTGGACTATTATCGGCCATGTTTTTTACAACCAGACACCTGAAAGTGTGTATGACCTGCCAGGTCATGGTTTGGGCGTTTGGGCCCCGAGCATAAGATACCATGATGGGACTTTTTTTGTGTGCTATGGGGATCCTGATTATGGTATATATATGGCAAAAGCAACTGATCCTGAGGGACCATGGGATCATAAGTTAATTCACCCTGCAAAAGGGTGGATTGATCCGTGTCCCTTCTGGGATGATAATGACAGTGCATACATTGTACATGCATATGCAAATAGTCGCATTGGTTTTAAAAGTGTGCTTACTTTAAGAAGGATGAGCAGGGATGGTGAAGCCATATTAGGTGACAGCACCATGCTCTTTGATGGCAGGTTGAACAACAACGAGTATGAAACGGTTGAAGGCCCCAAAATGTATAAACGTAATGGTTATTACTATGTATTTGCGCCATATGGGGGTGTTACTTATGGTAAGCAGGCTGTTTTCAAGGCTACTGATATTTTTGGTCCTTACAAGGATACTACTGTTTTGGAACAGGGCTCAACATCTATAAATGGACCGCATCAGGGAGGATTTGTTGAACTGGAATCAGGGGAATCATGGTTTATCCATTTTCAGGATAAAGAACCCTATGGAAGGATCACTCATTTACAACCTATCCACTGGAAAAGTGACTGGCCTTTTATTGGTGAGGATTATAATGGAGACAGTATTGGGGAGCCGGTACTTTCGTATACAAAACCCGATGTTGGAGCGACTTACCCGATCATTGGGCCACAAACTTCAGATAAATTTGATACGGATACAATGGGTCTGCAATGGCAATGGCATGGGAATGTTGATAGCAGCTGGTGGAGCCTTTCAGAAAATCCGGGTAGTTTAAGGCTTTTTGCTGCCAGGGAGCCCGTGAACTATAAGAATTTATGGCAGGCATCCTACCTGTTTATGCAAAAATTTCCAGCACCGGTTTTTTCCATGACGGCAAAGATCAATATTAAGCTTGCAGATAATTCTGAAAAAACGGGGTTGGTTGTGATGGGGAATTCCTATCATTATATAGGTGTATTTAAGACGGATACAGCCTGCATTATTAAAAATATGAGATGTTTAACACCAGCCAGCGGAACGGCTGAACAACAGGTAGCCATAAGTGCATCAGGTGTGCCTGATTCGGTTGTTTACTTACGGTTAAATGTTGCCTCGAATGCATCGTGTAGATTTAGCTTTAGCTTTGATGGTATACATTATTCTTTTCTTGGTAGTACTTTTACTGCAGCTGAAGGGAAGTGGATTGGCGCAAAGGCCGGTTTATTTTGCAGTCGTCCAAATACTGCCACAGGTGATCCGGGTTATATTGATGTGGACTGGTATGATGTAAGTTACTATTATAACCGCTTACCGGCAGCTGTAAATAACTCAAGTCCTGCAGATAAGGATAGCTTGCCATTTGAAACCAATCTCACTTTGTCATGGACGGGAGATGCGGTATTTACAGACAGTTTTTTTGTTTATCTTGATACGGTGGATAATCCCCAAATTTTAGTCAAAGCACAGAAAACAGCTTCTTTCAAACCGACAGGATTACTGGCAGGTAAAACATACTATTGGCAGGTGAATTCTAAAAATTCAAAAGGAACCACACAGGGACCGGTATGGAGCTTTTATTTTGATGAGGCAGTGGGAGAAAATGATCTGTCAGCCCTGGCAGGTTATTCTTTTGGTCAAAACAAACCAAATCCGTTTAGCGATTATACAGTTTTTACATTCTCTTTACCTGAAACTAAAAATATCCAGATTGTATTGTATGATGCAAGCGGAAGAAAGTTAAAAATTGTTGAAAAAGGAATATTTGAGAAAGGAAGTCATGAAATAACCTTTAGGCGCGGAGATTTACCATCCGGTATATATGTGGTAAAATTGGAAATAGAGGACAAATCAATTGCAAGAAAGATAATTATTCGATAATTTGAACTTTTAACAAGGTTTTTAATAGATTATTCCATTGAAAGTTTTAAAATTGTAAAACAATTATAATTTCTCGCAGATTAATGCAGATTTTTTCGCAAATGAACGCAGATGAAAAAAGTTCTTGTATTAATTCTACTTTGACAAGGTAAGAAATCAACCAGTTTTTGTCCTGTATCCCTAAAGGGAACTGGTTGATTTTCAGCTTCTCCCTTTAGGGATTGGGGTGAAAAGCTGAAAATCGTATTATAATCTATCAACCTGTCAAAGTAGAATTAATCCGCGATAACCTGCGAGAAATCATTTTAAACTTAAACCAATAATTATGCGTTTTAAAATCCTGTTCCTGACATTTCTCCTGTTTGCCTGTTCTTCAAAAGACCTGGAACAAAAGAAAATAACGATTTACCTGATTGGCGATTCCACCATGGCAAATAAAGAAAATCCGGATAAAAACCCCGAGTTTGGCTGGGGACAGGTATTGCAACAGTTTTTTAAAGAAAATGCCACGGTTGAAAACCATGCAGTGAATGGACGGAGCTCAAGGAGTTTTATTAGCGAAGGCCGCTGGGATAGTGTTTTAAATAAATTACAACCGGGCGACTATGTATTTATCCAGTTTGGCCATAACGACCAGAAATTTATGAGTCCCGACAGATACACCAATCCCTGGTCATCTTACCGGGATAATCTTGAAAAGTATGTTGATGAAACAAGGCAAAAGGGGGCTAATCCTATACTTTTATCGTCTATTATTCGCCGTCACTATAATGAATGGCATACGCTTATTGATACGCATGGTCCATATCCATATGTTGCAAGGGAAGTAGCCAAAGAAAAAAACGTACCTTTTATTGACATGCAGCTGATGACCGAACGGCTGGTAGACTCATTGGGAGAAGAACCATCACGGGAACTCTTTATGTTTCTGAAACCCGGTGAATACGAGATGTATCCTGAAGGCAGAGCCGACAGCACCCATCTTACATTAAAAGGTGCCACTATAGTAGCAGGTCTTGCTATTAAAGGACTGAAAGAGACTGATAATCCGTTGGTGGAGTATTTGAAGCAATAGTGCAGTTTAATTATTGCACCGTAATGCCGAAGTCGGTTCGGCATCTCTAACAATAGACACGAACCGAACCATGAAAAAACCCTACGCCGAATTCCTTTCCAACAATAACCGCACAATCCTTTATATGGATATAACAAGCAGGCGATTAATAATATGGAA
>JAFGSZ010000127.1 GCA_016934395.1 Bacteroidales bacterium
AAAAAAATAAATAATAAAAACTGTACCCTCAATTTTTAAATATAAAATACAAACAAACTTCCTCCTGAAATAATTGTTTTGATTATGTTAAGCAAAAAGGAATTTATAAAAAAATCAATGAATACAATTACAGTTGGTTTACATGTTGTGCTGTTAAAAGAAGGGGATACATTTGTTGCATATTGTCCGGCACTCGAATTATCCTCTTATGGGGGTAGTGAAGAAAAAGCAAAACAGCGATTTGAAGAGGAAATAAAAATTTTTTTCGATGAGACTGCCAAGAAAGGGACATTGGAAAAATATCTCCTGAAACAAGGCTGGACGTTAACAAAAAAGCCAGTGCCAAAATACAATCCTCCTGAAGAAATTGATATCCCATATACAAACCGATTAGGATCGTTTACTGAAAATATAGCAATACCAGTATAACTTAAATGACATATAAGCCAGTACCGACTAAAAAATTTAAGAAGTTTTTAAGAAAAAAGGGGTTAAGGCATCAAAGAACACATGGAGACCATGAAATCTGGGATTACCCGGGGAACAGCCCTTTGCTCAGACCGGTTACTTTTATTGGTTGCGAAAAAGAAATACCTGCACTCCATATTCAAACCAACTTAAAAACTATGGATATGGATTATGCGGAGTTTGTAAAGGAGATAAGTAAATTATAATTCATTTGGTATCTGGTGATTTTCAATTATAATAATCATTTTATTATTGGCTAAATAATTTTAATGTAAAAAAATTTAATGAAATGGAAGAATTAGTAAAAGTTTTAGGAGAACTTAGTAGTCCAAATTGGACCGATTTTATTGAAATTATAATTTCTGTCGGGGCTTTGATCATTTCTTCAATTGCATTATGGTTTGCTATAATTATTAATAAAAAAATTGACAGACCAATAATTGAAAAACAATTAAGTACTCTTTATAATTTAATTGAATGTTTACAAAACACAAACTTGGACATAGGAGAAATGATTGAAGGTTCTAAATCAAAAGGTTATGTGCAGAGTACTGAAAACAGTTTTTATAATTTTATTAATTTATTAAATGATTTAGATAATAAAAAGCATTTTCCATTATTAACAACAAAAAGCTATTTTGAAAATCTTGATTTTATTCGTTATTATAATAATCCTTTTATACCGAAAACAATAGCAGAATTATTAGGAAATTTTGTATTAGATTTTAATAAATTACAACCATTAAGTGATTCTAACAATAAAGGATATATTATCATAGGTAAGGATAAAATGTTTAGTCCGGATGCATCCCCCTACTATATTCTGGAAAATGAACATATAAAATCATTTGGTGAATTATTGCGTATTTTTAAAAATATTGATTTTGAAATAAATAAGTGGATTAAAAAACCAAAACCGATGCTTAATCTTAGATGATTGATATGTTGTAAATGAATTGATAAAAAAAATACTCTTCAATAATGCTTAATAGGAACTTATTAATTCTAATAGCGGAATTCATAACTTCTAAAACAAAAAAACCCGGCTTTTCAGCCAGGTTTTCGTACCCGGGGCGGGAATTGAACCCGCACGATCGATAAGGATCACTGGATTTTAAGTCCAGCGCGTCTACCAATTCCGCCACCCGGGCAGGTATATTTTATTTATTGATCTATTGAATTATTTATTTATCGGCTGCTGTTCAGGGAATTTTTTACTGTTTTTCTTGATTTTGAAAATATAAGAACTAATTCCTGGGCTTCCTGTTTAAGCTTTTTTATTATTTCTTCTGAATGTATTGTTGATTCTTCCATTAACTCCAGCCAATATACACACTCATCAGCTTCTTCAAGAACTATACATAATTTTGCATAAAATTCCTTTTTTGATCTTGCCAGTGAGGCTGCCCTGTAATTGGCCCCCACAGATGTTGATGCTCTTAAAAACTGCTTCCCCAGTGTTCTAAATAAATCATTCTTAGGTAACTGGTTAAATAGTAAAATAGCATCTAACGCAAAATGTTTAGTTCTTTTTAATAAATCGTCCTGATTCAAAATTAAAAATGGTTCAATTATCAATAATTCAATGAACAAATAAAAAAGAGCGGAAAACGGGACTCGAACCCGCGACCCCGACCTTGGCAAGGTCGTGCTCTACCAACTGAGCTATTTCCGCTTTTTTAAGTCGTGCAAATTTATTTAATTTTTTCGTACTACAAAAATTATTGCGATTTAATTACGGATTAACATTGCCGCGATTATTAAATAATAATTGTTATAATCCTGTTAACTTTTTAATATCATTCAGCTTGTTTAAAGCCTCCATGGGTGTCAGGTTATTAATGTCTACTTTGGCAATTTCATCCCGTATCTGCTTTAATACCGGATCATCTAATTGAAAAAAGCTTAACTGAAATCCTTCCCTCTTTTCAGCAATTTCATTTACGGGTTTCGAGAGCGACTTACTATTCTGAGACTTCTCAAGTTCAGCAAGTATATCATTAGCCCGGCTTACCACACTTTTTGGCATCCCTGCCATTCTTGCCACATGGATTCCAAAACTATGCTCGCTCCCGCCCTTTTTAAGCTTACGGATAAAAATTACTTTGTCTTCAAGCTCTTTTACAGATACATTAAAATTTTTCACCCTGTCAAAAGATCGCTCCATTTCATTAAGCTCATGATAGTGTGTTGCAAAAAGAGTTTTTGCCCTGGCAGCAGGATGTTCATGAATATACTCTACCATGGACCATGCAATTGAAATACCGTCATAAGTACTGGTGCCCCTCCCTATCTCATCGAGTAAAATCAGACTCCGGTCGGAGATGTTATTCAGAATACTTGCGGTTTCCAGCATTTCAACCATAAAGGTGGATTCTCCAAGTGAAATGTTGTCGGAAGCACCAACCCGGGTAAAAATTTTGTCTACAAAACCAATATTTGCTTTCTCGGCAGGAACAAAAGATCCAATCTGGGCCATCAGAACGATTAATGCCGTTTGTCTTAGAAGCGCAGACTTTCCGGACATATTTGGTCCGGTAATAATAATTATCTGCTGCTCTTTGTTATCAAGGTATACATCATTTTCAACATAAGTCTCATCGAAAGGCAGCTGTTTTTCAATAACCGGGTGCCTGCCTCCCTGAATATCTATAACATTCGATTTATTAATTACAGGCCTGAAATATTTATTCTCTGTGGCGGATTTGGTAAAGGACAATAAACAATCGAGCCGGGCAATAAGTGAGGCATTTAACTGAATGGCCGGAATGTACTCCACCAGGCTTAAGACCAGGTCATTAAAAAGATTCGCTTCCAGACTGATTATTTTTTCTTCAGCGCCCAGAATTTTACTTTCATACTCTTTAAGCTCTTCCGTAATATAACGCTCGGCGCTTACCAGTGTTTGTTTCCGTATCCATTCCGGGGGCACTTTGTTTTTGTGTGTATTTCTCACCTCAATATAATATCCAAACACATTATTAAACCCTACTTTTAGGGACGGGATACCTGTCCGTTCGCTTTCCCGTTGTTGTAATTGAATCAGGTAATTTTTACCCGAATGTAATATATTCCTTAAATCATCCAGTTCGGGCGAAACACCGGCTGCAATAACATTGCCTTTATTTATCTGAACCGGAGGATCGTGATGAATTTCCCTTTCAATTTTTTCACGGATGGAATTACAGGGGTTTAATTGTTCGCCCAATTGTTTTAAGGCCTGTTCTGCAGCATTGTCGCATAATTCTTTTATCGGATGGATGGCCAGCAAGGCAATTTTAAGCTGCATCACTTCGCGGGGATTGATCCTCCCGGTGGCTACCTTGGAAATTATCCGTTCAAGATCACCTACATGTGAAATTTCTTCCTCAATTTCTTTTTTTGCAGCTGGATTTTTTAAAAAATATTCGACCACATTCAACCGCTCATTAATGGGCTGAATATCTTTCAGGGGCAATGCCACCCAGCGCTTGAGCAGCCGTGAGCCCATAGGGGAAATGGTGTTATCCAGAATATCGATAAGGGTTTTAGCCCCTTCGTTTATGGAGTTAAACAATTCAAGATTTCGAATAGTAAATTTATCAAGCCACACATAATGATCTTCTTCAATTCTTGTAAGTTTGGAGATATGTTGTGTCTGATGATGTTCTGTAAGATCAAGATAATGCAGTATAGCCCCGGCAGCAACCGTTCCCATGCGGAGACCTGAAATCCCGAATCCCTTAAGCGATGTGGTTTCAAAATGTTTCAGCAGTTTATCCGAAGCCGTATCTTCTGTAAAAATCCAATCTTCCAGTTTATAGGTATAAAATTTATTTCCGAAAAATTCAATAAACTGTTTGTGTTTTGCCCGTTCAACCAACACTTCTTTGGGAGCAAAACTGTTTAATAATTTATCGATATAGTCATAATTTCCTTCAGCAGTAAGAAATTCTCCCGTCGATATATCGAGAAATCCAATACCTGCAATATTTTTATCCAGGTGAACAGCCGCCAGCCAGTTATTTTCTTTATGGCTTAATACATTATCGTTTAATGAAATTCCCGGTGTTACCAGTTCTGTAACTCCCCGTTTAACAATTTTTTTGGTAAGCTTTGGATCTTCAAGCTGTTCGCAAATAGCCACCCGCTGACCTGCCCTTACAAGTTTAGGCAAATATGTATCCAGCGCATGAAATGGAAATCCTGCCAGATCGACAAATGAAGCCGAACCATTGGCACGTTTTGTAAGGGTTATACCCAGAATTTCAGAAGCTTTAACAGCATCTTCAGCAAAGGTTTCGTAAAAATCACCTACACGAAACAATAGCACAGCATCAGGATGTTTTTTCTTAATGGCTGTATATTGCTTCATTAATGGAGTTTCGACAATATTTTCAGTTTTGCTCAAAATGCTTCGAAATTTATAAGATTACCAAAATTAACGGAATAAACATAAGCATCAAAAGAAGGCCCCTTTTTGATTTAAACATTTTATCACCAAAAAAATCAAGAAATCTATAAACAGAAAAACTTACCCGTTTACAAGCCGGTAAACCAGTTGCATATCTTAAAACAGGCTTCTAAAACTCCGTCACAATAATCCTTTAAAAATAAATCATCTAACTCAGCAGTTACATATTTGGTTTGTGAAACCGACAGTGCTTTTGCTCCGTCAAAATTAACATAGGCAATACGAGCAGTTAGTTCTTCCGGTTGACGACCAAAATCCCCTCCGGGAAGTATAGCCACTCCGGTATCATCCAGAAGCTTGTTACACATTTCCACGGATGTATATATTTCATGCCGCAGTAATTTTTCCCGATAAAATTCAAAATCGGCAAATAAATAAAATGCACCTTCCGGTATGGGAACCTTCACTTTTATTTCTATTAACTTTTGTGCAAAAAAATAACCAATTAATTTTAATATTCTCCTTATATGGAACAGGTACTCTTCCATCCATACTCCCGTATCAAATGCTGAAGCCGCAGCAAATTGAACAGGTGCAGATGTGGCTGTGTAGGTTTCACTGGCAACAATAGCCATTGCATCCAGCAACCAATGTAAAGATTGTGGAAAAGTGAAGGTGCCCAGTCTCCATCCGCCCGCCCCACACCATTTACTCAGTCCGCTACTGATGATTGTACCTTCGGGATAATATTGTGCTATTGAAATATGTTTGCCATCAAACTGTGTAAGTCCGTATATTTCATCCGACACCAATATTACCTTATATTTCCGGGCCACCCTGGCAAGCAATTTTAACCTATCCAGAGGATATGTGCAGCCCGTAGGATTTGAAGGATAATTTAATATCACAATTCGAGGTCGGGTGGGATCAGCCCTGCATATTAACTCCAACTTTTCGGGACTTAACCGCCAGTTATTTTCTTTTTCGGTAGGAATCCAGGTTACATTACGACCTACAATCCTCGCCTGAGGAGCATATGAGACCCAACTGGGCGTGGGAATAATCAATTCACCATAATAAACAAGCTGAAGGATAAAAATCAACTCTTTTGAACCCGGACCAATCATAATATCATCAGGAGAACAATCAACATTAAATATTTTTTTGTTAAACTTGGTAATAGATTCTTTTAATATGGGTAATCCTTTTACCGGAAGATAATCCTTCTGATGCGCATTCTTCTGTAAAGCTTCAACTACGTGTTTGGGAACCGGAAAAGGTGACTGACCTAAACCCAACTTATACACATTCTTTCCGGATTGAATCAAATGATTACACTTTTCATTAATTGCAAGTGTTGCTGAAGGTGATAAACCTCTGACGTTTAAGTTCAGATTTATTGCATGTTTCTGATTTTTATTTTTAAGCATAACTAATATGGGTCATCCTATGCAAATATTCCAAAAATTAATGATTTTTTTTGAGAAATCCCGAATTCACCGGATTAGGTTCTTAAACATCATAATTATATCGCATTTGTTATTTTTCTTAAATATTCCAGTTTTGTAATGCGCTCCTCCGAATATACCTTTTCTTTTCGATCAATATATTCCAACAGGAACAAGGCTTTTTTAAAACTTTGCCTGCTTTCTTTATCCTGGGTCCGTGCCATAAAAATTTCTCCTTCTTCAAATAATAATTCGGCAATGAACCGAATCTTTTCCAGGTTTAGATTTTTAACCCGGGTAAGCCTCTCTAAAAGAGCCTGCGGTTCCAGATTGTGAATTTCATCCATGCTTACATCAGGCATTTCATTGTAGACTTCTTCGATTAACTCAAGGGCCTTCCCGTATTCTTTACTTTTTCTGTAATTCAGCAATGCCGCCAGCACCCTGCTCATCTGTATCAGATATCGCATAAAGTAATCTTCCATAAAGCTTTGTTTTCAAATGAGGAAATAATTTATTAATTTATGTTCAATTTCCTGATATCACAAATTATTCTCCTTTATATTGTTAAAATTTTTACATTGATCTTTACCTAATAACTAAATAATGAAAATTACAGATCTTAACGAAATCAATAAAGCTGCCTATTTAAGCTGTCTCGAAGAATGGTCTGATGAAATGAAGGAAAGGGGCAATCATAAAGAATGCTGGTACAATAAAATTAAAGATAAAGGCCTTGGAGTAAAGCTTGCTGAAACCGAAAACGGCACAGTGGTTGGGATGGTGCAATATGTTCCTATTGAGTATGCCCCGGCAGAGGGTAAAGATCTATATTTTATAAATTGTATCTGGGTGCATGGTTATAAAAAGGGCCAGGGGAATTTTCAGAAAAAGGGTATTGGGAAAAATCTTTTACAAGCTGCTGAAGAGGATGTAAAGCAGAAGGGTGCATCCGGACTGGCTGCCTGGGGATTGGCCCTGCCATTCTGGATGAAAGCCTCATGGTATAAAAAACAGGGATTTGTAAAAGCAGACCGTCAGGGAATTTCCGTGTTATTGTGGAAACCTTTTATAGAAAATGCTACTCCTCCAAAATGGATAGAAAAGAAAAAATTTACCCCGGAATTAACTCCGGGAAAAGTGACCATATCATTGTTTATTAATGGCTGGTGCAATGCTTTTAATATTGTTGCTGAACGGGTGAAAAAAATTGCCAGGGAATTAGGAGATGACGTAATTATCAGGGAATATGATACTTTTGAAAAAAACTCCATGAAAATATTGGGAAAATCAGATGAACTTTTTATTGATACCAAAAAAATTAACACCGGCCCTCCTCCTTCTTATGAAAAGCTAAAAAAAATCGTCACGAAAAAAGTTGCCCGTATACAAAAAAAGAATACCTGATTTTAAAAGGCAAGATAAAACGCATTAGTCAATTTTTTATATTCTTCTGAATAATCGTGCCGCTCTCTTTTTTCAATCGCCAGATATTCTTCGGTCAATTCACCCGGCATGAAAGAAAATTCAGAGATTACCCGCACCGGAGGTTTATTCGGAACCGGATAAATTATCAGTTTTCTATAAGGAAATAAGCCACAAGCTGAGGCATTTTTTATAAATATATCCGAATTATCACAGGGAAGAATAACACAAAATCGACCACCAGGAGTAAGTAATTTTAAAACGCCCTGAATCAAGCTGTCCATAGACAGAGAAGAAGTATGACGCGCCAGTGTCCTTTTCCTATCAGGAGAATGAAGGGAATTATTAAAATACGGGGGATTTGAAACTATTAAATCGTATTTTGTTTTACAGTTATCGGCAAATTTCTGAATTGATGAATGAATAATATTTATCCGATCCGGCCAGGGATTGTTTTTGACATTATCTGCCGCCTGTATTGCAGCAGCCTTATCTATTTCAATACCATCGATTATTGCTCCTGACCGTTGTGCCAGCATTAATGCAATAAGCCCGGTTCCCGTACCCACATCCAAAATATGTCCTGCCCTTTGTGTATCTGCCCATGCACCAAGAAGTACCCCGTCTGTACCGACCTTCATGGCACATTTATCCTGCCAAATGGTGAACTGCTTGAATCTGAAATACGGATTAGACATTATGATTTACGATTTGGGATTTACGATTTGGGATTTGCGATTTGGGATTTACGATTTGGGATTTGGGATTTGGGATTTGGGATTT
>JAFGSZ010000128.1 GCA_016934395.1 Bacteroidales bacterium
ACAAAGGAAACAAAGGAAACAAAGGAAACAAAGGAAACAAAGGAAACAAAGTTACAAAGTTAACAAGGTTTTTGATTTAGGTAACAACTTATTTAATCCTTGCTACCTTATCTACCCTGTCAACCCGGGCAACCTTGTCAACCCTGTCTACCTAGTCACCTCATTTTAACTTTATACTAAATCATGACCACCCACAAAGATCTTGAAGTTTGGAAAAACAGTATTGATCTTGTAACAAGAATATACCAGATTACTGAAAACTTTCCCAAAGAAGAGTTGTATGGCCTGGTAAGTCAAATTAGACGATCATCCGTTTCACTACCTTCAAATATTAGTGAGGGTGCAGGAAGAAATTACAAAAAGGAATACATTCAATTTTTATATATTGCAATGGGCAGTCTGTCCGAACTGGAAACACAAATTATTATAAGCAAAAATTTAGCACTATTATCCAAGGAGGATTTTCAGGAGCTAAATGAAAGAATGAATTTAATAAGAAGTCAATTATCAGGTTTGATACATTATTTGAAGATAAAGTAGACAAAGTAAACAAGGTGACAAAGTAAACAAGGTGACAAAGTAAACAAGGTGACAAAGTAAGCAAGGTGACAAAGCAAACAAGGTTTTTGGTATGGAATAACAAAATAGTTATTTCGGTGACCATGTCAACCCTGTCAACCATGTGAACCTTTTAACCTTTGTAATCCATTCACTTTATAACCCTTGTCACCCTGTCTACCTTGTCAACCCCCCAAAAATTAACAAATATCTTTGCACTGAACACGTTATTATTTAATAATCTTGAAAAACAATACAATCAAACGGTAAAATAATTACAAAAGCCGGCAGGCTACATTATGAAAATCCATACTTATAAAGTATTTTTACTTAATTAAGCAGTGTAAAATTTGAAATATCCGAAGAAATATATAATTTAAAACGGCATTACAACAGCAATACTAAACCATGACGGAATCCTATCCCGAATATTATAAAGAAGAAGACAATATTGATATAAAAAGATATATTTTTCTTATCCTTTCACACTGGTGGTGGTTTGCCCTTTCCATTTTTATTGCCCTAACCATTTCGTACCTGGTGAACCGGTACACGGAAGAAATTTACCAGGTAAGCTGCTCATTAATTCTGGGTGACGAAACCACTTCGGGCAGTGTGGAAGATATTCTTGATGAGCTTACCCGTACACGCAATCGCCGAAGAAAGGCTGTGGTAGAAAATGAAATCAGCATTCTTAAATCGTATTCTATGGCCCGTATGGCCCTTGAAGAACTTGACTTTAGGATTAGCTACACGGCCGTGGGGCGCAGGGGCATTGCAGAAAGCAGAATGTACAAAGATTGTCCTTTTGTTGTAATTCCCGATAGCGCCAATCCCAATTTATTTGGGTATCCGGTGTATATAACCATTTTATCCAGGCAGGAATATTTGCTCGAAATTGATGACCGGTTTGGCATAAGTAAGACACTTAGATTCGGAGAAAACTTTAAACACAGCAGCTTTAATTTTACTGTCAGGCTGCGTAACCCGGATTATAAACTTCCGGAAGGCCCCCCCCGCAAATATTATTTTACCATGAACAGCATAAACTCCCTGGCCAATCAATACCGGGGCGCTCTTAGTGTGCAGGTGAACGATCCCAAAGGCTCCATTATTTCCCTGAGTATGCAGGGATTTGTCAGTTTTCAGATTGCCGATTACCTGAATAAACTGAGCGAGGTATACATCCGTTTTGACCTGGATGAAAAAAATACCATTTCGGAGAATACCATTCGTTTTATTGATGAGCAGTTAAATCAGATTGTGGATTCATTAAAATCCGCGGAAATGCGCCTGCAGAATTTCAGGGCCCACAATAAGGTTATTGATATCAGCCGAGAAGGGGAATACATGTTTAAACAACTGGAAGAACTGCAGACCGAAAAAGCAGTACTGGACCTGAATACCAGCTACTATGATTATTTAAAAAATTATGTGAATAAAAAAACAGGGAAAAACGATATTATTGCCCCTTCTGTTATAGGTGTCAATGACCAGCTATTAAACGACCTGGTATCCCGGCTGAATGAGCTGAACCTGCACCGCGAAAAATTATCCTATGGCTTGCAGGGCGATATGCCCCAATATACCGAAATAGTTGCCCAGACAGAAAATGTAAGGAAAAATCTAATCGAGAACCTGGATAACCTTGTACATGGTAACAAACTGGCTATAAATGACCTGAATAAAAGGATCCGGGCGGTTGAAAAAAACCTGGAAAAACTTCCGTATACGGAACGGCAGCTGATCAACATTCAGCGGGAATTTAACCTGAATGACCAGATTTACACCTTTTTATTGGAGAAACGCGCAGAGGCGGGAATTACCAAAGCTTCCAATGCACCCAAAAACAAAATCCTGGATATTGCGCGGCCGGAAAATGCGTATAGGATCAAACCAAAATCGCGCATGAATAATATGATGGCCATGCTGTTGGGGGGATTATTTCCGCTTTTTTTAATACTCTTAATAGATTTTTTTAATAATAAAATTCAAAGCCGTAAAGATATTGAGAATTATACCAAGGTTCCGATTTTAGGTACTGTTGGCCATAATGATAGTAATATTGAAATCCCGGTAATTGAAAATCCAAAATCATCCCTGGCGGAATCTTTCAGGGCGCTGCGGGCCAACCTGCATTACCTGATGAAAGATCAGGGAGATAAAATTATTGCGGTTACTTCAACCATAAGCGGGGAGGGCAAAACTTTTTGCGCGGTAAATATGGCAGCCATTATGGCTATGGCCGGGAAAAAAACCCTGCTGGTGGGACTGGATCTGCGTCGTCCAAAGATTCATAAAATATTTAATATTAATAACACCATCGGATTAAGCACTTATCTTATTCACAAGAGCACGCCGGAAGAAATTATCAGCGCTACCAATATTGACCGGCTTTTTGTGGTAAATTCAGGCCCGATACCGCCCAATCCTGCAGAATTAATAGGTTCTGACAAGCTTACAAAGTTTATGCTTCAGGCCAAAAAAGATTTTGACTATATTATACTGGACACACCGCCTATTGCCATTGTTACGGATGCTTTATTACTGAGTGAGCTGGCCGATATTTATCTTTTTGTGGTACGGCACAAATATTCTTCAAAAAATGTATTGCAGATTATTGACGAATTATACCGCAAAAAAAACATGAAAAAACTTTCCATACTGATAAACGATGTCCATACAAAAGGATATTACGGTTACAGTTACCGTTATGGTTATGATTATGCATACGGGTATGGCAACGGTTATGGGAATAGGTATTATTATGATGATGAATATGTACAGGATAAAAAATCCATACTGTATAGAATCTATAAAACTATGTTTAAAATTAAATGATCGTTAATTAATGAATATACTGGTTACAGGAGGAGCAGGGTATAAAGGAATAATTCTCACCGAAAAATTGCTGCAGGCCGGGTATAAGGTTACGGTACTCGATAATTTTATGTATGGTTACGAATCCATTATGCATCTTGCCTTACATCCACAGCTTACAATTGAGAAAAAAGATATCCGCACAGGCGTGGATAATATTAAAGACTATGATGTGATTTTTCATTTGGCCGGGATCAGTGGTTTTCCTGCCTGTGCGGCAAACCCGCATTCCGCCCATTTAATTAATGTGGAGGCTACGCGCCAGCTGGCAGATTCGCTGGGCAAAGATCAGTTGTTAATCAATGCCTCCACTACTTCATTATACGGGAAATCGGGAAAACCCTGCAACGAACACACTGCTGTGGATCCGGTAAGCACCTATGCCATGACCAAACTGGCCGCGGAACAAATTATTCATGAAAAAGAAAATGTAATCAGTCTCAGGTTTGCCACCATTTTTGGCTTTAGCCCGAAAATGAGGATGGACCTGATGATTAATGACTTTACCTATAAAGCCATAAAGGAGGGTGTGCTGGTACTGTTCGACAGTTTTGCAAAGCGCACCTTTATGCATATTCAGGATGCTGCCGATTGTTATCTTTTTACCATGGAGCACGCTGATAAAATGAAAGGCGGGATATATAATGCCGGGGGGAACAATCTGAATTTTTCAAAACTGGATATTGCGCATCTTATCCGGGAAAAAGTGGAATATAACATCATCGATTCCGAAATGAAAGATAAGGACCTGAGGCATTTTATCGTGGATTTTAATAAAATAGAAAAACTCGGTTTTGTCCCCAAACGTTCTGTTGAAGAGGGCATTAATGAACTGATTAAAATATTTAATTTTTACGAATATTACTCACATTTCAAAACCATCTAATTTTATTACCGAACATGAACCTGGAGGATAAAAAACTGGCCATTAACGGGGGGGAACCGGTTACAAAAAACTTTATTATTATTCACAAACCGGAAATTACACGGGAAGATATCCAAAAAGTTACCGAATCCATACAATCTACATTTGTAAGCGGTGACGGTCCGGATTGCAGGAAGTTTGAAGAAAAACTGAAAGAATACCTGGGTGTAAAACATGCTTTTTTTACGAACTCCTGTACCGGGGCGCTCGACCTGGCGTATATGGTCCGGGATTTCCCGGCCGGTTCAGAGGTAATCGTTCCTAATTTTACCTATACCTCCACGGCCCTGGCGCCTTTGCTGAACAATCTGAAAGTAGTTTTGGTGGATGTGAATGCTTACGATGGTAACATTGATATAAAAAAAATTGAAGAAGCCATTACCGATAAAACCGTGGCCATATCCCCGGTAGATTACGCGGGAAACCCGGCAGAAATGGGTGAGATCCTGGCAATTGCCAAAAAACACAAACTGTATGTAGTTCATGATACTGCCCAATCCCTGGGAGCAATATATAAAGGCAAAAAATCCGGGGTACTTGCCGATGTATGTTGTTTTAGTTTTCACGGCACTAAAAATATTACAACCGGCGAGGGCGGGGCATTAATTACAAATAATGACGAAATTGCTGCAAAAGTAAAAATTGCCCGCGATAAAGGCACCGATAAGTATGCCTTTATTGATGATCCCCAAAAAAAAGGTTTTTATGAATACGTTTCGCTGGGCAACAGTTATGTGCAGTCAAATATTCTTGGGGCATTGGGAATCAGCCAGCTTGCAAAAATTGATACCATTACCGCCAGAAGAAAAGAAATAGCCGCCTATTATACCCGTGAATTAAAAAATATCAGCAGTTTAAAGCTGCCCACTCCAACCAAAAACGGTGAAACCAACTGGCACCTCTATTATCTGCTGGTACCTCCGAAACATAAATTCTGGATTATCGATGCCCTGAAAGCAGAAGGGGTGGCTTCAAATGTACATTATAATCCCCTGCATTTAAATGCCTATTATAAAGAACTGGGGGAAGGAAAAGACCTTAGAAATTCCGTGGAATTTTACAGTCAGTTAATTCGAATTCCTATTTACCCTTCCTTATCTGATAAAGAAATTGAAAACATTGCAACTGCTGTAAAGAAAGTGATGGGAGCAATTACAATATAGAATATTTATGTATGTCGGCAGATTTACAATTTTTATTTTTATCTGTTTTTAAAATATCAGCATATAATTTTTATTGAACCAAAATGCATTTAATACATAATTTTTCTTAATCTAACATGAACAGAGAAACCATTTTAATAATTGGTGGAGGTTTTAATCAGATGAATCTGATCCAATCTGCGAATTCATGTGGATATAATACAGTGGTGGTAGACCCCGACAAAGATGCTCCCGGGAAAAAAATTGCAAATATATTTTATAAACTGGAGCCACGGGATTTTAATGGTCATTGTGAAATCATTGAGAGACATAAGGTTAAGGGAATAGTTACCTCACAAATGGATAAACCACTTCAGTTTATGGCGAAAATTGCCACAAAATATAATTTTAACTTTTTAAGTGAAAAATCTGCAGACTGGGCCAGAAATAAATTTGAAATGAAGAAAAAATTTTTACAAAATAATGTTCCATGTGCAAATGGTGTATTATTAAGTAATAAATCAACAGATATTGAAAAAAGTATTCTTGCTCTGCATTCTCCACTGATCATGAAACCAGTTGACGCATATTCAAGCAAAGGGGTTTTCACCATATCATCCTTAGCTGATATTTTAGACAACTTTGAAACAACAGCAAGTTTTTCTTCAGATGGCACTGTAATTATTGAAGAGTATATTAGCGGGAAAATGATAAGTGTTGAGGGGTATGTATTTCATGGACATATAGAAATAATACAATATACAGAAAGATTTAAATTTACACCAAAACCCATGAGGGTTGAACTGGGACATATTCAACCAGCCTATCTTACAGAATTTGAATTGGAAAAGGTAAACAAGAACTTAATTCAGGGTATAAAAGCACTGGAATTGAACAATTGCGGGTTTCATGCAGAATTGAAAATAAATGAGAAAAATGCTTTTTTAATTGAAATAGGAGCAAGGCTTGGCGGTGATTTTAATGCATCACATCTGGTTCCGTTATCTACAGGGATAAATATTGAAAAAATAATAGCCAATATCGCAATGGGTGATGTACCCGAAATTCCCTTAAGACAAAATCAATATTCAATGATTAAATGGATCGAACTAAATGAAGGGAGCAAGATTAAAAAATTGCCAGGTCTAAATAATATTGCTGCAAATTTATCCGGGATTTCAGAAATTAATTTCCTGTTGAAGCCTGATATGACTGTTCCAAAGGTTACAGATAGTGCAAAAAGAGCAGGATATATTATTGTTACCGGTAAAAGCAGGGATGATGTGATCCAAAAGGCATTGACCATAGAAAATTTAATTCAAAAGCAGATAGAATATTATAATTGATCATAAGTAAAACAATCGCTGAAGAATTTAACCATACAGCTTTTAAAATGATTCCTAATTGTAAGTGTAATTAGTTTATCATTTAAGTTAAATTAAAAGTATACTATAAAATGCTGGCTCAACTAAAAAGCTTTGATGGGAATGAAAATTATTTGGCTAATATAGAACGGCCCGGAAAGTATAGCGAACTTTTTTCGCTGATAAATTCCGGGAAATTTATACCACGTGGCGCCGGATTAAGCTATTGTCTTGCCAGCGCAGGCAGTAAGGTTACCAGTATCCATACGGTCTTATTTAATCGGATATTGGATTTTAATAGAATAGATGGTATAATAACTGTTGAATCTGGATTAAATTTAGGGGACTTTTTATCTTTTATTATTCCTGAGGGTTGGTTTTTCCCTGTATTGCCCGGATATCCAAAAATTACAATTGGAGGTTGCATAGGATTTAATGTTCATGGCAAATCACAATATAATATTGGATTGTTTGGAGATTATGTGAAAAGCCTGAAATTATTCCATCCTGCCTATGGAGAGATTGTTTGTTCCGAGGAAGAAAATAAAGAAATCTTTTATTTAACCATAGGTGGATTTGGATTAACGGGACTAATAACGGAGGTAGAGCTTAAACTTATTCCATTGCATGGCAGGTGTATTAAACAATCAAAAATCAATGTTCAAAATCTTTCAGAAGCTGTTGATTTTATGGTAAAACGCCATGAAAATTATTATTCTATGTATTCATGGCATAACATCAACCTTTATGGTAAAAATTTTGGGAAAGGAATTATTTATGCAGAAACTTTCTACGAATGCGATCCGGCGAAATCTGCCAAAAAAGTGAAATACAATAGCATCACTTCAGATACTCGTGGTAAATTTAAAATCGGATTATTTAATAATCTGACTTCTGGTATAGAAAGCAGAGTATTTTTAACCAAGGAGAGACTTGGAAATAAATCACTAATTATTCCGCTTGAGAAAGCAAGTTTTCCGATAAATGGAAAAGAAATATACTTCAAATTATTTGGAAGAAAGGGGTTGATGGAATACCAAATGATTATTCCATTTAATAATTGGCCGAAATTTGAAAAAGATTTTTATACAATAATAAAAGCCAGCAGGCTTAAATTTACATTATGTTCTTTAAAGTTATTCAAAGGGGAACATAAGTATCTGAATTTTACCGGGAGTGGTATTTGTATGGCAATAGACAGGATTGCCGGTAAAAAAACAGAATTGTTTTATGCGCAGCTTGATAAGCTAGTAGTAGATAATGAAGGTATTGCAAATATATCGAAAGACGGCAGACTAAGATCCGGTCAGATAAAGGATATGTATCCCGGATACCATGACTTTAAGAATAAATTAGTAAAATTTGAAGGGGTAAATTCTTTACATTCATATTTAAGGGAAAGACTGGAATTATAATATAAATTCTTTTAAATGAATAATGCAGTAATTATTGGCGCTTCAAGCGGATTAGGAAGAGCATTAGCCGAACAGTTAAGCACACACAATTTTAATCTTTTATTGATTGCCAGAAGTGAAAGAGATTTACTGGCAGTGAGCAGAGACCTTAAACTAAGGTATAAGAATGAGGTGAATATAAAATTATTGGATTTTTCAGACCTGTCTCAGGTTGATGGATTTATTAAAAATTTAGAAACCGGGTTGGTTTATAAAAATTTTTTCATCTGTGTTGGAAAAATTATTGAGAACGATACTACCGGTATAGAAAAATCTGCTTTCAAATCTATGGTAGATACAAATTTTACTGCAATAGCATACTTTCTTAATAAAATCACAAATTGTTATACTGAAAATCAAAAAATACATATTTCCTTAATATCAAGTATCGCGGTTATTCGGCCCAGAGGGAATAATATTATTTATTCAACGGCCAAAGCTGCGCTGGACTTTTATGGCAGGGCATTACAGCATAAATTTCACGATACCGGAATTTCTATTCAGATAGTACGTTTGGGATATGTAGATACTTCCATGGCATATGGTAAAAAATTACTGTTCCCGGTTGTAACGCCAAATGGTGCTGCAAAAAAAATATACAAGTTGACAAAAACCAATAGGAGGATCATTTATTTTCCGGGGTACTGGAGATATATTCGCTTAATTCTTAACCTTATTCCATGGAGAATTTATAAAAAACTAGTATTTTAAGGTATGGATAAGCCAAATATAAGTATATTTTTTCCTGTATATAATGATGAAAAAACAGTGGAAAAAGTAACTGTTAAGGCAATACAGATATTAAGGAAATTTGCAGAAAAATATGAAATAATTATTATTGACGATTGCAGTCCGGAC
The DNA here is from genome assembly GCA_016934395.1 of Bacteroidales bacterium. Lineage (GTDB taxonomy): Bacteria > Bacteroidota > Bacteroidia > Bacteroidales > UBA10428 > JAFGSZ01. The sequence continues at coordinate 9,182 of JAFGSZ010000128.1, forward strand.
AATTCCGGGATTATTGCCGAAAAGCTTGCTAAACAATATAAAGAAGTAAAGGTTATACACCATGATAAAAACCTTGGATACGGCGCTGCACTTAAATCTGGTTTTGCTCATGCACAATATGAATACATCTGTCAAACAGATGGGGATGATGAATATGAAATAACGGATATGGAAAAATTCATTAAATTATTACCCCATTACGATTTGATCATTACATTCAGATACGTAAGAATGTATTCAACCTGGAGAATATTTGTCTCCAAAATCTATAATCGAATACTTCGGTTTCTTTTTAAACATACTTATCGCGATATCAGTACCGGGCTAAGGTTTATAAGAAAGGAAGTAATTGACGAAATTGAACTCTGGTCGAATAGTCCGTTTATTGGTGCGGAACTGGCCATAAAAACCATGTTAAAAGGATACCGTGTAGGTGAAGTCGGAATCCAGACATTTCCAAGAGAATTTGGAAAAGGAGCTTCGGTGTCAATGAAAAATATTTACCTTACTATTAAAGACATCATCAGAGTTTACAGACAGATATTTTCACAGAGTTATGAAGTGCCGGATAACAGAAAAAGATAAATTATATATTTGAAGATACATTGCAGACTAAAACAGTAGTATGAAAAAATTCCTGATTTTTTTTGATCGCTATTATATCCTGTTTTATATGCTGATGGGAATCCTGATTACCTGGCTAAATTTTTTTGGGGCTACCATGATCAGCGTGTACGGATATTATATCGATTTTAAAAACATAATACTTGCAGGCTTTGATCCAAAAGCAAGCATTATCGGTGCCCCCACATTTCCTATGTGGGGATATGGATGGTTGTTACTTATAACTGAAAATAAAATCATTTTAATCTTTATACAATTTGTTTTGGCAATTTTTAGCCTGTGGTATAGCTTTAAAGTTTTATCGCAATATAATGTAATATCCAAAACAGGCATGCGTGTATTAAAAATAGTGCTACTGATAGCACTTCCCTGGTTTGCATTTCATTCTATCAGATGGCCCTATAGCATTTCAATGAGCCTGATTACTTTATCGGTGTTTATGTTGTGGGAATTACTGTTTTTTAAAAGCCTTACTAACCGGAAGGATATAGGAAAACTGCTTTTGTCAGGGGTTTTATTCGGATTGGCATTAAATTTTCGCTCAGATTATTATCTTGCTCCTTTAGGCATTTTTATCGTATTAATAATTATAAATATCCATTCGTTTAGGAAAATGGCATGGTCTTTTTTCTGGGTATTCTCAGTGTATTTATTGTTAGTACCCTGGGGATTATATACAAAACATGCTACGGGTCATTTTTTACTTACCTCTACAAATGCGGGGCATGTATTTTTTATTGGTTTGGGAAATTTGCCAGGCAATACCTGGGGAATCATACCCTTAGATCAGGACCCGCGCCTGGCAGAACTTATTGAAGATCACTACGGAGAACCCAAAACAACGCTGATTTATGAAACGGATTCTTTAATAAAAAAGGAATTTTCCCGCCTTATTCGCAATAATCCAAAGGAATACCTGAGAAAGTGTTCCTACTCTTTTGGAAAAATGATTGTCTCAGGAGTATACCCGGGAGAATTTTTACTTAAAGAACGACAGAAAATACAGGCTCTGGATGCCTGGATACAGCCGGGAGACACATGGACGCCTGAAGGAAGCGATTATCCCAGAAGGCTGTTTTTAAAAAGTAAATTTAACGAGGAACCCTTCCATATTTTCAAATATATAACCTTTACTGAATTCCTTAGACTCACTATTAAGAAGATCTCATATAGTATTGGGATACTGCTTACTTTAATATCTTTTGTCTTTTTACCCATTGGTATTTTTTTCGCCTTAAGGAAAAGAATATTTATTTTATTCTTTCTTCAGTTGATAATACTTTATCAAATGGCAATCAATGTTGCAGCATATAACTGGTATTTATACACTTCAAATATATTTTTATACCTGCTGATTAACCTGATATTTTCTTTAGTAATGATTTATGAATTTCTCAATAAGAAGCGGGAAATAAAAAAAACAAAAAGTTAGTTTGAGATATAAAAAATAACAGGGTGAATAAAAAATATAAAGCTGAAAATTGTAAAAAACATAAAAAAATGTGTAATGAGGCGAGCACAAATTATTATTTATTTAAACAAAAACCACCAGCATGTTAAAAGGTACACGTGTTACCCTGAGGGATCCCGAATTGACTGATCTGCCGTATTTTTTTAAATGGCATAATGATACGGAAATTAAAAAACAGGCTATGTTATATCCTTATTTTGTAGAAGAAAGCCGGGTTAAAACCTGGCTGGAAAATATAGGCAGCAGAAAATCAACACTATACTTTACCATAGAAACTATAAAAGATAATAAACCGGTGGGCTATACCCTGTTCCGGGATATTTCGGAAATTCATAAAAACTGTATGTTTGGTATTATTATCGGGGAAAATGAACAAAGAGGAAAAGGTCTGGGGAACGAAACACTGCACCTTATGCTGGAGTATGGATTTAACGCCCTGAATATGTACAAAATAAAACTTGAAGTGCTGGAAAGTAACACCAGGGCAGTTCAGTTATATAAAAACGCGGGTTTTGTACAGGAGGGCATCCTGAAAGATGAATTTTTCCACCAAAAAACCTATCACAATGTAATTCAAATGGCGCTTTTCAGGAAATAAGGAAATAGTATGGATAAAAAGCTAAAAGTAATATTTTGCGGAAACGTTAACGAGGCCGAGAGCAAATCCTGGGGAAAAACCAATACTTTTTTTTTAAACGAGCTCCAACGCCAGGCAGAGGTAGTGGGGATTATTGATTATTCCATAAAAAACAGAATATTTAAAAAGATTCATAAAGTATATTGCCGGCTGTTTATAGGCCAGTACTCATTCAGGGAGCCCCTGATTAATTTTCTGATGGAAAAGAATTTTATCCGGCAATACAAAAAAACAGGGATCCGTCCCGATCTGTTTATACATTCCAGCGGAATGGTCGTTCCCCGTGCCCTGGAGTTTGAAGGGATGCATGCATTGTATACCGATGCCTCAATTTCAGGAGGAATGAAGTTCAATAATCTAGCCTATACACCAAAATATTTGTTTTATTTTTTTAAATATTTCCGGATATATGCGGCCCGGATGCGCTATATTTTTACGTTTAATGAATGGACCCGCCAAAATTTATTGCAGGAATTTAAGGTGGAGGAAAACAAAGTAATAAATATTGGTTTCGGGGCCAATCTTTTACCGTATAACGTTGCAAAAGATTACAACAACGGGTTGATTCTTACCGTACTCCGCAGGGGACTGGAGAAAAATAAAGGATTGCTGTTGCTGCTGGAAGCCTTTAAAATAGCCCGGAAGAAAAATAAGAAGTTAAGGCTCGCCGTGGTGGGCACTACCCTTGAAGCTATAGAGGGAGTGGAATATTACGAAGGATTTCCGCGGGAAAAAACCATTGAATTGTTCCGGCAGGCCTCCCTGTTTGCTTTACCCGCCTTATTCGAACCCAACGGTATGGTGTACATTGAAGCCCTGGCTTCCAGAACCCCGGTTCTGGGTTTAAACAGGCTGGCGTTTCCCGAGTTTTGCGGGCAGGGAAAATATGGCTATATTGTTGAGAGTAATCCTGAGAAAATAGCTCAAACCATGGTTTCAGCTTTAAATGATCCCGATACGCTTAGGTTAATGGGTGAATCCGGGCAACAATATGTAATAAAACGTTTTAGTTGGGATATCGTTGTAAAAACAATTTTAAATAAAAGTACTATCAAATAATACAAATGGTTTACCTATAATTATGGAATTGTTTAATGCAATTATCTGGACCTTAATATTGCTGACTTCCTTTTATGGCTGGGGCTTATTTCTGGATAAACTGTTCAAAAGACTGAATTTTACATTTGCTCAAAAGATAGTTTTTGGTATAGCATGGTTAATGGCTCTTGGGGGTTGGTTTAATTTTTTCGGAATTATCAGTGCGTATTTAATTTTCGGGCTGCTGCTGACGGGACTTTTTTTTAATGCTCTATGGATAAAAGATAATCTGTTTAGGGCCCTGGTTAAAAATTACAGCTATCTGTTTACCCGGGAATTGATTTTTATAAAAATTTGTGTATTAATTCTGCTTTTTTTTGTAATCCTGTTTGCTTACCTTGATTTCCCGGTTAAATTTAATACTTACGATGATTTTAATGTGTATTTTACCATACCGCTACAAATGTTGCAGGCCGGGAATATACAGGAAAATCCGTTTCTGGCCCCTTTAATTTTTCTGGCAAGGGGCGAATCATTTTTACAAACCTTTATTTTTAGTTTTCTTAGCTTAGAATATGCCTACATTATTGATCTGGTTATCGGTAGTATGGTAACCGTATTGTTAATTCTGGACATCAAACCGGGCAATAAATTAAAATCAAACCTGCTTATTATAATATTGTTTCTGCTGGTATTCCCCGATAAAATTAATTCATCGTTTATTGTACTTCCCGTTGCTTTTTTTATAACATCCATACACCTTTTAATAACATCGTTTAATAAAGAAAGTAAAACGGTTTCATTCTCTTTGGCTATTTCTTTATTAGCCACGGGCCTCCTGTTTTTTAAATTATTCAATACGGTCTATATAGCGGTGTTTTTTCTGATGGCCATTGTTATTAATAAAACACCCTGGTCTAAAAAAACAGCCATAGTTCTCTTAACGGTTTTATTTGCCCTGCTGTTTTACCTGCCCTGGATGATGTTTTCGTTGAAAAATTATTCCACCTTATTTTACCCGGTTTTAGGGAAGGGCACCTGGAACCCGGGTATGGTATATTCTGTTAATATAAAATATACCATACTGTTAACACTAAAACTAATTCTAAAATTATTGCCCGTACTGGTATTCTTGGTTCTTTCCATAAAACTTAAAATCCGGTCTGAAAACCGCAATTATGTATATATAACCGCATTTGTATTCTGTTATATTATATTAACCTACATGCTTCATGGAATGCAGTTTATAAGGTATAACCAGCCGGTAATGCTTGCTGTGCTCATTCTTTTTGTTTACCCGGGATTATTGGAAACGCGGTTTAACAAAAGTTTAAAATTTATAGTAATTTCCCTTACGGTTTTTATTGTGGCCATTAACGATTCATTGTCAACAACACTTAGTAATAATACCCGGTCTTTAAGTTTAAATCCCGTACATTTTTTTCAGAAGATCAGTACAAAACCACCGGATAATATCACTTTGCTGAACCTGAAATTAAATGCCCCGGAAGAAAAAAAAATATATAAAGAAATGTTTTCTTTAACGGAGGGTAAGGACAAAGTACTGGCCGGGATATACAGGCCGTATTTAATCGATTATTCCCGATATTATAACATTTACCTGATGTACCAGCCTTTGGTGGTATTACCTTACGGGGATGTGGATGTAGAAAATGATACGGCTGGTCTTGTAAATTATTTGTCTTCGAATGGCATAAGGTTTATAGCGGCCTCTCTGCCACCAGAAGTCACCCTTGAAAATCTTAAAGCATATATTGAAAGTAAAGACAAAAATAA
>JAFGSZ010000129.1 GCA_016934395.1 Bacteroidales bacterium
AATGGCTCTTGTGCCGAGGATACCGATGACATGATACTGACCATTACGCCTGTTCCTGTGGCCAATGCAGGACCAAACGCGGAAACCTGCGCAGGCAGCAATTATACATTTCCTGCCGGTGCGGCTACTGCAACTAATTATTCTTCAATTTCATGGTCGACCAGCGGAACAGGCTCGTTCACTAACGGTACAACGTTAACTCCTACTTATAATCCTTCGGCGGCGGATATTTCTGCCGGGTCGGTTACCCTTACCCTGCATGCTGCCGGAAATGGTTCTTGCGCCGAGGATACCGATGATATGATACTGACCATTACCCCTGTCCCTGTTGCAAACGCAGGTCCCAACGGGGAAACCTGTGCGGGCAGCAGTTATACCTTCGGGGCCGGGGATGCCACTACAACAAACAGTGCAGGATTTTACTGGACAACCAGCGGAACAGGATTTTTCGCTAATGGCACAACTTTAACCCCAACCTATAATCCTTCTGCAGCTGATATTGCCGCAGGTTCGGTTACTATTACACTTCATGCTGTTGGAAATGGTTCCTGTACAGAGGATACAGATGACATGATTCTTACTATTACCCAAGCCCCGACAGCCTATGCCGGAAGTGATGGTACAATCTGTTTTGGTGGCAATTTTAAAGTATCAGATGCATCTGTTACAAATAGTACCGGCATTACGTGGTTAACATCCGGAGATGGTATTTTTGATGATCCTAATATTATAGACCCGGTTTATACTCCCGGACCAACTGATCTTTTATCAGGAAATGTAGTACTTTATATTCAATCTTCAGGTACAGGTTCATGCTCTGATGCTGTTGACTCAGCGCGAATAACAATTATGCCGGAATTGATCGTATCAGTTGGTGCACCTTCACCATATACAATATCAGAAAATACCCATATCACTGTATCAATCGGCGCAGAATTGCATCATTTTCTTGATGATTTAAGCTATTATCTTATGGCTCCTGATGGAACTACAATTACATTAAAACAAGCATCCACATTTTTCTGGTGTAATTATTCCGTTGACGCTGACCTGACATTTACTACAGATACCGCAACTTATCCACCTTTAAGTATTTGTAAAGCTGATCCATTTGACGGAATTCCGTTAACGGGAACCTATGGATTTGACGGCGACTGGTCTGCTCTGTATGGTATGGATCCTGCTAATGGTGCATGGAGGGTAATGGTTGAAGACTGTGATCCGGATGGATATTCTACAGACGGATTTTTATCTTATGCAGAAATTACTTTTACGGATACTACAGCAGCAGGAGATACTATAACTTTAAAATATAATTCGGGTGCTATTTCAGAACCTATTTACGATCCGGAATTTACATGTGCGCAAACCACCTACCAGGTTCCTCTTGGACTGGTTACCAGTTGCCATAATACCTGCGATGCAAGTGCTGTTGTAACTATTACCGGAGGCTCCGGAAGTTATTCTATTGAATGGAGCCATGGACCCACTGATCTGACACTTGATTTATGTGAAGGTACATATTCCGTTACTGTAACTGATGACATGGGTTGTACAGATGTCACTACTGTTGAAGTTACTTCACCGCCGGAAATTGTTATTAATACCTTTACTTCAACCGATTCGTTATTATGTGCAGAAGACAGTAATGCTGTAATTAACGTTACGGCCAGTGGGGGCACAGGCAGTCTTACCTATTCATTATTACATGAATCTGTTTTTTATGAATCATCCACTACAGGTTTATTTGAAGATCTTCCAGGGGGTAACTATACAGTAGAAATCACCGATATTAATGGTTGTCCAAAAGATACTACCATATTTATTTATCAACCTGAAAGTATAACTATTGATACTTTTGAAGTGGACAGTATAAGTTGTTTTGGTTTATCTGATGGAGAAATCAGGATCACTGCCCAGGGAGGAACCCCGCAATATGTATATAGCATTGAACCAGGGGTTGAGGTAAACAACGATGGTATATTCAGTAACCTTTTTGCTGGTAAATATATTATTCGTATTACCGATTCACACGATTGTGATACGGTTAAATCCGATACCATTTTTGTATTTGAACCTTCCGAATTACTAATTGATTCTGTAACTGTTAATCCGATAATTTGTAATAGTGGTCAGGGAAGTATACAAATCTATGCATCAGGCGGTACACCCGCATACGAAGGATCCATTAACGGGGGAACAAATTATTTCCCGTCACTTATATTTAATAATCTCGGACCTGGTATTAACGACATAGCTTTAAAAGATGCCAACGGATGTGAAGTTTTTTATCCAACTCCTGCAATTCTAACGGATCCACCACCCATAGTAATTGATAGTTTTGCAGTGGAAAATGTTACAGGCTGTTATGGTGACAATAACGGTAGCATATATGTTGAAGCATCGGGAGGTTTGGGCATTATTGAATATTCCATAGATGGAATTAACTATCAGCCAACTGGATTATTTACAGGCCGGTTTGGTGGTCAGGATACACTGTACATCAGGGATTCTATACTCGGCTGTACCTTAGTTTTGGATACCATCACCATTAACGAGCCGGCACAATTAATGGCCAATATTACATCAACCCCGGTAATGGGTGCAGTGGAAGGAACCATAACCATCGAGGCTGTTGGAGGAACTCCACCCTATTTGTATTCCATTGACAATGGAGCAACTACTCAGGATACGGGTTATTTTGACAGTTTGAGTATTGGCATTTACCAGATTTATTTAGAAGACGCCAATGGTTGTATTTATACTGACACCTATTCGCTAACCGAAAACTTACTTAGTGTAATGTACCTGAGTATTAAGGATGTTTCCTGTTATGGCCTGACAGACGGCCTGATTAGTCTGGTAGCCACTGACGGCGTTGGTCCGTATGAATATTCATATAACGGTGAACCACCCCAGGTTATCGGATCCGCACCATGTAATTTCTCCTCTCTTGCAGCCGGGGATTATAATATCCTGGTGGAAGATTCGGAAGGCAGATTATTTACTGATTTAATTACAATACAGGAACCGCCTGAAATAATATTAGATGCTATTGTTACAAATTCTACCTGTAAAAATTATTCTGAAGATGGAGCTATTCAGCTTGTGGTAACCGGAGGTACCGGAATGTATGAATATGTATGGAAAGATTCTACATTAACAGATACTATTTCACGTAATGATCTTGTTATCGATTTAAACCCCGGGATTTATTTTGTTACCGTACAGGATGAAAATTCATGTACAGCATCCAGAACAGATACCGTATTCTTTGATTCTGAAATAATTGCTTTTGCCGGAAATGATACAATTATCTGTTACGGCTCTACCTACAATTTAATCGGTTCAGGAGGTTTGTTGTTTCAGTGGAGTCCTGATAGCTTGTTTGAAAATTCAACCGATCAAATTCAAACCATCACTGCGTATTATGATCAAACGTATGTATTACTCACCAGTACTGCCAACTGTTATGAATTAGACACAGTAACTATTGAAGTCTTTGATACTGTAGGTATGCACCTTGGCCCGGATAAATATATTACTGAAGGAGAATCCGTAGAATTATCTGCTAGTGATGGCTTTATAAGTTATTACTGGCTTCCGGCGGATTATCTGAGCGATCCGGCAACACAAATTACTATTGCCACGCCTCCGGGTAATCAGCCATATATTGCATACGGTATCACTTCTGACGGATGTACTGAATCTGATACTATATATATCCAATTACGATCGATAATTGAGGAGATATTTTCCGGATTCACCCCTAACGGCGATGGAATAAATGATACCTGGCGTATTCCAAATGCATATCAATACGAAAATATTGAGGTAGAAATCTTTAACCGATGGGGTAATCGTGTTTTCCACTCTAAGGGATATTCTTCCGATAAGGAATGGAACGGGACCTATAACGGTAAAGAATTGCCCATAGGCACCTACTATTATATCATACATCCAAATGATGGTGTAACTGAACCTAAAACCGGCACCGTAACTATTGTTCGATAAAATGAAAAAACTAATTTTCATAGGTATACTTTGCTCAGGGCTTTTCTCTGCAATACATGCACAGCAATTGCCTCAGTATACGATGTATATGACAAACCCCTATCTGTTAAACCCGGCCGTAGCCGGAACGCATAACTATTATCAGATTATATCAAACCACCGGTTTCAGTGGGTCGGCCTCACTGATCCTCCAAATACTAACGTGTTAAGTATCTTTGGACCTATGGTAAATCAACCCATGGGACTGGGAGGTCATGTGATGTACGATATAGCGGGTCCCACCAGCAAAGTAAGCCTTTATGGCTCCTATGCATATTATTATACCATAAATGAGGAATATAAAGTCTCCATGGGTTTAAACCTTGGATTTATGCAATATAAAATTGATGGTACTAAAATCACAACTGAAAATGATGATCCTGCTTTAAATGACCAGGTTTATTCTTTCATAGTTCCCGATGCAACAATAGGTGCTTATTTTTATTCTTCTACCTTACATGTTGGTTTTACAGCAGCACAACTTATTAATAATAAATTGAAATTCGGTGAAGAACAACCCACAGGATTAAGTAAATTAAAAAGCCACTTTTATTTAACCGCCGGATATAAATATTATATCAACCGTGAATTTGCAGTGGAACCCACATTAATTGTAAAAAAAGTTGCCCCGGCGCCATTTCAGCTCGATTTTAATGTGCGCGGATTTTATAAAAATATGCTCTGGGCAGGAATTTCTTACCGCACCCAGGATGCAGTATCCATATTATTAGGCTATATTTACGAACAAAAAATTTATATCGGATATTCATATGATATTGGGATTACTCCAATACGTAAATTTAACTCCGGTTCGCATGAACTTATGATTGGTTACCGGTTTAGTCCAATAAAAGAATATTAGTTTTTTGTTCAGTACTCATGAAATTAAAAATATTCTACACCGTATTTTTTGTGTTATTTATTTCTTTTGGTTGCAGCAATAAGAAGGAATATTTTATTCCAAAAAAAGATCTTGTCCCTTTGCTGGTAGATTTACACATTGCTGATGCCTTAGGTTTAGATTATTCCATAAAACGAGAGCACAGCATTATTGACTCTGCTAATCTATACGGTTCCCTCTTAAGTAAACATGGTTTTACAAAAGAACAATTTGATTCCACACTTGCATATTATGCAATTCATACTAATGAATTTGATGCATTATACGAAAAGGTATTTGCCCAGCTTAGTAAGCTGGAGGATGATTTGAAAAGTTCGGAAGAAGATGAAGCAGATATATCAGGGCCTCAAACTCTCTATAATGAATTAAAAACATACGTACTTCCCGAGGATAGTAAAAATGACATTGAACCGGTAAGTCTAAGTATAGAAATTAAGAAAAAAGGAACCTATACGGTAACCGCCGATATATTACTTTACGAAGATGATCAGTCCATTAATCCGAATATGGTTGTATTTTTCTGGTATGATGATGGATCACCGAAGGGACACAGAGAATATTTTGAATTTAAGCCCTTGCAGAAAGATGGTAAAACCCACAGATATACTACATCAAAAAAACTTACCGATAAAAAAGTTACCCATCTTAAAGGCTACATGCTAAATTATGAATCGCAGGAAATCGACTGGACTCAACATGCAGTAGTTTCAAACATTAATGTAACTTTTGAGTAAAGCCTGGAATTTCTGCTTTTTTTTAAGTAAATATCTTACAGGCAAAATCCAAATCCAAAAATTATTAGTATAAACCTGTTTTTTTAATCAAATTTGCTTTTTATAATAGCGAAACAATAGGATAATGGCCACTTTTCTTTTCGATAAAATAATTTTTGGGCCGGTAAAAAGCCGCCGGTTGGGAGATTCTTTAGGGATTAATCTCCTTCCGATTAATAAAAAGGTATGTAATTTTAACTGTATTTACTGTGAATGTGGCTTAACACAATCATACTTACCCTCAGGTTCTAAGATGCCTACGCGCCAGGAAATAAAAAATAAACTGGAACTGCGACTGATAAAAATGAAAAATGAACAAAACCCGCCGGATACCATTACTTTCGCCGGTAATGGCGAACCAACGCTCCATCCCGACTTTGTTGAAATTATTAATGATACTCTTTTTTTACGAAATACTATTCTTCCTTCGGCCAAAATTGCTGTGCTTTCCAATGCTACACGAATCCATGTCTCAAAAATATTTAATGCATTAAACCTGGTGGATTTGAATATTTTAAAAATAGATTCCGTGATTAAAGAAACACAAACCCTTATAAACTGCCCTTTATCGGATTATAATTTAACAAGCGTTATTAAAAATCTGAAAATGTTTAACGGAAATTTGATTATACAAACCTTATTTTTTAATGGTCTCTATAAAGGAAAAACAGTGGATAATACAACCACTGAAGAACTGGAAGCCTGGCTCAATGTGATTCGTGAAATAAATCCGAAAATGGTTATGATCTATACCATTGCACGTGATACACCTTTTGATACACTAAATAAAATAAGTTTTAATGTGCTGGAACAAATTGCCAAAAAAGTAACTAACTTGGGAATTCCGGTACAAATATCCGATTAAAATTGAAGTCACCTCTACCTTTAACAAGGGTTTTAGTATGTCCGCTAAACTGGGGATTAGGGCACGCAAGCAGGGATATCCCAATAATTCAGCAACTACTTGCCTATAATTTTAACGTATTTCTTGGGGGCAACGGGCCCTCATTAACTTTACTGCGTAAGGAGTTCCCCGATCTGGAATCTATTCATATCCCATCACGGGAAATAAAATATAGTTCCTCTTCCAAATTTCTGAATCATTTTTTTTCTGTACTATTTCCTTTTGTGACTAATAGTATCCGGGAACATTTTTATCTCAGAAAGATTGTCCGACAGAAAAAGATTCAGCTTGTAATCTCAGACAACCGCATTGGATTATTTAATAAAAATGTGTATTGTATTTATATCACCCACCAAATATTCGTTATTTTACCTGGGATTTATAAATTTTTTGAGCCTCTTTTTCATGTCCTCCATAAACAAATTATTCGAAAGTTTGATGAATGCTGGATTCCCGACTATAAGGATAACATCTCCAATTTGTCCGGAAAACTCGCTCATTTAAAAAAAATTCCCGGCAATACCCGCTTTGTGGGAATATTATCCAGATTTTCAGATATAAAAATTTCACCTGAACCCATAAAAAATAATATTCTTATAATATTATCAGGACCAGAACCCCAACGCTCAATACTTGAACAGATCCTGATGGACCAATGTATAAATACACCTTTGCAGGTAATACTTTTAAGAGGACTGCCGGACAACGAAAAGATTATCCCCCCAAATAAAAATATAATTTTTTACAATCACCTGCCTGTAAAACAATTTTATTCGCTTTTATTATCGTCAGAAATTATTGTATGCAGATCAGGTTATACAACCATAATGGATCTTATTGCTGTACAAAAATCAGCTATTTTAATACCTACTCCGGGCCAGACAGAACAGGAATACCTTGGAAAATGGATGGATTCAGGAAAAGGTTTTATTACCCAATCTCAGCATGGGTTCAATCTAAAAGAAGCGATTGTACAATTCCGGCAACAATCCAATACTGAATATAAAACATATGTTCCCCTGGTGTGCAAAGAGATCAGAAAACTAAAAAACCGTTTTGCTTAAATGTAAATGATTAACACGGTAAGAAGCCCCACCAGATACCCGGCAAATACCTGCCCTGGAGTATGAGATTCTAATCTGATCCGGGAATAACCTACTAACCCTGATATCAATAACGCTACAATTAAAAATACCATTAAATCAAGATTTAATCTCACAGAAAGTCCTATAATCAATCCGGTAATACCACCAATCCCTACCATATGTGCGCTGATTTTCCAGAAAAAAGAGACGAGAAGAATGATAAAAACAGAGATAGTGGCTGCCAGTAAAAAATCAGGAATTAGTTGTGCCAACGATTTATTCGAAATCAGGTAATAACAAGCAGCATAAAGAAGCACGGCAATGATATAAGGAATAATCCTTTCTTTTCTTGTAGACAATTGTATATCCATCACCATTTTATGATATAAAAAAAAGGGTAATATACTTAAGGGCAAAACCGTAGTGCTTATGAATACCACAAGATATGTAATCCGTTTGAGTTCGGGAGGATAATCGGAGATATATGATCCCGAATTAAATATTATTATCAATCCTAAGGTTGGCATTAATACCGGATGAAAAATAATGGATATTACGGATGCGAATTGATTCTGCAGACTACCTGATTTTTTCATTCTTTATTTAAGTTCTTTTCTCATTCTGGCTACCGGGATATTTAACTGCTCTCTGTATTTTGCTACGGTACGCCGGGCAATGTTGTATCCTTTTTCTTTTAATATTTCTGCCAGTTTCTCGTCGGTAACAGGCTTTTTTTTGTCTTCAGCATCAATACAATCCTGAAGGATTTTTTTTATTTCCCGTGTGGAAACTTCTTCTCCGGAATCTGTTTGCATTCCTTCGGAAAAGAAATATTTTAATGGAAATATTCCAAAATTAGTCTGTATATATTTACTGTTGGCAACCCTTGAAATAGTGGAAATATCGAGCCCTGTGCGGTCAGCAATATCTTTCAGTATCATTGGCCGTAATTTTGTCTCGTCGCCTTCAAAAAAATATTCTTTTTGGTATTCCAGAATAGCGTTCATTGAAAGCAACAGGGTATTTTGCCTCTGTTTTATAGCGTCAATAAACCATTTTGCAGAATCTAATTTTTGTTTAACAAACGATACCGCTTCTTTTTGTCCTTTTGTTGATTTATCACGGCTATCAGCATACGATTTCAACATGTCGGCATAGGTTTTACTAACTCTCAATTCAGGAACATTCCTTGAATTTAGACTAAGTTGTAATTCCCCATCATTTTCTTCAACAATAAAATCAGGTACTATATGAAAGGTAGTTTTATTATGCGGATCACTGAATGAACTTCCGGGTTTGGGATTTAATTTTAATATCTCATCAATGGCATCTTTTAATTCTTCTTCGGAGATATTCAAGCGGCTCATAATTTTATCGTAATGCTTTTTTGTAAACTCCTCGAAATGATGTTTTATTATTTTCCATGCCAGTTCTATAGAATGTATTTCCTGATCTTTTGCTTCAATTTGTAATCGCAGGCATTCCTGCAAACTCCTTGAACCCACTCCTATCGGATCAAAATCCTGGATAATCCGTAAAATTTCCAGTAATTCAACTTCGGTGGTCTCAATATTCTGGGCAAAAGCCAAATCATCTGCAATAGCCTCCAGTTTCCGTCTCAGGTAACCGTCTTCGTCAATATTACCAATAATATATTCTGCCAGTAAATGTTGTCTTTCATCCAAATTACGCAATCCCAGTTGTGATTCTAGAAAATCATGAAAAGTGGAACCTACAGAAAAGGGGATTTCTTCTCTTTTATCGTCTTTTGAATAGTTTTTTGCATTGAGTTTGTAAGATGGAATTTCATCATCATCCATATAATCTTCTATCGAAAACTCCTCATTGTCTTTATCTTTTTCTTCAACCCTCGTTTCTTCTTCCAAACTTGCAGACATTTCTTCTTCATTACCTTCCTCCAGCACCGGGTTTTCTTCCAATTCTTTTTTAATCCTCTGTTCAAGTTGCATCGTAGGAATTTCCAGCAGCTTAATCATTTGTATTTGCTGTGGCGAAAGCTTTTGAAGCAGTTTCTGTTGTAATCTTTGCTTAAGCATTAATTTTATTTGTTAAGCACATTGATCTTGTTAAAATTACATAGTTTAGAATTCAGCATTTTTTGGTGTTCTTGGAAATGGAATAACATCACGAATATTACTCATTCCAGTTACAAATAGCACAAGCCGTTCAAATCCCAATCCAAATCCGCTGTGAGGGGCCGTTCCAAATCTACGGGTATCCAGATACCACCATAAATCTTTCTGGGGTAAATTTAACTCTTCAATTCTTTTTTTTAGTTTATCAAAATTTTCTTCCCGCTGCGAACCTCCTACAATTTCACCAATCCGTGGAAATAAAATATCCATAGCTGCTACTGTTTTCCCGTCCGGATTTTGTTTCATATAAAAAGCTTTTATCTCTTTAGGATAATCTCTAAGAATTACCGGCTTCTTAAAATGTTTTTCAACCAGGTACCTTTCATGTTCTGATTGCAGGTCTGCTCCCCATTTTACCGGAAATTCAAACTTTTGTCCCGATTTTTCGAGTATATCTATAGCTTCAGAATACGTTTTTCTTTCAAACTTGTTACTAACTACAAAATTCAGATTTTTTAGCAATTCCTTATCGTACATATTATTAAGAAATTCCAAATCTTCTTTGCAATTTTCAAGGGCATAGGTTACAAGATATTTTAAAAAATCTTCGGCCAGATCCATATTATCAATAATCTCATAAAATGCCATTTCTGGTTCAATCATCCAGAATTCTGCCAGATGCCGGGGAGTATTTGAATTTTCTGCCCTGAATGTAGGTCCAAATGTATATATCTCTGACAATGCCATAGCTCCGAGTTCACCTTCAAGCTGGCCCGAAACAGTAAGATTGGTTTCTTTGCCAAAAAAATCTTCGCTATAATTTATTTTACCATCTTCATTTAATGGAGGATGTACCGGATCCAGGGTACTCACCCGAAACATTTCACCTGCGCCTTCACAATCTGATCCGGTAATAATTGGAGTGTGTAAATAAACAAATCCTTTATTGTTAAAATATTTATGAATGGCAAAAGCCAATGCATGTCTTATCCTTAACACAGCACCAAAGGTATTTGTACGTGGCCTTAAATGAGCAATTTCTCTCAAAAACTCCAATGTATGACCTTTTTTCTGTAAAGGATAGGTTTCTGCATCAGCAGTGCCGTAAAGTGTAATCTCCTTTGCTTGAATTTCCGATGTCTGACCCTGACCCATAGATTTTACAAGTGTTCCAGAAACAGCAATACATGAACCGGTAGTAATTAATTTTAATATGGACTCGTCAAAAACTGCAAGATCAACTACAACCTGGATATTATGAATAACCGAACCGTCATTAAGTGCAATAAATGAAATATTTTTATTCCCGCGTCTTGTCCGCACCCAGCCTTTAACTAATACTTCCCTGTCGAAATCTTCTGTTGAAAGTAGTTCTTTTATTTTTATTCTCTTCATCTGTTATAATGTGATAATTACTGTAATAATTATTGTGCAAAAATACAATTTTGAATTGAACTGTATGCTTAAGCCAGTTATATTTGGCAAAAGAATCCTGAATTTTTTACGTAATGTATCCTGTGGCATTTCTTTCCCCTGCTATTTAATCAAAATATTTCGCTAATTCAGATAATACTCAAATTTATAAGTGGTATTTTCGGTTTCTGCATTTTAATGGAATCTTGTGAACTAATAATTAAAAAAAAAGCTGTAGGTATACTACAGCTTTTTAGTAAATTATAAGGATTGATTAATTACATTTCAAAATATGCTCTAACTGGTATTTTGCAGCCTCTTCATATGCTCCAAACGCTGCTTTTTTATAAGCTTCGCAGGCCGAAGTGCTGTCTCCTTTTTCTTTATAAGCATTAGCCAGTTCAAAGTAAATCTTCGACTCCTTTTCAGGATCATCGTCTTCAAACTGAAGGGCTTTTTTTGCAGCATCTGTTGCAGCGCTCCAGTTAGCCTGGGCATTATATACCGAGGTTAAAAGATAATATGCCGTGGCATTTTTATCATCATAACTAATGGATTGTTTTAAATAATTTTCTGCATCTGAATAATTAGCAGATTCCTTAGCGCTATTCCCTTTAGAGAGAAAATAATCCCGGGCTATACCCGATATCCTTTCATAATTTTTATCATCATTGGCATTTAACGCCATTTCTATTCCTTTTTCAGCAGTATTTTTCAATTCAGCTTCATTATCGAGTTGCTTATAAACCAACATAATATAATAATATGCTGAAACATAATCAGGACTGAATTCCACTGCATTTTTAAACTCGGATAAGGATCCCTGAAAATCATCTCTTTTATATTTACTAATCCCTACCTGGGTATAAAGCTGGGGGACAACCTTATTTGCCTGATTTTCGGTATCAGAATCACCAAATTGAGCAGCAACCTGAGCGGTAAGTTTAAACTGCTCAATAGCTTCATCAATTTTTTTAGCCTGATAAAAATCTTTGGCCAACTGTAAATGTAATTTCGGAAGAGATGATTCAACTTTTAATTGTAATTCTTCAACTCCTTCTTCTTCCGATTCATAACAAATATCAAGGCATTCATTAAAATATTGAATGGCTTCTCCGAGTCGGTTTTCCTGCTGTGCTTTTACACCTTCATTAAAACTGTCGGTTGCTTCTTTTAAGGTTTGCGAATATCCTAAAGAAACTATGAAAAGCAATGCGATAGCTGTTAATAATCTTTTAATTTTCCTGAGAGTACCCATAGTTCTATTTTTTTACTTTAAATTTTATAATTGGCAAATATAATGAAGTACATTAAATAAAAAAATCTATATCATATTGATTGACAATTTCAATGCCAAAAATTAAGCTTAAATATAAAGTTTTTTTATACATTTAGATAATTTGAAATTTTCAAACTTAAAATAATCCGTAACGTTTTATTGTTTTTAAAAAGAAATAAATATTCAGGGTTTTCTATTTTTGCTCATTGTTTTAATATTTTCTTATGTCTGTAATCGTAAAGAATATTACAAAGGTTTATGGTAACCAGTTTGCCTTGCATGATGTTTCATTTGAAATACAGCCCGGTGAAATCATTGGTTTTATCGGTCCTAATGGTGCCGGTAAATCAACAATGATGAAAATCCTTTGCGGTCTGATCCCCCCAACATCGGGAACTGCAATGGTTTATGGCTATAATGTTGTATCCCAGTCACGTGAAGTAAGAAAACGGTTAGGGTATCTGCCGGAAAATAATCCCCTGTATCCCGATATGTATATAAAAGAGTACCTTGAATATGTTGTCGGGTTATATCATATTAAAAAGAATACGATAAACAGCATAAATGAGATAATTAAAACTACCGGATTACTCGATGAAAAAAATAAAAAAATCGGAGCGTTATCCAAAGGTTATAAGCAACGAGTAGGCCTTGCCCAGGCCTTAATTCATAATCCTGAAATACTTATTCTTGATGAACCTACAACAGGCCTTGATCCGAACCAGATTATTGAAATTAGAAATTTAATCTCTGAATTAGGAAAGGAAAAAACTGTACTGCTTTCTACACATATTATGCAGGAAGTTGAAGCAATTTGCACTAAAGTTTTAATTATAAATAAAGGCCAGGTGATGGCTTATGATAAAACCCAAAACATCAAAAACCAGGAAGTTATTTCAAAACAAACCATATTAGTTGAATTTAAATCTTCGCCATCTGAAGAATTATTATCTGGCATCCCCGGCGTTGACGAAGTGCGGAAATTTGAAGCAAATCAATGGCTTCTTGAGGGTAAGTCTGATGTGGAGCTGCCATCTGAAATTTTCAATTTCGCAGTGAATCATAAGCTGGTAATTTTGTCGTTACAAAGAAAAAACAAACAGTTAGAAGACGTTTTTCATGAATTAACCAAATAATTAATTCTGTTTATTTTCAAAATTGTAATTTTGACCCTTGTTTTGGCTTTACTTAAAATATGAGTAATTTTATACTTTTTTAATTGAACTTAAGTTTATAATCTAAGAATATGTCGTATTTATTTACATCCGAGTCGGTCTCAGAAGGCCATCCTGATAAAGTAGCAGATCAAATATCCGATGCCTTGCTTGATGAATTTTTAAAACAGGATCCTAATTCAAAAGTTGCTTGCGAAACACTTGTTACCACAGGTTTAGTTGTTTTAAGCGGTGAAGTAAAAACCTCTGCATATGTTGATGTTCAACAGATTGCCCGTAATGTAATCAAAGATATTGGCTACACAGAATCAGAATATATGTTCGAAGGCGATTCTTGTGGTGTTATATCCGCTATTCATGAGCAATCTCCGGATATTAACCGTGGTGTTGATCGTGGTGATGAAGAAAATCAGGGCGCCGGAGATCAGGGAATGATGTTTGGATATGCCTGCCGGGAAACGGATAATTATATGCCGTTGGCTTTGGAGTTATCGCACACCATTTTAAAAGAGCTTTCAAATATCCGGCATGAAAAGTCTGTAATGAAATACTTACGCCCCGATTCTAAATCGCAGGTTACCATTGAATACAATGATAATAATACTCCATTGCGGATTCATACCATAGTGGTATCCACACAGCACGATAATTTTGATGCCGATGATGTGATGTTGGCAAAAATTCGTGAGGACGTAAAAAAAGTGTTACTCCCCAGGGTCATTAAAAATCTTCCTGAGAGGATTAAAACATTGTTTAAAGATGATTTTATTCTTCATGTTAATCCTACCGGTAAATTTGTAATTGGCGGGCCGCATGGTGATACCGGACTTACCGGAAGAAAAATTATTGTTGACACCTATGGTGGAAAAGGCGCTCATGGCGGAGGCGCTTTTTCAGGAAAAGATTCATCAAAAGTTGACCGCTCTGCTGCATATGCTGCACGTCATATTGCTAAAAATATGGTTGCTGCCGGTGTTGCCGATGAAGTACTCGTTCAGGTTGCCTATGCAATTGGTGTGGCTGAACCTGTTGGGATATATATAAACACCTATGGTACATCTAAAGTTGCTTTGAGCGATAATGAAATTGCTGATAAGGTGAAATCCATTTTTGACCTGCGCCCCATTGCCATTATCCGAAGACTGGGGTTGAAATATCCTATTTTCAGGGAGACAGCTGCATATGGCCATATGGGAAGAAAACCCGAAATAAAAAAAGTTGGGTTCTTAAATAATGGCTCACATTCTACTAAAGAAGTGGAATTTTTTACCTGGGAAAAACTTGATTATGTTAATAAAATAAAAGAGGCTTTTAGTATTTAATGATCAGCAATATTATAGTATCATAATTTTTTCTTTTTCGGATTTACTCCAACAAATTTTTAGCTGGCAATTATGAATATATATGAAAATCTGCATTCCAGGCAAACCAAATTATCATTAATTGGACTTGGTTATGTCGGATTACCTATTGCTCTTGAATTTGCAAAAAAAATATCTGTAATAGGTTTTGATATTAATTCAGAACGTATTGAATTAATGAAAAACAAAAAAGATCCCAGTAATGAACTGGATGCTGCTGAATTTAATAATGCTGATATTGAGTTCACCAGTAATCCAGATGATTTAAAAAGGGCTTCGTTTCATATTATTGCAGTTCCCACACCCATAGATAAAAATAAACTCCCGGATCTTAAACCTCTGATTTCCGCAACAACTACGGTTGGTAAAATTCTCAAAAAAGGAGATTACGTGGTATATGAATCTACAGTATACCCTGGTGCTACAGAAGAACAATGTATTCCCATTCTTGAAAAATTATCCGGACTAACCCTGGGTAAGGATTTTAAGGTAGGATATTCGCCCGAAAGAATTAATCCCGGAGATAAACTTCATACCATTACTTCGATTACAAAAGTTATTTCCGGCAGCGACAGTGAAGCACTTCAACAGATTTCAAAAGTATATCAGATTGTTGTAAACGCCGGGGTTTACGAAGCTTCAAGCATTAAAGTAGCAGAAGCCGCTAAAATTATTGAAAATACCCAGCGTGATGTAAATATTGCGCTAATGAATGAGTTATCAATGATTTTTAACAAAATGAATATTAATACTTATGAGGTATTAAAGGCTGCAGGCACGAAATGGAATTTTTTGAATTTTTCCCCCGGATTGGTTGGCGGGCATTGTATTGGTGTAGATCCTTACTATCTTACTTATAAAGCAAGTGAATTAGGGCATGTTGCCCAGATTATTAATTCGGGCAGAAAAGTAAACGATGGCATGGGGGCATATATCGCCACCGAACTTGTGAAAAAAATCATTCACATGGGGAAAAATGTGTTGAATAGTAATGTACTGGTAATGGGAGCAACTTTTAAGGAAGATGTAAGTGATATACGAAATTCCAAAGTTGCCGATGTAATTAAAGAATTACAATCGTATGGTATTAATGTAGATGTAACCGATCCTCATGCTTCATCGGAGGAATTAAAGCGAGAATATGGATTTTCATTATGTGCTTCACTTAAAAATAATTATGATGCTATTATCCTGGCGGTTTCGCACCGGGAATATCTTGATCTTGATGAAAATTATTTTATCTCACTATCTAACCAGCGGGGAATTATATTTGATATTAAAGGAGTGCTGCATGGTAAAATTAATAAACTTAACTATATGAGTTTATAATTTTAATCTGTATCTGAAACGAATAAAATATGTATAATCGGATATTGTTCTGCTAAAAAACCTGTTTTATTTAAAAAAAAGACCTTGGATTTTATACATTAAATCACATGGTTTTTATATGTTGATATTCTGTTAATAATAATTTCAGGCCAAAACATCAATAAAAGCGGTCATTTGCTCAACAACTTAATTTATACTTTATAATTTTATCTATCTTAACCGCAAAATTATGAACTCTGAATCTATAAAAAATTTTGCATTAATTGGCGTTGGAGGTTATATTGCTGCCCGACATTTATCAGCCATTAAGGAAACCGGAAATAAATTGCTGGCTTCACTTGACCCAAATGATAGTGTGGGGATTATTGACAGTTATTTTCCGGAAAGTGAATTTTTTGTGGAGTTCGAGCGTTTTGACCGGCATGTGGATAAACTTAGAAGAAATTCAATCTTAATGGATTATGTAAGTATATGTTCACCAAATTATTTACATGATTCACATATTCGATTTGCCTTGCGGATAGGAGCCGATGCCATATGTGAAAAACCTCTTGTCCTTAATCCGTGGAATGTTGATGCCCTGGCCGAGATTGAAAAAGAATCAGGAAAATCCATATATAATATACTTCAGTTGAGGCTGCATCCTTCAATTGTTGAATTAAAGAAAAAAATTGAAAGCCTTCCCAAAGATAAAATACACGATATTGAATTAACATATATCACAAGCCGCGGGCACTGGTATGATATTTCATGGAAAGGAAATATTCAGAAATCAGGCGGAGTGGCAACAAATATTGGTGTTCACTTTTTTGATATGTTAATATGGATATTCGGAGAGGTAAAACAAAATATTGTTCATTTATCTACTCCCAAAAAAGCTTCAGGATATTTAGAGCTTAAAAATGCACGTGTAAAATGGTTTCTGAGTATCGATTACAACGATATCCCGGATAATTATAAAGAAACCCATCAGCGAACATATCGATCAATAACACTGGATAATCAGGAAATAGAATTTAGTACAGGATTTACCGATCTACATACTGAAAGCTATAAAAAAATTTTAAAGAATAAAGGATTCAGGCTCCTTGAAGCCAAACCATCGATACAAACTGTATTTGAGATTCGCAATGCAAAGCCTGTAGGATTGCAGGGCGAATACCATAAGATTTGCAGACAAGTTTTAACTACCTAAAAAAGTAAATATGAGTAACAAAAAAGTAGCATTAATTTCCGGAATAACAGGTCAGGATGGAGCATACCTGGCAGAATTTCTTCTTAAAAAAGGATACGTTGTGCATGGAATAAAACGTCGGAGTTCATTATTTAATACCGACAGAATTGACCATTTATACCTGGATCCCCATGTAGAAAACCGGAACTTTGTTTTGCACTACGGTGATCTTACCGACTCAACCAACCTTATTCGAATTATACAGGAAGTACAACCTGATGAAATATACAACCTGGCTGCTATGAGCCATGTTGCTGTAAGTTTTGATACTCCCGAATATACAGCAAATGCAGATGGCCTGGGAACTTTAAGAATTCTTGAAGCTATCCGTATTTTAGGATTAATAAATAAAACCCGGATCTACCAGGCCTCAACAAGCGAGCTTTATGGTCTTGTTCAGGAAGTTCCGCAAAGTGAAAAAACACCTTTTTATCCAAGAAGTCCTTATGCCGTGGCTAAATTATATGGCTACTGGATTACCGTGAACTATCGTGAAGCCTACAACATGTTTGCCTGCAACGGCATACTTTTTAACCATGAATCTCCAATACGTGGCGAAACTTTTGTTACCCGTAAAATTACACGTGCCGTAGCCCGTATAGCTCTGGGCCTACAGGATAAATTTTACCTTGGTAACCTGTCATCAAAAAGGGACTGGGGACATGCTAAAGACTACATTAAAGCTATGTACCTTATCCTTCAGCAAGATAAGCCTGACGATTATGTTATTGCCACCGGTGTTACTACTGAAATACGGGAATTTGTAAAAAAAGCCTTTTGGGAAGTGGGGATTGAACTTGAATTTAAAGGTGATGGTATTAATGAAAAAGCATATATAGCAGCATGCAACAATTCTGATTACAAACTTGAAATCGGGAAAGAAGTAGTTGCGGTGGATCCAAGATATTTCAGGCCGACTGAAGTTGACCTTTTAATTGGTGATGCATCCAAAGCAAGAAAAAATCTAAACTGGACTCCTGAATACGATCTCGAGGGTTTGATAAAAGATATGATCCAATCTGATTTGAAACTGATGAAAAAGGATCAGTACCTGAATAAAGGGGGTTATAAAATTTTAAATTATTTTGAATAATCTATTTAAAATAATCCAATTTTATAGCTGAGTTAAAGTTTTGCATTATTAAATGTATTTTACCAAGGATTTTAATGATTATTTATAATGAAAAAAGATAGTAAAATTTATATTGCAGGTCATACAGGTCTTGTTGGAAGCGCAATAACAAGAAATCTTGAAAAAAAAGGCTATACAAATATCATTGGAAGGACCATTGATGAATTAAATCTTTTGGATCAGAAGGCTGTTCATGATTTTTTTCAGGAAGAAAAACCGGAGTATATTATATTAGCTGCAGCCAAGGTAGGCGGTATTGTAGCTAACAATACTTACAGGGGGCAATTTATTTATGAAAACCTGCAGATTCAAAATAATATAGTTCATAATGCATATCTTTTTCATGTAAAAAAACTCTTATTCCTCGGGAGTTCATGTATATATCCAAAACAGGCTGCACAGCCCATGAAGGAGAAATATCTGCTGACCGATGTATTGGAATACACTAATGAACCCTATGCAATCGCTAAAATTGCCGGTATTAAAATGTGCGAAAGTTATAATATCCAGTATGGAACGAATTTTATTTCAGTAATGCCCACGAACCTTTATGGGCCAAATGATAACTATGATCTTGAAAAATCACATGTACTGCCTGCTTTAATCAGAAAAATGCATTTAGGGAAATGCCTTATTGAAAACGACTGGAAGGCTATAAAAAAAGACCTTGACAACTACCCGATTGAAGGGGTAAATGGCAAATCGACTGAAATTGAAATTGGAGAAAAACTTGAAAAACATGGTATATTCAGACACAGTTCTTCAGAAACCCCGGTAACTGTTAAATTATGGGGAACAGGGGCCCCACGAAGAGAATTCCTGCATTCTGATGATATGGCCGATGCCTGTGTATTTCTGATGGAAAATATCGATTTTCATGATGTTGTAAAAATAAGACAGGAAGATGTTACTTCACGCGATTCAAAATTTGAAATCAGAAATACCCATATTAATGTAGGAACCGGTGTTGATATTTCAATAAAAGAATTGGCTGTAATGGTTAAAAAAATTGTTGGTTTTGACGGTATGATTGAATGGGATACAGCCAAACCCGATGGTACATTCCAAAAACTTTTAAACGTGAAAAAGTTGCATAAACTTGGCTGGCACCATAATATCGAACTTGAGGAGGGTATTCAAAAAATCTATACCAATTATATCCAATAATTAATTTCTTTACAAAACCTTTATCTTCAACAATTTATTAATAATAATTTCTATATCTTTGGAATTACCAATAAAAAAATCCTAATTTGAAATTATTAAAGCAATATTTTTTCGTCGGAATTTTACTTTCAGTGCTGATATTTTCTGCATGCACAAGCCAGAATAAACTTGTTATTTTGCAGGATAAGGATTCCGGTTCTATTGAAAATAATTTTCCGAGAACCCAACCCGAATACAGAATTCAGCCTAAAGATATTCTCTATATTAAAGTTCTTACCCTGAATCAGGAGATCAGTGATCTTATAAACACTACCCCTTCCAACACCAGCAATACATTTACCAACGAAGTAAGTTTATTCATTTTTGGTTATAATGTAAACGATTCTGGATTTGTTGAAATCCCTATTCTGGGAGAAGTTTATGTAGCCGGCAAAACACTTGATGAAACAAAAAATGCCATTAAAGAAAGGGCTGGCAATTATCTTAAAGATGCCTCCGTTATTGTAAAATTATTATCTTTCAAATATTCCATATTTGGGGAAGTAATCCGCCCGGGAATTTATCATAATTACAATAATCAGCTTACAGTTCTTGAAGCGATTAGTACCGCAGGAAACCTTACAGATTTTGCCAATAGAAACAATATTTTGGTGATTCGCCCAACACAGAGCGGAACAACTACTTTCCGTTTAGACATTACAGATAAAAAAATATTATCATCCGATGGATTTTTCCTTCTGCCAAATGATATTGTATATGTTGAACCCATTCGCGGAAAATCATTCAGAACAAATATTCCTGTAATTTCATTATTGCTTGCCTCTGTTTCATCTGCTGTGCTTATTCTCAACTATTTTAGTAAATAGTTACAAATTCCCCGGCTGGTTCTGGTGGAGGTAATCCTTACCTAATTTTAAGGATCTGCAACAATAATTGTTAAGGATTTTTGTTTAACTTAAAAGAAACCTAATAGTAAAAACGATGAAAAAACTCCGGATTATTAGTTTGTTTATTATATTCTTATCTGCCTCTGCTTTTGCGCAAAAAACAAAAGAAATTAAGTTAAATCCGTTCCATTCCATTTCGGTTACCGATAATGTAATGGTTCAATTAATAAAGGGAACAGAAGAATCGATAAAATTAAGCTTTGAAAGTATCGAAGCCGATAAAATTTCAACTACTGTAATAAATGGTATTCTTTCAATAAAATTACAATCCCCTGTTTTAAAAGATGTTAAAGTAAGGGCAACCTTAACGTATAAAAATATTAAAAACCTAGCCGTTTCATCGTTAGCAGAAGTATCTGCAGATAAATTATTCCAGGCCGATTCATTATTTCTTAACCTGAAAAGCGGAGGAAAAATCTATATCAGCCTGGATGTAAAATACCTTACTGCCAGTATTACTGAAAATGCACTGGTATCTGCCGATGGCTATGCCGATGTACAGAACATTTCTGTTACAACATCCGGTACTTTCTCAGGTTATGAGCTCGAAGGTGAAAAAGTGATGGTAAAAGCCACCACCGGAGGCAAAGCAAAAATAAATGTTGAAAAAGAACTGCAGGCTTCAGTTACTACCAAAGGATATGTAAGTTATAAAGGAAATCCATCGAAAAAAAATCTGGATGCTAAATTAGGTGGTTTAATTGAGGCTTACAAAGAGTAAGGATTCGGCTTGTTATCTTTATGGATATCTTTATTTCATCAAAGCTTCGGCAATAAGCAGGTCGGTGGAATTGGTAATTTTAATATTTTCAATATTCCCTTCCACCAGATTAATTTTAATTCCCGATTTCTCCACAACACTGGCATCATCTGTAAATTTGGGACTATATTCCTGCATATATGCATATTGAAGAATTTTTGCAGAAAAAACCTGGGGCGTTTGAACTAACCTGAATGTTTCCCGGTTAACCGGTGCATTTCCTTTGGGGGATATTTTTCTTACAGATTCTGAAACAGGAATTACCGGTATTGCATTTCCTGTTTTTAAGGCGCACTCAAAACATCTTTCAATGGTAGGTATACTTACCAGCGGCCTTACTCCATCATGAATTGCCACGATACAATTTTCTTCCAGATTTTGTATCCCGTTTTTAACGGAAAAAAACCGGGCTTCTCCCCCAACAATAATTTGATGCCCGATATTAAACTGAAATTTTTTACATAATTCCTTCCAATAATCAAGGTGATTTTCAGGAAGCACAACCCGGATTTTTATTTCAGCATCATACCTGTAAAATGTATTTATGGTATGCATAAGCACCGGCAGCCCGTGTAATTCTAAAAATTGTTTTGCTATGGAACTTCCCATTCTTTCTCCCTTACCACCGGCTACAATCACAACAACCTTCTTCATTATATTTCAGAATATTGAATTTTATTGTGTTAAATTTACAAAATCGTTATCGTAGAACAATTATACATATATAAAATGATCACACCTATAATTTTCGAATTTTTAAGCCATCTAAAAGAAAATAATAACAGGGAATGGTTTCACGCAAATAAAGAAATGTATAATAAGGCCCGTGGGGATTTTGAAATTTTTGTTAATCTTGCCATTAACGAAATCTCAAAATTTGATCCAAGTATCGTTTCTACTGATGCAAAGGATTGTATTTTCCGAATTTTCAGGGATGTGCGGTTTTCAAAAAATAAAATGCCTTATAAACCCAATTTTGGAGCATACATAATAAAAGGAGGCCGAAAATCGAATATGGCAGGATATTATGTCCATGTTGAACCCGGAGCTTCTTTTCTGGCAGGTGGAATTTACATGCCGCCATCAGATATATTAAAAGTTGTTCGGAATGAGATTTACGAAAATCCGGATGAATTTAAAAATATTATTAATAATGCTGCATTTAAGCAATATTTTCAGGAACTGTTTAATGAAAAATTAACCAATCCCCCGCGTGGTTTTCCAAAGGAATTTGAAGATATCGAACTCCTTAAATACAAACATTATATTGTGGATTATCCTGTAAAAGATACTGATCTTTTGAACAGGAATTTTATTGAAGGTTTAATGACAGATGTTTTCAAACAATTAACACTTTTTAATTCGTTTCTGAACCGTGCTATTAATGAGAATTTATAAATTATAGAGAGGCTACTGTAAATACTTATAGGTTAGTTCGAGAAAATGCTGCATGTCGATTGGTTTACTGATATAGTCATCACATCCTGATTCCATACAACGTTTAATTTCTTCCTGAAGAGCATATGCGGTTTGAGCCACAATCGGTATTTCATTATTTATTAATTTTATCTGGCGAGTGGTTTCGTATCCGTCCATTATGGGCATTTTCATATCCATAAAGATCAAATCAATTTTTTTCCCCGATAAAACAATATCAATTGCCTCCTGACCCAATCTTGCCCAGATAATTTCAGCATTTGTATCTTCAAGGTTAGCTTTAATCAACAACCAGTTTAATTCTTCATCATCAACTACCAGAATTGTTTTATTGTTTAAATCTGCGGTAATATCCGGAACTGTTGCCTTAGATTTGTTTTCAATATTCATTTGTAGTATTTGAATCCATTAGCAGGAAAGGACATAAAATTTTAAGTTGTCGTTTCAATAAAGTTAATCATTAAAGTATACAATTAAGCTTTTTCCATATTAAAATAAAGTAACAATTAAAAAGAATCAACCCAACCCAGACTATCAGGCCAAATTACCGATTAATTGAACTGCCTCAGAGCAGAGCTGACGAGGAATCACATGGAAATTTTATTCTCAAGCGTACCCGCTAACTCCTGGCGCTTGCGTAAGGTGCGGAGAACCAATGCCGAATCATTGGAAAGGCTCGGCGAAGCAAATAAAACCTATTAGATCCCGATCGCTTTGCATCGGGAACCCTGATTTAAAATATTAAACTCCTAATTCTTTCCATGCCAGTGCACTGGCACCGAGAATGGCTGCATTGGTTTCCTGAAGTGCAGATAAATAAATATTTACTTTATTGCTAAAAATAGGCAGTAAATTTTCTTCCATGTATTTTTTGGTGGGAAGAAGGATCAGGTCTTTTGCCTGTGCCAAGCCACCAAACAGAAATATCGCTTCGGGACTCGTATGAGCAACGGTATCTGCAAGTTTAGCCCCCAGAATACGTCCGGTAAATTCAAATGCCGCAAGTGCAATTTCATCTCCCTTAAGGGCGGCTTCGGAAATCATTTTAGAGGTGAGGTCGTTAAAGCTGATATTTCGCAATTCGCTATCCACTATTCTTTCACCCATAAGCCTGAATACCGTACGCTTAATTCCCGTTGCCGAAACATACGTTTCCAGACATCCTTTTCTCCCACATCCGCATTCCCGGCCTCTAAGCTTAACATTTACATGTCCTAATTCACCTGCAAATCCGTCATGACCATATACCAGTTCACCATTAACCACAATTCCGCTGCCCAATCCAGTGCCCAGTGTGATAACAATAAAGTCCTTCATATTCTTGGCACCACCATAAATCATTTCACCATAAGCTGCCGCATTCGCATCATTTGTTAATACCACAGGTATGTCTTTATAATAGTTTTTTAAGGTATCTGTAACATGTATAACACCTTTCCAGTTTAAATTAGGAGCAAATTCTATGGTTCCCCTGTAATAATTTCCGTTTGGAGCTCCTATGCCTATTCCTTTTAAGGTCACTTTTTCTTTCAGGTGAAGAAAAGATTCCTCGATTTCTGAATGAAGATTTTCCCAATAGGCATCAAATCCAAGATATTTACTGGTACTTGTAAAACTTTCCTGCAGACAGTTCCCGTCGCGATCAACAATTCCAAATTTTGTATATGTACCACCAATATCAATTCCCAGTACTACTTCTCTCATATTCTCCAAATTATGCCATTAATATTAATTTATAATGTTTTGCATCTGCTTAACATCAATTATAACCTTCAATAAACCAAAATTCTATAAAAATTCAAAATCAACCGGGATTAAATTCTCACTAACTATTTTGTTCATTAAACGATTCTTTAAAAAACCTTTTTTGAAAAATCAAAATTGTTATTACTCCAACCGTAATCGAAGAATCGGCAATATTAAAAATAGGGCGGAAAAAAACAAAAGATTGTCCGCCAACAAAAGGGAACCATTGTGGGTAATTGTTTTTTAATATCGGAAAATAAAACATATCCACTACCTGTCCGTGCAGAAATGATGCATAACCGCCTCCTTCGGGTAAAAATTTAGCAACTTCAGTATAGGTACTTTCGCCAAAAAGAAGTCCGTAAAATGCGCTGTCGATTATGTTCCCAATAGCACCAGCCAATATCATTGATAAGCAGATAACCAACCCCAGTGATGCTTTCTTTTTAATTAACTGGTGCAAATACCATCCGATAGCAATAAAGGCAAGAATTCTGAAAATACTGAGCGCAAGTTTTCCAAATTTGCCAGGAATATCAATACCAAACGCCATCCCCGGATTTTCAATAAAACGGAGCATAAACCAATCGCCAAATACCGGTTTTACGCCCCCCAGGGGCATTGTGGTTTTTATCCAAATTTTTAATACCTGGTCTATAATAAGGATGGTTATAATTATAAGGATTGATTTTTTTGCTAATGTCATGTTACACGATTTGAAAGGCTACAAATTAATACACAAACCTAATGAGCCACAAAGCTAAAAAAAACTTTATTTTAAAAAAAAATGATTGGAGTAAATTCCAATCATTTAAATCGTTATATATCTAACTTATCTTTTATTTTACCGTTGCTTTTGTTTTGCATCAATAGATAATGTGGCATGCGGCACCGCTCTTAGTCTTTCCTTGGAAATTAATATTCCTGTTTCACGGCAAATGCCGTAGGTTTTATTTTCTATTCGTACCAGGGCAGC
The DNA here is from genome assembly GCA_016934395.1 of Bacteroidales bacterium. Classification (GTDB taxonomy): domain Bacteria; phylum Bacteroidota; class Bacteroidia; order Bacteroidales; family UBA10428; genus JAFGSZ01. Next base: position 25,769 of record JAFGSZ010000129.1, read on the forward strand.
CTGAAGGTGCTGAATAAATTTCAATTGCCGCTGGGCAAGTTTTCCTGATTCTTCTTTTGACAATGTGGAAGCTCCTTCTTCCAATACTTTAAAGGTTGGAGAAGTATCCTGGGTGTCATTACTTTCACTCTGTGTAATGGCGCTTTTCAGGAGTTCATAATCTTTTTTAGCTTTATCGAGCTTATCTAAGATAATTTGTTTAAACTCCTCCAGTTCTTCGTCTGAATATCTTGTCTTTTCTGCCATGATACTAAATTTAAAGAAAGTTAAAAATAAGAAAAAAATTAATAATCCAACCCGGCAAACCTAAATCTTATTTATTTTAATTAAGGTATGCACCTCATCATCTAATTCTACCTTATGTGCCTCATTTCTTTCAAGTTTATTAACGGCTTGAATTCTAAATGCCAGGGTTTGTGATTGAATGTATTCTGCAAATTTTTCAACAGCTTCATTTATTTTTTCATGTTTTTCGATTTCTATAGATATCTTGTCTGTTACTTCAAAGCCACTGTCTTTTCTCAGGTTTTGTATCCTGTTTACCAGTTCACGGGCAATACCCTCTTGCTGTAATTCTTCAGATATAGTGATATCTATGGCCACTGTTAATTTCCCCTGGTTTGCAACCAGCCATCCGGGAATATCTTCCGAAGTAATTTCAACATCTTCCAGGGATAATTGTAAATTCTCACCTCCTGCAAAAATTTCAATAGTTCCCTGTGATTCAAAGCTGCTAATTTCCTCCTGTGACAATGTATTAATCTGCTGAGAAATTTCTTTCATCAATTTACCAAATTTAGGCCCTAAAAGTTTAAAATTCGGTTTAATTTTTTTAACAAGAATCCCGGATGTATCTTTCAGATATTCAATCTCTTTAACATTTACTTCAGACAATATTAACGATTTTACCTTTTCAATCTTGCTTTCAATACTGTCATTGAGCAATGGAACAATCATTTTTTGTAAAGGTTGCCTGACTTTTATGTTCACTTTTCTACGCAATCCAAGAATCATTGAAGAGATTTGCTGGGCAAGCTCCATTCGTTCTTCAAGGTCGTGATCGATAACTGCAGGATCATATTTTGTGAAAGAACCCAAATGTACGGAACTTTCTGACGCGGTTATATTAAGATCCCTGGAAAGTTTGTCCATATAAAACGGGGCTATTGGTGAAGATAACCTGGCAACCGTTTCAATACAAGTATAAAGCGTCTGGTATGCCGATAGTTTATCTTTTGTAAACTCCCCACCCCAGTATCTTTTTCGGTTAAGCCGCACATACCAGTTGCTTAAGTGCTCAATAACAAAATACTGTATTGCCCGTCCTGCTTTTGTAAGTTCATAATCTTCATAATGTTCTTCTACTTCACGGATCAGGGAATTCAGCAGGGAAATAATCCACCGGTCAATTTCGGGGCGTTCTTTTACAGGTATTTTTTCCTGCGAATTATCAAATCCGTCAATATTGGCATATAATGCAAAAAATGAATAGGTGTTGTAAAGGGTTCCAAAAAACTTCCTTTTTACTTCATCTACCCCTTCGATATCGAATTTTAAATTATCCCATGGCTGGGCATTGGTGATCATATACCACCGCAAGGGATCCGATCCGAATTGTTCGATGGTTTTGAAAGGATCCACGGCATTGCCCAGCCGTTTCGACATTTTATTCCCGCTTTTATCAAGTATCAGTCCGTTACTGATGATATTTTTAAAAGCCACGGAATCAAACAGCATTGAGGCTATGGCATGTAAGGTAAAAAACCATCCCCGGGTCTGGTCTACCCCTTCGGCAATAAAATCGGCAGGGAATACTTTATTAAATTCATCTTCAGAAACTGAGAAAGGATAATGTACCTGTGCATAGGGCATGGCGCCGGAATCGAACCATACATCGATCAGGTCGGTTTCTCTTAACATTTTTTTCCCGGTACCCGAAACAAGAATTATGTCATCAACAAATGGCCGGTGAAGATCGAAATGCTTATAATTTGTATCTGAATTATCTCCTTCAACATATTCGGCCAGGGGATTATCCTTCATAAACCCTGCTTTCACCGACTTGTCAATCTCAGCTTTTAATTCTGCAACTGAACCAATACACATCTGCTCTTTTTTATCCTCGCTTATCCAAATAGGCAAGGGAGTACCCCAGTACCTCGACCGGCTGAGGTTCCAATCCACCAGATTTTCAAGCCATTTACCAAATCTTCCGGTTCCGGTAGATTCCGGTTTCCAGTTAATGGTTTTATTCAGCTCCATCATACGATCTTTAAGGGCAGTAGTTTTAATAAACCACGAATCCATGGGATAGTACAGTACGGGTTTATCTGTTCGCCAGCAATGCGGATAATTATGAACATGTTTTTCAATCCTGAACGCTTTGTTTTCTTTTTTCAGATGCACTGCAATTTCCACATCAATGGTCGGGTCATTTTCATCCATCTTGGGATCGTAGGAATTTTTTACATATTTCCCGGCAAAATCATAATATGTTTTTGTATTTACATATTTCTTCACAAATTCTTCATCCAGGTCGTCGATTCTAACAAACCTCCCTTTTTTATCCACTAACGGACCGGTTTGCTGATTTTTATCAAGGACAATCAATGGAGGAATATCATTTTGTTGCGCCACCCGATAATCGTCGGCGCCAAATGTTGGCGCAATATGAACAATCCCGGTACCTTCTTCAATTGTTACAAAATCTCCCAATAACACCCTGAATGCTTCTTTCTCAGGTTTTACCCAGTTAAGCAACTGTTCGTAATGAATTCCCTCAAGCTTTTTACCCGTGTATTCGCTCAGGATTTTATAAGGAATATTTTTATCGTCGCCGGTATAATCTTCAATACTCAGCAGTTCGTTATTTTTACTGAAATATACCGGAAACAGGTCTTTGGCAAGAATTACAATTACAGGTTTGCCCGTATAGGGATTAAATGTACGTACCAGGCAGTATTTAATATTAGCACCAATAGCCAATGCAGTATTTGAAGGCAGGGTCCAGGGGGTGGTAGTCCATGCCAGAAAATAAATATCTGTATCGGCGTTTTTAAATAAAAACTCTGAGGTTGTGTCCCTGATCACTTTAAACTGGGCAACACAGGTTGTGTCTTTTACATCTTTATAGGCTCCGGGCTGGTTTAACTCGTGAGTGCTCAACCCGGTTCCTGCAGCCGGTGAATAAGGTTGTATGGAATAACCTTTATACAGCAATCCTTTTTTGTAAAGTTCTTTCAGCAGGTACCACAACGTTTCGATATACCTGTTATCGTAAGTAATATACGGATGGTCCATATCTACCCAGTACCCCATTTTTTCTGTGAGGTCTTCCCATTCTCTGGTATATTTCATTACCTCTTTCCGGCAGGTATTGTTATACTCTTCAATACTGATTTTATTTCCAATATCCTCTTTGGTAATCCCCAGCGATTTTTCAACACTCAGTTCCACAGGTAGTCCATGGGTGTCCCATCCTGCTTTTCTTTCCACATGATATCCCTGCAGTGTTTTATACCTGCAGATTATATCTTTGATCGTACGGGAAATTACATGATGGATGCCCGGCATACCATTCGCCGAAGGAGGGCCTTCGTAAAAAATAAATGTAGATTGGTTTTTATTTTTTTCCAGGCTCTTTTTAAATGTATTTTCCTTATTCCATTTTTCCAGAATCTCGATATTTATTTTCGCAAGATCAAATTCTTTATATTCAGGAAATTTACGCTTCATTCCGTCTGCTTTTTATTATAGCTGTGAGTGATTTTAAAAATTGCACAAAGATAGATTTCTACTTACAAAAAAACAATTATATTGTGCTTAAACTCAGATCATATCAAAGGAAACTGATAATAGCTCCTGATCAGGCCTTTTTAAGGGTAAAAGCAAAAGAAGTCCCTTTATCTGCCTGGCTCCTTACGTTGATGGTCTGATTATGGGCTTCAATAATATGCTTCACAATGGACAGTCCTAACCCGGTACCTCCCATTTCCCTGGATCTGCTCTTATCGGTACGATAAAATCGTTCAAAAACCCGAGGCAGATCCTTTTCAGAAATTCCAATGCCGTTGTCCGATATTTCTACCAAAATGTTTTCTCCCATATCAAGAAAATCCACCATGGTTTTCCCATGTGATTTGCCGTATTTTATTGAATTCACAATAAGGTTATTTATGGCTTCCAGAATTCGTTTTTTATCCGCAAGTATAAAAATTGGTTCTTCAGCGCTTCTCGAAAATTTTAGTTTAATATTGTGTTCTTTGGCCATCATTTCATGAAGCTCAAATACTTCTTCAAATAATGTAACTATATCAAATTTTTTAATATCCAGCTTTAGTTCTCCGGATTCAAGACGTGATATTGATTCAAGATCATTCACTATTGATATCATCCGGTTTACGCTTTTTTCTGCACGTTGCAGATACAAGCGGTTAATCAACGGGTCTTCAAGCCCGCCGTCGAGCAGGGTAAGCACATAACCCTGAATATTAAAAATGGGGGTCCGTAATTCATGTGAAACATTCCCGATGTATTCCCGACGGTACTTTTCAAGCTGCCGGAGCTGTGCAATTTCCTGTGTTCTGTTTTTTGCCCAAAGTAACACCTCATCCTGCACATCTGCAATAACATCCATTTTTTCAAGATCTTTTCGTAACTCCTTTTCAGGAATATTTACATTATGTATGGTTTTATAAATGGGATTAATTTTTTCGAAAATAAAACTATTCAAAAAATAATATAAAATCAGATACATAATAAAAAATACCAGCAATACGGCCAGCAATACCACCGGTAAAAAGTAATCGGTTTCTGTTTTAGAAATAACCCCAATTGTAATTCCGGTTAATACCGAAGCTATGAAGGCCAGAATAATAGCCATTTTTCTTGGAGAAGTACTTTTCATGCCACGAGCAATTTTTGGTTTTCCGCTAATTCTTTATCCAATAAATCAAATAAGAACAGGATTGTAATATTATAATAAAATGCAGATAAAACGGTTAAGTTTTTATTGTAAATTATTAATTAATAGTAAATTCTGCTTTAAACCCAAATTCCGCATTAGAAGATGCGGAATCGACTAAGAAATTGTAATTCAATATTTTTACAAATGTCTCAAACAATTACTAAATCGATGTTAATCCTCATAAAATCATCAGTTCGGCCAAAAAATACCTTCTAATGACTAATTTGGATTAAATTTATTCTTTTTTATTAAATACCTGCTCATCTTTAGCATTTATGCATACTATATATTTCTTTAATTTTAATCCGTATTCATATATATATATAAATGAAAGTAAATAAATCAACCTTAATCCGCTGGAAAATCTATATCGACAGGGCCCGGATGTATATAGGCTATATCCAGTTTCTTATGTTAATTGTGGTATTTATTAATTCAATAAAAGGAAATACTTACGGCCGTCTGCTGGTAGATTATTCTTTTATTTCCATCCCGTTGCTGTTTATTGTATTTATCGGAAGTTCTCTGGCGCTTGGATATTTTGATTCAAAATTAGGTATCCGCAGCGAAGAAATGAGAAATATGTCGAATGCCAATCCTGTGCAGCGCGAAATTCTTGAAACCATCCGAGAACTAAAAGAAGAGCTGAAAAACCGTAAGGAATAAAAGCACCAGGCACTATTTGCCCAATTGTTGTTTTACAATTTTTGCCACATATTTACCGATAATGTCGAACTCGAGATTCACCACAGTTCCGGGTTTAAACTGGTGAAAATTTGTTACCTCATAGGTAAAAGGAATAATAGCCACCTGAAATGTATTTTCTTTTGAATTCACTACAGTGAGGCTTACCCCGTTAATAGAAATGGAACCTTTCTCAACTGTAATATAATCTTCACGGGCCGGCTCGTATTCAAATGTAAAATACCAGCTCCCGTCTGCTTCTTCAACAGAAACACATCTGGCAGTCTGGTCAACATGGCCCTGAACAATATGGCCGTCAAGGCGATCGTTCATCTTCATACTCCTTTCAAGATTTACCTTGTCTCCGATTTTTAATTCCGAAAGGTTCGATTTTAACAAGGTTTCTTTAATAGCAGTAACCGTATAATTATTTTCTGTTTTTTTCACCACGGTAAGACATACTCCGTTATGAGATATACTCTGATCAATAGACAATTCATTTACAAATGAACATTCCATGGTAATGTGTAAATTTTCCTGATCTTTTTCAAGACGAACTACTTTGGCTGCTTCTTCAACAATTCCTGAAAACATATTTGCTTTATATTTAGGATATTTATAAAAATATAAACTCTGATAATTCTATCTTTGCAAAGATAAAGCTCTTGTTGCACTTTACATAATTGTTTTATAATTCTTGTTTTCATGATACTGGTTACAGGAGGTACAGGATTGGTAGGGTCTCACTTGTTATACAAACTTACAAGTGAAGGTGAAAAGGTATGTGCATTAAGAAGAACTAACAGCAAGCCGGATTTGGTTAAAAAAGTTTTTTCGTACTATACATCCGATTTCGAAAAACTTTTTCAATCCATTACCTGGATCGAAGGAGATGTACGCGATAAAATCTCTCTGGATAAAGCAATTTCGGGCGTTGACAAAATTTATCATGCTGCAGCCGTGGTTTCTTTCCACAGCGATGATAAAAAAATAATGAAATCTGTTAATATTCAGGGTACGGCGAATGTAGTAAATGTGGCGCTGGAAAATAATATTAAAAAATTATGCTATGTGAGTTCAGTGGCAGCGCTTGGTTATAAGAACGAAAACGGATATATAACAGAAAAAAATTACTGGAAAGCAGCTAAATTTAAAACCGCTTATGCCAAAAGTAAATTCCAGTCCGAATTAGAAGTCTGGAGAGGAATTTATGAAGGATTAGATGCAGTTATTGTAAATCCTTCGGTGATCCTGGGGCCAGGAAACTGGATCAATGGCAGTTCATCCATTATCCACAGGGTGTATAAGGGATTAAAATTTTATACGTCAGGGTCCACAGGGTACGTGGATGTCAGGGATGTTGTAAACTGTATGGTACAACTCATGGAAAGTGATATTTCAGGTGAACGTTTTTTGCTGAATGGCGGTAATTTATCGTATAAAGAGGTGTTTGGAACCATTTCAACCTGTTTATTTAAAAAACCTCCCCGGTACAATGCCCGGCCGGTGTGGCTTGAAATTGCATGGAGGCTGGCCAAAGTCTGGCAAATGGTGTCCGGGCAAAAGCCCGTTATTACGCGTGATCTTGCAAAAGCAGCTTTTAAAACCAATTATTATTCAAATGATAAGGTTAAAGAAGCATTACATTACGAATTTATTCCCATTAATCAATCGCTGGAAGATAACTGTAAATTGTACCTGAAGGACCTGGAAGTTAAAATCCAAAATTGATTCCCACAGATAATGTTGTGGGGCTGTTATAATAAAACCCGGGAGTGTATTTTTCCACATCTCCGGTAATCCGCGACTGTTCAATTTCAAGAAATCCATACAAATCATTAATAACCTGGTAACTTGCAGAAAATCCGATGGTGCTTTTTTGCCATTCCACTGTATTTAAAAACAAATCTACCACCTCAAGCCTGGGGGTTCCCAGACTTTCATGATCGGGACCGTGCCGGGCATAATCGTAACTGAGTTTTAAGGATAATCCCCGTATGGGTATATATTTCAGATCCACATATATTTCGCGCGAATTATCCTGAAGGTAATGCCCCAGGTTATAAAAATTCGATTCGTAAGTGGTGGTGGGCATATCGTGCTTGTAAACCAGCGGATAACTTTGAAAATATTCAGCCCTGAGAAAAATATTGTTCACCAGATTTGAAACCTGAAATCCAAATTTCAGACTGTAATAATCAAAATGCCCGTTTTGTTTAAAGCGGGTAAATGACAAATCATCAAAAAATAACGTAGCATAAAGGTGTAAATGATTAATCTGCCGCGAACTGATGTCGAAAAATAATTGCGAGTTTTCACCTCCCTGGTTACTTCCGGTCTGATTGAGCGTGTGATCTACGGATTTATACAAAAATATCGGTATAAGATAGGCAGGGTGAATATTTTTGTCGCTGTAAATAATGGAATTTCCCACAGAAGCAAAAAAGCGCTCAAAGGGTTTAAAGGTAAACAGGTTGGCCGCCATGTATTTATTCCTGTAGACCAATCTTGTATTTGTGCCGTATGGATTCGTATACCTGTAGCTGCTTATACTATCCACCACACCCGATACCAGCCAGCCATGGACATAATTAAATTCGAACCATTTTGCCGGTTTCAGATTTAATTTAATATGTGCAAAAGAAGGCGCCTTATCCGAAATTATGGAAGGATATTGATAAAAATTCCCCCATTGCATATGGTCTTTTACCAATCCTACGATTCCCCATTTCCATGCCCAGGTAAGGCCTCCGCGCATTTCACTAAAATCCTGCCCGCTTTTATATTTGGCCCCGGGCCGTGTAGTGAGAAACTCCGGATCGGATAATATACTTTTTTCATGATTATCGCGCAACCCGGCATAAAATCCAAAATGCTCTCCGGCATAAGCAAACACTTCCGCACCATTCCACCGGTGATAATTGCTCCCGTTTTGATTGCTCCAGTATTGTATGCCGGCAATTGCATTAAGCGAAAAGGTGAACAGGGAATCTTTATAATAAAAAAGATCAAAACGTTTCTTGAAATTTTTATCCGGCTGGAGCTCTTTATTAAAATCTTTGAGATAAAAGAAAAGTTCTTCCTGCTGGCGTTTGTTTAGCTGAGAAATTTTTTCTTCTATCTCCGATAATTTTTTTGCAATAAAAATTCTTGAATAGGGCTTTACGGCAGAATTCAATTCAATTAGTTTATCCCCGGCCATTTCATCAAGAAAAGAATATATTGCCGTGTTTGAAACATGGTAATAAACCTCCTGGGTAGAGGCCAATTGCACTGCAAAAAAAAATATGCCAGAAAAAAATGCGAGTCTCAACGTATAAAATTATTAATCTGTTATGTAATTAATTACTTCTGTAATGCCTGAATATTATATTATATATGGCAACAAAAAAATATTTAAAATCTGTGAAAAAGGGGTGTTTTTCATAGGCATTCAGGTACTTTAATTCCGAAGCCATAATTTCTTCAAGTGTTCCGGGATTGTCCTTATAAAAAGGCGGTATTAACCCGGGCTTAAATTTTACACGTTTTTCACGCAATTCTTTGGAATACAAATTAAAATATTGAATACTTAATGGCCTTACCCCAACCAGTTTAATTTCACCTTTAAACAGGTTTAACATCATCGGTAACTCATCGAGCCAGAGTTTTCGCATAATTTTTCCCATGGTGGTTACCCTGAAATCACCTTTAAATTTTCCGCCATTTTGCAATCCGCGTATCCTGTACATATAATCCTGCAAATATTCGGAATACGGATGCATCGTCCTCATTTTATATACTTTTATTATTTTTCCGTTTTTCCCTATCCTGTTAAGAGAAACAAAAGGCCCGTATGACGGATGTTCCGGAAATAAAGGGGTTTTTGTTTTCACAGCAATAAAAAATAGCTGGTTCCCGATATATTTTTCTTCAAGAATTTCAAAACCGCAGGAATATAATCTGCCAAAAGTTTCAGCTTTGGTAAGCACCCTGTTTTGTCCCCGGGTAAGAAAAAAATAAATCTTTTTTGTGAGTAAAAACTTTGGAAAGATCCTCTTCACTATAAAATCGAAAGTATAATAGATATAATTTAAAACCGGCGGGTATTTATTCAATATCCTTCTTTTCCTCAAATTTTTTGTTTCTACCAGGTTAATATATAATCCGCCGATGTTTAATTTTGTATTCACCAGTTCAAAAAACTTATTGATCCTCCGTATGTCGTTTACACGTTTCAAATTTATTATGGTCTCGAAAAAGGGATTCGGGAGTAAATTAATATTCATACCTGTGCCGGTATTCACTATCAGGGTATTTGGAGAATCAATGGCTGCGTAGTGAAATATAAAATCATAAGCTTCCTTGTTTATTTCCTCAAGTAAGGCTTCCTGACGGGAACGTACATCTAATTTTACGGATTTTTTATTTGGGGAATGTACACTTTTCCCCAGGTCTTTTATTAAGGTTTCAGAATTTTTCGCCTTAAACAAATTTGTGCCCAGCGTTTCAGTACGAACTTTGGTATGCTCCATCCAAAAATATAAAAAACAAAACATCAACTCACCCAGCGTGGCAAAACCTACTGTTGAAAGCAAAATAAACCTTGAATAAAACCATATCCGTAATATGTACATAAAACTGGTTACAAGGGCAAATGCAAATAAATTACTGGTAATAATGGCCAAAATAATTTTATTATAACTGCTTTGATTATAAAATGAGTATTTATTAAAAAAATAAGATACTGTTCCCCAAACAAAGAGGAAAAGAATTAATGAAACGCTGTAATCTACAATATATTTTGCAGCCGGGATAGGCTTCAAATGTAAGCTCAACAAAAACGCCAGGATTACAAGCAAAATATCCAGCAATAGGTAAATCCCTGCCTTAGACCTCATAATAAAAAAATAGAACGATATTATACTTAAAGTTAATAAACATATAGACGCTTACAAATCTTATCGTAACAATAATTAAAGCCACTAATTTTTTTTATTATAACTTGTTTGAAATAAATATTTTATATAAATTGTACATGCCGTAATTAAGTCTGTAATATCGTTAAGTAAATTTCAGTTACGGTTTTTCTCATGTTATTAGAAATTGTTAAACCCTTTAAAATTAATTCTAATGAAAAAGTTATTCTTATTCTTTATTGCCATTTTTATGGTATTTATGTTTTCATGTAAAAAAGAAAACATTGATAATCCGGCTAAAAAAGATACCGGTAAATTATCTGTTTCTATCGGATTATCTATTGAAATTAACGATGTGGAAAATACCCTGAAATCCACCCTGGCCACCGAAAATTTTAAAGTGATTATTTATTCAGAATCGGGCGAGGAAATTTTAATGTTTGATAGGGCTGTTGATATGCCTTCGGAAATAGAACTGGAAACCGGTTCGTATTATGTAGTGGCCCATTCTGACAATATGCTCCCTGCAGCTTTTGAAAATCCATATTATTACGGAGCTTCAGAAATTTTTACTATAGATAAAAATCAGAATAAAACCATTACAATACATTGTGAACTGGCCAATTGTAAACTGACCATTGTATATTCACAAAACACCCTCGATAGCTTCACGGATTGTATTGCTGTGGTCGGCACTGTAAACGGATCACTGACCTTTTCCCGGGATGAAGTAAGGGCAGGATATTTTGAACTTGAACCGATAGCCATTACGATTACTTTATATTATGCCACTGCAGGAGGTTCAAACACAAAAGTACTTACCGGAAATATTCAGGCCCCAATGCCAAAAAAACATTACGAAGTACATGTAGATGCCTCAATAACAGACGGTCAGATGGCTATTGAAATCAGCCAGGATGAAACTACTGAAATTGAAATTATTACCATTTCTGAAGAGCCTCAACCGGTAGAGGGTGATATTGCCTATGGTGAACTATTGATAACTGAAATTATGTACGATCCTGCCCTGATGAGTGATACTTACGGCGAATGGTTTGAGATTTACAACAACACCGATGAAAATATTAACCTTGAAAATCTGGCCATTCTCAGAGACGGTGTTTTTGTTCATTCCGTTTCAGAAGCGCTGGTAATTAATCCTCATGCTTATTTTGTGCTGGCACGGACCGATACTGCCACAGCAGCTCCCGATTATGTATACGGAAGCAGCTTATCTCTGCTGAATACGGTTTGTGAACTGACCATTTCAAATTTCGGAACAAACGGTTCAGATGGCGCTGTAATTGCTACCGTACCCTACGATGAAGGAAATAATTTTCCCGGCGCAGTGGGTGCCTCAATTCAATTAAGCTCGTTGCACTATAATGTTACGGATGCGCTTTCAGGAACTTCATGGTGTTTAAGCACAGCTGTATACGGAAAAGGAGATCTTGGTACTCCTGGTACAGCCAATACTGATTGTACAGAATAATTTTCTACGTGCGGGCAAATACTGCCCGTATATTTTTTATGCTTATAGTTGTATAATAAGCAGTTTTCTGCTGTTACCAGTCTGCTGTTTTTTTCCAAATAAATAATCAGGGTAACCTGCCACCTATTTATATATTGGTGTTATCTTTTGAAAAAGACTTAAATTGAACAGGTTAGGTAACCTGATCAGAGAATGAAAAAGAATCATTGACCATCCTTTTGTGAAGCCTTCACTAGTTGGCAGAATGATACTTTTTTTATATATTTATGAAAAGTCAAAATTCATTACTTCGCCATGAAAGTTGACCTGTTAAAATATATGTCTGATCGTTTGCAAAAGGACTGTGAAAGAATCAAAGAACCTGGTCCTGTAATTACGATATCGAGATTATCCGGCTGCCCCGGCAGAAAGGTTGCACAGAAGCTTACCGAAGAGCTTACTAAAAAAATGTTCATCCGGGGAATTGATAAGGAATGGAGATTGCTCACCAAGGAAATTATGAGCGAATCAGCCAGAGAGCTGGATATGCACCCCTCAAAAATTAAATATGTTTTTAAATATGAACAAAAAGGCATATTAGACGATATCCTGCAGTCACATGCAAACAAATATTATAAAAGCGACCGGAAAATACGCAATACCGTCGCCAAAGTTATCCGGAATATGAGCTGTGAAGGGAATGTTGTGATATTGGGCAGGGGTGGTGTAGCCATTACCCGGGATGTGCTTAAATCGCTCCATGTTAATCTTGAAGCTCCTTTGGAATGGAGAGTATTACGGGCAAGCGAGAAGAATCAGATATCGCCAGAAGAAGCTGAAAAATTTGTGTTGGAAATTGATAAAAAAAGGAAACAATTCAGGGATTATTTCGAAGGCCGAAATACGGACTACACAAGATTCGACCTTACTTTTAACTGTATGACCCTTTCAATTGACGAAATTGTAAACATTATAATTAAAGCGGCCGAAATCAGAAAATTGATATAACTGATATTTCCTTAAAATGTAAATCAACACCTACTTTTTTATATTCACCAATGTGTGCTATTTTTTTACGCTGCTAAAAGCACATGTATTGAGTTGTAATTAATAATTGTTAAGAAATAATATTGTGTAATTATTCAAATAAGTTTACATTAGGAAACGTTTGATAATAAATAGTAAAATATAAAACAATTTAAGTATTTCATTAAACGGCAAATTACATTTAGATTATTCCAGTTTTTGCTATTTAATCAATTATTTCTAAGGGTTTATCAATTTATATTTGACTTAACGATTCGTAAAGAATAATTTTATGTTTTTCCAAATAAAAGGAGTGTGGGAATAATGATGAAAAATTTAATAATTAAAGGTACCGGATCCCTTCCTTCAATAAATTTTAATGCCAACGGGAATATTAAAATTGGGGGCAGAGCATTTCCCGAAGATGCCCATAAATTATTCAAACCTTTGTTTGAGTGGGTACATTCTTTTACTTCCGATAAAGCAGACATAGAAATTAATCTTGAATATTTTAATACCGCAGTCTCTAAACAATTATTAGATTTTCTGAAGGCTTTCGAAACCAATCCGAAAATTTCTGAGATTAAAGTTACCTGGATGTATGAAGAAGGTGACGATGAAATGCTTGAAACAGGAGAAATTTTTGAGGAACTTCTTACGAAAATTCAATTTACCTACAAACAATATGCTGAGATTACTGAATAGAAATCTATTCCGGTAATTCGCATCCTAAATTTTATCAATTTTTGCCGCAAGAATAAAATCATTCTCAGATAGCCCGTTTATAGCATGTGTCCACAGTTCGATTTCGCATTTGCTATACTCAACATACATTACCGGATGGTGACCTTCGTTCTCGGCAATAGTTGCCACCTGATTCACAAAATTCATAGTATGTTTAAAATTAACAAACTGAAAGGTTTTCCGGATTTTAAAATTTGCTTCAACGGACCATCCTTCATTCAATTCCTGTATATACTTTGTTATTTCATTTCCGGTAAGTGGCGATACGCCTCCTTCGCAGGGTATACATTTTTTCTCAGATAAATTCATCGGAATACTATTTTTCTTAACAACAAGTAAACTTTACTAATGTTGAAAAGGAGACAAAGTGACAAGGGTACAAAGTAACAAGGTTTCTGATTCATGATGAATCCGGTTAACTGTTCTTTTCTTTTTTCTTATCCTTCAAAGCCTGCTGAACCATTATTGAATGACAGACCCGAAAACCTTTGTCATTTCCCATTGTTTTTGTAACCTGGTATAATATTTCTGTACAAGAATAAAGTCTCTAAAAATCTTGACTTCAGAGAAGTCGCATAATTCATTATTATTAATAACTAAATTCTTTACGCTTTTCATCCACTTGTATCAGGAGCGAGTTAGGTGATATGTTGAAAGAGAAAAAAAGTGACAAGGGTTTTGATTCTGGATAAATCAGGTTAACTGTCCTTGTTTTAATTATCATTCTTTATAAGCATGTTGAACTGTTGTTGAAAAACAGGCAGGATTCGACCCGAAAACATTTGATATTTCTCATTGCTTTTGTAACCACTAAAATATTTCTGCACAAGAATAAAGCCTCCAAAATTTTTGACTTCAGAGAAGTCAAATAATTATATACACAGGCTAAAATAAAAAACGACTTCAGAGAAGTCG
>JAFGSZ010000130.1 GCA_016934395.1 Bacteroidales bacterium
AATAACAAATAAAAATAAGAATATGAACAGGATAAAAAAATGGAGTGTGTTATTAATGATTGCAACTTTTTCGGTAATAACCGGCAAAGGACAGGATGCAAAGGTAATTAGTGAAAAAGCAACTGAAGCAATTGAATACAATTCAATGGAAATGGTTTCAACATTTAAAATATACGATGCGAGGGGCAGTGAAAGGGTCCGCCAGATTACAACCGCTACAAAAAAGTTCGGCGAAGTAAATAAAACGCTTATCAAATTTATATCCCCTGCTGACGTAAAAGGAACGGCTATGCTTATATATGATTACAAAAATAAAGACGATGACATGTGGATATATATGCCTGCATTGCGCAAAATACGAAGGATTGTAAGCACAGAAAAGGGTAAAAATTTTATGGGATCTGAATTCACCAATGCCGATATGAGCAAGCCAAATATGAATGATTTTGAGTATAAGATAATTGGAACTGCCGCTTTAGAAGGAAAAACCTGCTGGAAAATAGAATCAGTTTGTAATAATGATGACATAGCTGCTGATAACGGTTTCAGCAAAAAGGTTTCGTATATTGAAAAAGAAACATATTTATGCCATAAGGTTGAATTTTATGATTATGAAGGGTCTTTATTTAAAACACAATTAATACAAGACTTTAGGAAACAACCAAATGGTAAATATTTTGCTTACCGTATGGAAATGAAAAATGAACAGAACGGCCGCAAATCTGTCTTGCTTGTTGATAAATTTCAAATCGGGTCAAATTTACAAGAAGGTTCTTTTACCCCTGCGATGCTTGAGAAATAAAAATTATTTTCACCAGTGATGAAGCAGTCCGTTCGCAAGAAACACATGGAAAATATAAAAGGTTAACATGGTTTTTGTGAATTAGACCATATTAAAAAAAATATACCTCATGATTTGATATATTTTCTTGATTTAATAATACTAAATTATTCTGATTTCGAGACTTATTACAATTCCATTTCAGAATTACAAGGATATGCTATAGAAATAAGATACCCAAACGAAACTAACTATTTTTCAAGCAATAAAGTTAAAAAAGTATTAATAATAGCAAAAACCACTAAAGATATTGTTATAAAAAACGAAGATTTCAGTTGATTATAATGAGATTATTATTTGTAAAAGGCTTTCTTGCGCTTAGTTCATACATACAACACCAATTGTTATATATCTCTCTAAACTGAACATACCATCCCAGTCAAAAACAGCGCAGAATTGTTCGATAAATCCGAAATGAAAAAACTAACAATAAAAAACGCTTTTTTCTCACCTGAAACATTTCTAAATAAGTTCCTCATTTTGAAAAAAATAAAAAATTATTTTTAAGTTTGTCAGTATAATGATTTTTTTAAATACTTAACTTTAATTATTATGGAGGATAAAAACTATAATCCATTTGAAACTGCGCAAAAACAATTTGACCGCGCGGCAGATTTATTGGATTTAAATCATGGAACAAGAGATTTATTAAGAAACCCTATGCGTGAATATCATTTTAATATTCCCGTAAAAATGGACGATGGAACCGTAAAGGTTTTTAGGGGATTCAGGGTTCAGCATAACGATGCCCGGGGTCCTGCCAAAGGAGGAATTCGTTTTCACCCGATGGAAACCATCGATACGGTTAGAGCTTTATCAATGTGGATGACCTGGAAAACTTCGGTTGCCGATATTCCTCTTGGTGGAGGAAAAGGTGGGGTTATTTGCGACCCTCATCATTTAAGTAAAAATGAACAAGAACAAATTTGCAGGGGCTGGGTAAGGCAAGTTGTAAAAAATGTAGGCCCTTTTTCCGATGTTCCTGCACCTGATGTAATGACAAACCCACAACATATGTTATGGATGCTTGATGAGTACGAAGCAATCCGCGGCGAAAAATTTCCCGGGTTCATTACCGGGAAACCTGTTGGAATGGGTGGTTCAAAAGGCCGCACAGAAGCCACAGGATATGGTGTAATTATTACTGTACGTGAAGCCTTAAAAGAATTAAAAATAAAACCGGAAGAAACTTTGGCCAGCATTCAGGGTTTTGGCAATGTAGCAAAATATGCCATTGAATTATATAACAAAATGGGCGGAAAAGTTATCTGCGTTTCTTGCTGGGACCAGGCCGATAAAGCCAGCTATTCTTTCCGAAAAAAAGAAGGGATTAACTTAAAAGAATTAATTGCTATTACTGATGCATTTGGTGGAATTGATAAAACCAAAGCCCGTGATTTAGGATACGAAGTACTGCCTGGTGATGCATGGCTTGAACAGGAAGTTGATATATTAATTCCTGCCGCTCTTGAAAACCAAATAAAGGGAGATAATGTAAATAAAATCAGTAAACGGGTGAAAATAATTGCTGAGGGAGCCAATGGCCCTACAACACAGGAAGCCGATGTGGTTATTAACCAAAAGAATATTCATGTTATTCCCGATTTTCTGGCTAATGCAGGTGGCGTTGTTTGTAGCTATTTTGAACAAGTTCAATGCAACATGAATTATTTTTGGGAAAAAGACGAAGTCCTTGGAAAACTTGACGTGAAAATGACAACGGCTTATTTAGCTGTTAGCGATTTCGCCAAATCAAATAAAATAAAAATGAGGGACGCTGCCTATGTTATTGCTGTTAACCGGGTAGCTCAGGCTTGTCATGACCGTGGATGGGTATAAATTCTATTATCTTTATCCTTATTTTATTTAAATAATGGATGGTTGATTTAATTTACAATGATATTTCGGATTTTAATGAACACTTCTTTGAATCAGGGAAGCCAATAAGTTATATTGGTGCGGGTTTTATGGGAGGAAAAGCTAAGGGATTGGTTTCGATAAACGATAATCTACTATCCGAAATCAATCCCTCTGATTTTCCGGATATTGAAACAGGCATACCAAAAATGGTGGTTATTCTCACCGATGTTTTCGATGCCTTTATGGAGCAAAACAATCTTTACGAAATTGCTTTATCCGATGCTCCAGATGACCGCATAGCTATTGCCTTTCAAAAAGCTGAATTACCCTTTAAAATATTGGGTATTTTACGTACTTTCATCTCAAAAATCCATACCCCTTTGGCAATCCGTTCTTCAAGCCTACTCGAAGATTCTTTGAACGAACCCTTTGCCGGAATTTATGGCACAAAAATGACTCCGAACAATCAGTTTGATGTTGATATACGATTTAATAAGCTCATCGAAGCCATTAAATTTGTATATGCATCAACCTTTTTCCATGCGGCTAAAGATTACATTAAAGCTACAAAACATAAAACAGAAGATGAAAAAATGGCTGTAATCATCCAGGAAGTTGTTGGCTCAAAACATAGTGACAGGTATTATCCCGAAATTTCGGGTGTTGCACGTTCCCATAATTATTACTCTTCGGGAAACTCAAAACCCGAAGAAGGAATAGTAAACCTGGCTCTTGGATTAGGGAAAACAATTGTTGAAGGCGGTTTTTCCTGGCCATATGTTCCTTCATACCCCAAATCAGTACCGCCTTTTAATTCCATTAGCGATATGCTAAAATATACCCAAACTGAATTTTGGGCGGTTAATATGGGTAAAACACCAGAATATGACCCAATTAATGAGACAGAATACCTGGTAAAAAATGGCTTGGAATGTGCCGAGAACGATAATACCTTAAAGCATATTGCATCAACTTATGATGTTGAATCTGACAGAACATGGATTGGATTGAGCGGAGGAGGCCCGCGAATATTGAATTTTGCACCGATTCTTGTTGCGGAGTCCGTTCAACTGAACAATCTAATTAAAAAAATTTTACAGGTTTGCGAAAAAACATTTAATGCGCCGGTTGAAATCGAATTTGCAGTTAACCTCTCTGAACAAGTTAAGCGGTTTGGATTTTTACAAGTACGGCCAATTGCTGTTTCTTCGAAAATAATTAATATTTCAGATGAAGAAATAATGGGAGAACAGGTCTTGATTTCATCTGAAAATGTTTTGGGAAACGGGAGCCTGGTTGCAATTAAAGACATCATTTTCGCAGATTTTAAAGATTTCAGCAACCAAACCTCCTGTCAGGTAGCTTCTGAAATTCAAGAACTTAATCATAAAATGGTAAGTGAAAACTGCCCTTATCTGCTTATCGGATATGGCCGTTGGGGAACTTCCGATCCGGCGGCGGGTATACCTGTACAATGGAACCAGATATCCGGAACGAGAGCAATTGTTGAAGTTCCGGTTGAACAATTTTTTTTTGAAATGAGCCAGGGTTCACACTTTTTTCATAATGTAACCAGTTTAAAGATTTTTTATTTTTCCCTTACCCCAGGGACAAACTATAATTTTGATGAAAATTGGCTTTTAAAACAAAAAATTGTTGAGGAAAAAAAATACGTAAAACATATTCTGACAAAAAATGAACTAATAATAAAAGTTGACGGCCGTAAGAGAAAGGGTATAATCATTAAACAATAAAATATGAGCATAAAAAGACAAATTAATAACCTTACCGATGAACTGAAAGAGAGGGCAAAAGAGCTTAGTTGTTTGTATGAGGTGCAGGAATTGTTAAATGATAGAGAAAGAAGCCTCGATGAGGTTTTTTATGAAATTGTAAAAATACTTCCCCAGGGATGGCAATATCCTGATATATGCAAAGCTCAGATAATTTATCATGGAATAGTTTATCAATCCTATGAATTTAAAAAAACAAAATGGTCGTTAGATGCTGATATTGTTCTTCAGGATGAAGTAATCGGGGCAATCTCGGTTTTTTATTCAGAAAGGAGGCCTGCGGAACATATTGGCCCCTTTTTAAAAGAAGAACAAAAACTGATTAATACCATTGCAGCTCAGATTGGGTCGTACTTGTTACATCTGCAATTGAAATCGGTTTTTAAAGATGCTGAAAATGTTGTAAAAGAAACAAAACCAGAATGGTTTACCATTTTTGAAATGCTTAAAGGAACTAATCCAAAACTATTAATCCGCATTTCGAGAAAAATGATTAATTATTTATGTTGGAGCGGTATAAAAGAAGCCGAATGTTTATTTGATAATTTTACCCCTGCATATAAAAGTAAAATTGAACTGTTAAAAGATGGTGATAATAGCCCTTACCATGAAGTTAAAACAAATGACCTGATTACAACAAGTTACCAGATTTTTGAACTTGCCGGTAAACATTTGGGCGATACCGATATAATAAGCAGTATTCATAAATGGATAAAAGAAGACCGGTCGGGATTTTTAGTCAATATTCTTGAAAACAGCGGTTCGTCACTTTCTGAAATTACTAGCGCTATTGAAAGATTCCATCATCTTTCAACACAAGGACTTGAAATTTCATCTTCAAGGTCAAAAAGTTTAAAAATTTCCCTGATTCGTCGTTTGTTAATTGACCAACCAGAGTTTATTAACATTGCTAAAACGTTTATTGAATTACCCGATTTTCATAACTTACTTAAACGTATTATTTCTCCAGTTGGAAGTTATGGAAAATTAGGGGGGAAAAGTTCAGGATTGTTTTTATCCAGTAATATTTTATGGAAATCTGCCGATAACTACTCCTTTTTTAGCCAGGTTAAAACACCTAAAACCTGGTATATTACCTCCGATGCCATACTAAATTTTATGAAAAGAAATGACCTTGAGGATATTTTAGAGCAAACCTACAAGGAAATTGACCAGGTAAAAAAAGAATATCCATACGTTATTCACGTATTTAAAAATTCTCCTTTCAGTCCTGAAATGATTAAGGATTTATCGCATACCCTCGACGATTTTGGAAATAATCCATTAATTATCAGAAGTTCAAGTTTGCTAGAAGACAGAATGAATACAGCATTTGCCGGAAAATATAAAAGCTTGTTCATTGCAAATCAAGGCACAAAAGAAGAACGGTTAATGGAAATTATGGATGCAATTGCCGAAGTATATGCTTCGGTTTTTGGCCCTGACCCAATTGAATACAGGAAAGAACGCGGATTATTAAATTACCACGAAGAAATGGGTATTTTAATACAAGAGGTAATTGGAAAACAGGTAGGTAAGTATTTCTTTCCGGCATATTCGGGAGTTGCTTTCAGCCATAACGAATTTCGATGGTCAAACCGTATTAAAAAAGAAGACGGGCTTATACGAATGGTTCCCGGTTTGGGAACCCGTGCCGTTGACCGTTTAAGTGATGATTATCCAATTCTTATTGCACCCGGTCAGCCAAAATTACGGGTAAATGTTGCCATTGATGAAATTATTCGATATTCTCCTAAAAAAATGGATGTTATAAACCTTGAAAAACGTACTTTCGAAACTATTGAAATACAGAAACTTATAAAGGAATCGGGAAAAGAATATCCCGAAATACATCAAATTGTATCGCAAATTAGCGATGATTACATTCAACAACCCCGCAAATTAGCTATGGATTTTGAAAAAAACCATTATGTAGTTACTTTCGACGGAATAATCAATAACACCGATTTTGCTTCTCAAGTATTTAATATGTTAAACACACTCGAAAAAGAATATGGTTGTCCGGTTGATATTGAATTTGCGCATAACGGAGAAGATTTTTACCTTTTACAATGCCGGCCCCAAAGTTATAGCGCTGTAGGCACTCCGGCAACAATTCCATACAATATTGCAGAAGAAAAAATTCTTTTTTCGGCAAACCAATTTATTTCTAACGGAACAATCTCGAACATTTCGCATATTGTATATGTTGATCCACTGAAATACAGCGATTTAAAAAGCTACGAAGACCTTGCTACCATTGGAACTATTGTAAGCAGCTTAAATAAATTGCTTCCAAAACGACAATTTATTTTAATGGGCCCCGGGCGCTGGGGTAGCAGGGGTGATATAAAACTTGGGGTAAGCGTTGCTTATTCCGACATAAACAATACAGCCATGTTAATTGAGATAGCACGTAAACAAAAGGATTATGTTCCTGAACTTTCTCTTGGAACCCATTTTTTTCAGGATCTTGTTGAATCAAACATTAAATATCTCCCTTTGTACCCTGACGATATTGGTATTTTTTTTAATGACAACTTTTTAAACCAATCCGAAAACCGCTTGTCCAAAATGCTTCCCAATTATGGAAAATTCTCCGATGTGGTGAAAGTAATAGAAGTACCTTCCTGTTCAAATGGAGAAGTATTGCATATTTTAATGAATGCAAATGAAGAGATGGCCTTTGCAATTCTCTCAGAACCTCTTCAGCAAAACGATTTCAGCGTATTTAATAAAAATATTTTCAGCCCTGCCGAAGGACCCGATTTTCATTGGAAATGGAGAATGAACTATGCGGAACATATCGCCTCGAAATTAGACCCTGAAAAATTTGGAGTTGTAGGGTTTTATGTTTTTGGAAGTGTGCAGAATGCAACAGCAGGACCGGGTAGCGATATTGACCTGCTAATTCATTTCAGAGGAACGGAGAACCAGCGAAATGAACTTATGTTATGGCTTGAAGGGTGGAGTTTATGTCTTAGTCGGATTAATTTTTTACGTACCGGTGCAAAAACCGAACAATTACTCGACATTCATATTATTACTGATAAAGATATTGAAAAACGCACAAGCTATGCAATTAAAATAGGGGCAATGAATGATACAGCATTGCCCCTTTCTATCCAAAAAAGTTAAACCCGAATATTAATAAGTAGGAAGTATAAAAATGCTGAACTATTTATTCTTTGAAGGAAATTCCGGGTTAAATTAATTCTCTTGTAGCTTCTTTTCTATTCTCGGGATCAAACCTTACAAGAGCAAGTTCAGGCCCATCGTGGGCAGCAGAAAACAGAAAGGTATTATTTATTGTATCTTTCCAGCTTCCTGTTAATCTTGCCGATTCATGAATATGTCCATGTAATGAAATTAAAGGCTGTTTCAATTCAATAAAATTTTTAATTGCGATACTACCGGTATTTACATCAAGAGGTACATGGTTAAACATCATATTATCAAGCGCCGCCCTGTCGAGTTTTGTTTGGTAAGGTGGTGAATGAAAAAGAAAAATAGCAGCAGATAAATCATCATTTGCAACAAGCAAATCAATATCATTTTGTATTGTATTATAAATAACCTCATCTTCATTAAAAGGATATGAGTGATACCCCTCTTCAGGAGGCACACACCCTGGATCAACATATCTCGAAATATCATATCTCTCCCAATCTTTAAACAGAAAAGGAGTAGGGGGTACACAGGAATAACCATAAATTGAGTATTTCCCAAAAACAATTTTTTTATTGTGCATGTAATCCCAAATACCTTTTAATTCGGCTTCGATAAACGCCTCTTCTTCTGCAAGGCTGTCATCGTTACCTAATATGACAAAAACCCGTGGATATTTACCAGCTAATTTCCTTTTTATTAAAGTAAATTGCTCAATTAAAAAATCCTGAACAAAATTTT
The DNA here is from genome assembly GCA_016934395.1 of Bacteroidales bacterium. GTDB lineage: Bacteria > Bacteroidota > Bacteroidia > Bacteroidales > UBA10428 > JAFGSZ01. Next base: position 8,404 of record JAFGSZ010000130.1, read on the forward strand.
CGGAATCACCATGTAATAAGGTTTTTAATCCCGAGGGCAATAAGTCCCCGCCAAGAAAAACTGCAGCCGGTTTTTCTTCCAATATTTTTTGAAAAAGCTTTTTATATCGATCTTTTTTCCCGTGTAAGTCAGTTACAAAAAAAAACATGTTTTCAGTATTTGATATTAATTGTTTTCTTGATAGGAATAAAAAGCATTCTTTTCAACAAAATTAATAAAAATATGTCTTATTAACATTTCGCAGGTGGATTGGCTGGAATTTTCCCTTCCTGCCCTGTCAGACCTCTAGTTTGTTTGTTCTTGTACTATCAAGATGAACTATACCTGCTGGAGTAAACTGTGCGTTATAACAGTTTCTTTATTCTTGTTTGAAGGATTGGTAAATAGCGAGAAATAATCAACCATAATATTTCTGCTTTCACACTATCATACCCGCGAATAATCCGGTTTCTTGTATCAATAATCTTTCTATAACCAGAAATAGCAATATTTGGTTTGATTTTTACAATCCTATTTATTGCTTCTCCAATTGTCTCCATATTTCTTTCAATCGCCTTCCTTGTCTTTAATCTTTTTCAAAGTCAATAAAATATCTCTTTTCAGG
>JAFGSZ010000131.1 GCA_016934395.1 Bacteroidales bacterium
AAAATCGAAGCGGTAAAATTAAATGGAGTTCATGAGGGGTATTATACGAATTTTAAAAGATTTGTTAAAGCTTGGATTGACTATTAAAGAATTTATAGATGGATAATTATAAGAGCAATAAAATAAAAATACATATTTAAAAGAACATATGTTCATTTAAATTATTATTTTTGTATCGAAAAAGATTAATAAAAAAATGATAATAGCAATACCAGTATCAAATAAAAATATAGATTCAGCGGAGGATGACCGCTTTGGGCCTTGTCCTTTTTACGTTTGTATAATTTGAAAACCAAACAAAACTGTCTTGGAAATAGTTCGGAGGGTAGGGCTGCAGGTAGCAGATTTTTCAGAAAAAACTGTGAAAAAAAAATTTATACTTTAGAATTTGGTCCTAAAGTGCAAGAAATGCTTGATAAATTAAAATAGAAACACGGGATGTAAATAGTAAGCAAACTGTGCGTGAAATAATTGAATTGTTTAACCAAAAAATTAGTGAATTATGCCACAAGGAGACCGTACCGGGCCAATGGGACAAGGTTCCAGGACCGGAAGATCATTAGGTTTTTGCTCGGGATATGATGCCCCGGGCTATGCAAATGGATTCGGAGGAGGTATGAACAGGGGATTTGGTTTTGGCAGAGGCCGTGGAAGGGGCATGGGTTATGGCAGGGGGCGCAACTTTGGAGGTGCCTTTCCCGGATTCTTTCAGGGTTTACCATATTCACATTCAATCAGTAAAGATGATGAGGTGAAAATGCTTAAAGACCAAGCCGAATCGCTGAAGCGATGCCAGAAAGATATTGAAAACAGATTGAGTGAGCTTGAAAAAAAGAAGGAATAGATTTTTGACACTAAATGTCCGGTAGTAGTTAGTCAATAGACACAAAACATTAAACTACTTATCGGGCATTTTATTTAAAAACTGAGTTTGTCAAAACAAAAATTTAATAATATCAATCAAATGAAACAGGTAATAGCCATACCAACCAGTAGTAATAGTTTATGTCAGCATTTTGGGCATTGTGAAAAGTTTGCACTTTTCGAGACTGAAAACAAGAAAATTACTGGTGAAAAATATTTATCCCCTCCACCACATGAACCGGGTGTTCTACCGGCATGGCTGGCACAGCAAGGAGCCACCCATATAATTGCCGGGGGAATGGGGCAACATGCCATTTCATTATTTTTTCAGCAAAGCATACAGGTAATTATCGGGGCCGAAATAAAACCGGCCAGGATTTTAGCCAAAGAATTTTTAGAAAACAAACTTACAACAGGAGTAAATGCCTGCGACCATTAATTACAGATTATGCATACCGATTGTATTAAATGCTTTCTTGAACAGGCAAATAAATTACACCACAAATATAATTTACCCGATTACCTTGCCCGGGATATCTTAGTAAGATTCAGGTTGTTTATTGATGACCACAAAGATATAACATCGCCTGAAGCATCTTGCCTGATGCACCGTTTAATAAGAAAAGCAACACGGGTCAACGACCTTTATAAAAAAGAGAAAAAGGATTATAACGAATTGCTTTTAAGCCTGGAAAATGAAATCAGGGATATAATTAAACAATCTGATGACCCCTTCCAAACTGCTTTACGCTATGCCCTGGCAGGCAATATTATTGATTTTGGGCCGCCAAAACAATTTGATGTTTTCAAGGCCTTGTCAGAAGCAGCTAATAAAATCCCTACAATTGACCATACTCTGGAGTTGCGAAGAGCATTAAAAAAAGCATCTACAGTTTTATACCTGGGCGACAATGCCGGGGAAATTGTAATGGATAAATTATTTATTGAAACCATAGGGCATTCAAATCTTTATTTTGCAGTTCGTGGAAGTAACATTATCAACGATGTTACAATTGAGGATGCGGAAAAAACAGGAATAACAAAAATAGCAAAAGTTATTTCCAATGGTTACGATGCCCCTTCAACTATTTTAAACCGGTGCTCCCCCGAATTTATACGAGTATATGAAAAAGCAGATGTAATTATTTCCAAAGGACAGGGAAACATCGAGGGATTGATAAATGTAACCGGTAAAAACATTTTCTTTCTGCTTATGGTAAAATGCAATGTGATTGCAGAAATGATAGAAGTGCATGAAAAGAATGTTGTTGTATTAAATAATCAAAAAATACAGCATCCTGTAAATACTATTGCAAATAGTAAAAAGTATTCGCTAATAGATTATACATTTTAATATTTTTATTAAAAATGGCTTAATGAAACTATAAAAATATGATTGCTTTTGGCCCCATACCATCACGCAGGCTTGGTTTAAGCCTTGGAATTAATAATATTGTTTCGTATAAGGTTTGTTCCTATAGCTGCGTGTATTGCCAAATTGGAGATACAAAGAAAAAATCAACAGTAAGACAAAAATTTTATGAACCGGAAAAACTGCTGGAAGATGTTGAAAATCATTTAAAAAAACTCGACAAAGACCATACACCCGATTTTCTTACCTTTGTTGCCAATGGTGAACCAACACTGGATATTAACCTGGGCAGCGAAATAAATTTATTAAAAAAGTTAGGCATTCCTATAGCTGTTATTACCAATTCATCCCTTATTTATGATGAAGCTGTACAGGACGATTTGATGGAAGCAGACTGGGTTTCGGTTAAGGTTGATTCAGTTAATAAAGCAGTGTGGAACAATATTAACCGGCCTTTAGCAGAAACAGATTTTGAAAAGATTCTTGATGGCTTGAATAGTTTTTCTTCCTACTATAAAGGGAAGCTTCATACCGAAACTATGCTCGTTGATGGTATGAATGATTCAACCGACATATTGACGCAAAATGCCTCATTTATTGCCAAACTTAACCCGCAAAAAGCTTACCTCTCAATTCCTACCCGTCCGCCTGCTGTGAAAGAGGTAAAACCTGTTTCGGAGGAAAAAATAACAGAGTCCTGGCAAATATACCAGGAAGCAGGCCTTACCACAGAACTGCTGACAGGCTTTGAAGGAACCGATACAGGGTTTACAGGCAATGCGTTTGAGGATATTTTAAATATCACAGCCGTTCATCCATTAAGGGAAGATACCATTGCAAAACTTCTGGAACAAAACAAGACCAGCCTTTCTGTAATTCAATCGCTCGTTGCCCAGGAACTTATAAAAAGTGTCAATTATAAGGGGAAAACATATTTTGTAAGAAACTATCATTTTTGAAATATCTATGATTTTACCAATTATAAAA
>JAFGSZ010000132.1 GCA_016934395.1 Bacteroidales bacterium
AATATATTTTATTTGTTTTTAATGAAATTGTATTGATAAAAAGAATTCAATTGTAACATTTTCAATCTTGTGCAGTAAACTTAACGGATTTTTGTCTGATATGAGTGAATATAAAAATTCTAAAATAATATATCTGAAAAGTATACTTTTTTTCCTGGTTATTATCACAGGCAATAGCCATGTATTTTCTCAAATCAAACATCCCGGGAAACCTTATCCATTTATATATTCCAAAGATTCGAAAGTTGCACTTGTAAAAATGCCTGAGTTTAACCTTCAGGAATTTCGCAGCCAGATTGATACTTTAAAAACAAACAATTTAAAATCCTATGTTTTTGCCCGTACTTTCCCGGTTGATCTTTCTGCAAAAAATTCCGGAACCTGGGAAACACTTAATGATGGTAAAAAACTCTGGCGGCTGGCAATTCAGTCTCAGGGTGCGTATTCTTTAAATGTGATATTTAAACGATTTCGTCTGAACCCGGGAATAAAAGTATTTTTGTACGACCGCGATCAAAAGTTTATTTTAGGTGCATATACCTCTAAAAATAATAACCCTTCGGGTATACTGGCCATAACCCCGGTGCCCGGAGATTTTCTGGTGGTGGAACTACAAATGGATGAAGGTGTAAACAATCCCGGTGAGCTTTTAATTGGGCAGGTGGGTCATGATTTTGAAGATATTTATGGAATTAGCAGGGTAAAAGACGGAGGATATGGATATTCTGCAAGTTGTAATGTGGATGTGAACTGCATTGAAGATGCTGATGTTGAACTAGTAAAATATGCTTCTGTCAGAATTATGTTCGATGGGGATGAGTTTTGTACAGGCACACTGGTAAATAATACAGAAAATGACGGTACACCATATTTACTTACTGCGAATCATTGTCTTAACACCGAGGGCAGAACGAATGCTGCTGTTTTCTTTTTTGATTATGAAAGTCCCTATTGCGACGGACCTGAAGGAAATTCACTGAAATCAGTTTCCGGAGCAACCCTGATCGCAACTGCCGATGATATTGATTTTTCGCTCGTGAAGCTTTTCGAAGAGCCCCCATATAATTATAAGCCTTATTATTCAGGATGGGATGCAAGCGGAAATATACCTCAAAACACCTTTACCATTCATCATCCCTGGGGTGATGTAAAAAAAATATCTGTTGATGAAAATCCGGCCACCACGGGTGATTTTGGTACACCTTATAAATCAAATTCTCACTGGCGCATTTCAAGATGGGAATATGGAACCACTGAAAAGGGATCATCCGGATCGGGGTTGTTTGATCAGGATAACTACCTGGTTGGAGACTTAACAGGAGGCCAGGCTGATTGTGTGAATCCGGTTAACGATTATTTTCAGAAATTTTCCCGCTCATGGTTTGATTATGCCGAGCCGGAAAAACATCTGAAATCATGGCTCGATCCTGCGAATCTTGGTGTTACCCGTTATGATGGTTTTGAACCCTATAAAACATTTTTCGAATCACTGGATACACTTACCAATATTCAGTCTGATGAAATTCCGGAAGTTTATCCCTATACCGGTTCCTGGGGATATATTTCAGGACATAATTCTGCATATATTCCAATGTATGCAGAAAAATTTGAGGCAGACACAAATCGCTATATTATTGATGTTGGATTACATGTTTTCCATGCTGATGCAGTAAGCGATGAACCTAAAATAGTTATAAAAATATGGGATGCTGTTTTGGATAATTCCGGATTAATTTTTGAACAGGAAGTTCCCATGATTAATTTGTTGCAGGACAAAATTAACTTTATTGAACTGGACTCGGCCATTAAAGTATCGGATACCTATTATATAGGCTACGAAATTTATTATTCAGTACCTTCAGACACTTTTGCACTCTATATGGCACAGGACAGAGGCACAGGAAATTTGTCATCAGCATGGGTATATGAATCCGGTATCTGGAAAAATATTAAGGATGCCATGATAGGCGGGATATCCAGTTCGCTCGACATACAAGTGGTAACCAGTAAATCAATACCTTTAAAAAACACTAATGAACTGCCCGATCCGGAAGGTGTTCCAAGAGATGTTATAATTTATCCAAACCCTTCGCCATATGCTTCAGTATACATAAAAACTGCTGATGATATTTCAGGAGATTTAAGGTATGAGCTTTATTCTGTAAATGGTAAGCTTTTAAAGACCGGGGTATATAAAGATGTATCTGTAGTGGAATTAAAACTTTACGGATATGCTCCTGGTATCTATATTATTAAAGTAATATTACCTGAAAACATTATTACCAGAAAGATTAGCCTGGTACATTAACAATTTTAAAAGGAATGCGTTTATTTTACAGGACTAAAAATATTAATTCAATGATTCGAAAAACAAACATTCTGACCCTGATGCTTCTGGGTATGCTTTCAATAGCCGGATTTTCACAAACAGAAAAATCCCTGGAAATAACAGGTATGGTTGAAATGGGACAAAATCCGTTGTCAAATGCTGTAATCGAATTATTCGAAAATAACATTAAGATTGAAACCAGACATTCAAATTCAAGTGGGGAATTTAACTTTGTATTAAAATACAATAAAAATTACTCAATTGTTGTGGGTAAAAAGGGGTATATATCCAAGCGGATCAATTTTAATACGGAAGTTGCCCCCGAAAACCAGACCGATCTGGCCTTTGGTTTTGCCCTTGGCCTGGTTGAATATTGCGAGGGAGTGGATGTTTCAGCGTTTGATCAGCCTGTAGACAATATTTCTTACAATGTAAAGAAAAACGAATTTGAATCGGATAAACGATATGTTGACCGTCAGCAGGCTATTTTTGGAAGATTGTATTATGAACTGGAAGATTGTAAGATTGAAAAATATAATCAGGCCATAAGTGAAGCAGATCGTCTGTTTGGACAAAAAAAATATGATGAAGCTATTGAAAAATACCAGGAAGCTCTTGCCATGCAACCTGAAAACCCTTATCCAAAGCGTCGTATAGATGAGATCAATCAAAAAGCCGGTCAGGAAGTCGCCATAAATAATCAATATAATGCAGCTATCCTTGAGGCTGATGCCTTATTATCACAAAACAGACTGGATGAAGCAAAACAAAAATTTCAGCAGGCACAAATGCTGAAACCGGCAGAAAGTTATCCGCGGCAAAAGGTACAAGAAATAGATACCAAACAAAAAAACGTACAACAACAGAATGCCCTTGAGAATAATTATAATCAATTAATGTTACAGGCTAATGATGCTTACAGCGCTAAAGATTATTCAAAGGCTAAAACATTATATCAGCAGGCGCTTGGAATAAAACCGGAGTCACCGCTTGCCAGGGGCAGAATGAGTGAGATTGATGCTTTATTGGCCCGAAACCAGGAAATGACTGAAACAAAAAAACAACAGGAAAAAGCATTTGATCAGGCAATGGCTGAGGCTGCCTCTTTAATGGCTGCCAGGCAATATACCAAGGCAAAGGAAGCCTATCAAAAAGCAATGACCTTGAACCCACAGTCTTCTGCACCCCAGCAAAAACTGAGTCAGATTGATGCCCTGGTTGCAGAAGAACAACGTGCAGGCCAACAGGCAAAACAAGCGGAACAGGACAAGTTATTTGAACAGGCGCTGGCGCTGGCCGATAACTATTACAAAAACAAAGAATATCAGCCGGCCTTACAAAATTATCAGAAAGCGCTGGATATAAAACCTTCTGATGTGTATACAAAACAACGTATCGACAGGGTAAATAATTTAATTCAGGCTGATATTGCCAGCAAACAACAAGAAATTGAGACAGGATATAATACAGCTATGTCTCAGGGACAGGATCTCCAGTCAAAACGACTTTATGCAGAAGCACAGTCGCAATATGAAAAGGCTCTAAGCTATAAACCCAATGATGCCATGGCAACCCGGCAAATTAATGAGTTGTCCGGGTTGATTCAACAACAGCAACTTGATAATAAACGGGAACTGGAATTAAATCAGCGGTATAATACTATAATAGCCAAAGCAGATGGATTATTGCAGGCAAAAGATTACGCCGGGGCAAAAACTGAGTATCAGAATGCTCTTGCTGTAATTCCCGGCAAACCCTATCCGTCACAAAAAATGCAGGAAATAGACCGGATTATTGCTTCAGATCAGGCCAGGAAACAGCAGGAAATTGAAAGTGGCTATAACGGCGCTGTTGCACAAGGTCAGGATTTGATGTCTAAACAAATGTATGCTGAAGCCAGACCTCAATTTGAAAAGGCGTTAACCTATAAACCCAACGATCCGCTGGCCACGGGTAAACTCACCGAAATTTCCAGGTTAATTCAGCAGCAGGAATTAAAAAATAAACAGGAACAGGAGTTGAGCCGGCAATATAACGCATCCGTGGCAAAAGCTGATGGTTTATTTCAGGCAAAAGATTACACAGGGGCGCGATCCGAATATCAAAATGCATTGGCCGTTATGCCGTCCAAACCATATCCATCGCAAAAGATACAGGAAATTGACAGGATTATAGCCGCAGATCAGGCAAGGAAAGTACAGGAAACGGAAAAGGGGTATCAGGCAGCAATGGCCGAAGGAAATGGGTATTTCGGAAGAAATGATCTGGCAAACGCAAAAAACGCGTTCAAAAATGCATTAAACTATAAAGCAAACGATTCTTCGGCTCAAAGTAAGATTGCACAAATCGATCAAATGCTGCAAAAACAGCAGGAACAGATTGCAGCAGAAGAAACAAAAAACCGGCAATATAAAGAAGCCATCACACTGGCTGATAATTATTTTGCAGGCAAACAATACAGTCAGGCAAAAACTTCATATGAAAATGCCGGTCAGATAAAGCCTGCAGAAACATACCCAAAAGCAAAAATTTCGGAGATAAACAGAATTATTGAAGATCAGCAACGGTTGCAGGCTGAACAGCAGGCACTGGAAAATTCTTATAAGCTTGCAATAAGTTCTGCTGACGGATTGTTTAATAAAAAAGAGTATGCACAAGCCAGGGCCGATTATCAAAAAGCATTAAGTTTTAAACCTACTGAAACCTATCCCAGTGACAGGATTAGGGAAATAGACCGTAATCTGGCAAGCCAGAAACAAACCGCAGAAAATGCCAGGCTAAAGGAAGCAGAATATCAACAAGCCATTACACGTGGTGATCAGTTATTTGCCCAGAAACAATATGCCGAATCCAAAAACTTTTATAACCGGGCATTGGCAGCAAAACCTGATGTTGCTTATCCCAAAGAACAAATTGTGAAAATTGATAATCTTCTTGCCCTTGCAGAACAACAAAAAAGGGAAGAATTGCTGTCTCAAAAAGCATATACAGACGCGATAGCTGCAGCTGATAAAGCATTTAATGCGGCCGATTATACCACTGCCCTTCAGAAATACCGGGAAGCTTCAGAATTAAAACCTGATGAATCTTATCCGAAATTGCGGATTAGTAAAATCGAAGAAATCAACAGGTTACTGGCACAGCAACAAAAACAACCTGTTTCAAATAACTCTGCAACAAAAAGTAATGATCCGCCGCCTGCTTTAAAGGAACTTATATTTAAAGATGATAGTGAAAGGGATAAATATCTGAATAATCTGAAAGCTGAATATCCATCCGGGATAACTGTTGAAGTGTATAAGGAAAAATTTAAAACTACCCGGCGAATAATTGTTGTGCGGGACAATCTGGCCAATGAATACCGTGAAGTAAAATATAATTGGGGCACTGAACATTTTCAAAATGATAAACGGGTTAATGTGCAATATTTTAATCAGCAGACCGGGAAAAGACCCGGAGAATACTATAAGGAAACGGTGAAACAATGAGAATATTCACACCTTTAATACTTTTATCTGGATTATTACTAATCAACTGTTCAAATAACAACCGGAAAATTTCAGAACCTGAGGAAACCAAAGCTACACTATCTGGTATTGAATATGCGACAGGCTTTGATATTCAATATACTGAAGGATATACCCGGCTGTCGGTAAAAAGTCCCTGGCAAAAGGCCGGAAATGTAGAATACGAATATTTATTATACACACGGGAAGATAGTTTACCGGATAGGCCAAATATTTTCCGGGTTCCGGTGCAAAATGTGATATGCCTTTCCACCACCCATTTGGCAATGATAAATTTTATTGGTAAAGCAGGTACAATTTCAGGAATTTCGGGAAGTCGCTATATTTCAAATCCGGAAGTTAGCGAAAGAATTAAAACCGGTGAGGTTGCTGATGTTGGATATGGCGAAAATCTTAGTTTCGAAACCATCATTAACATTCATCCTGATGTGGTTTTTGTATATGGCGTTTCGGGAACTGTGTTAAAATCAGTTACAAAATTGGAAGAACTTGGAATTCAGGTAGTGTTTGTTGCCGATTATCTTGAGGATACCCCGCTTGGCAAGATGGAATGGATAAAATTTATTGCTGCTTTTTATAATAAAGAAAAGGAGGCAGCCATTAAATTTGATTCAATAGCTGATAATTATTTGAGGCTTACAAATCTCGCTAAAACCTCAACATATAAACCCAAAATAATGCTTGGAATGCCATGGCAGGGTACCTGGTATGTTTCAGGAGGCAAATCATATATTGCCCGGTTAATTCAGGATGCCGGAGGGGATTATGTATGGCATAACCTGGATAGTAAAGAAAGTGAACCCGTAAACCTGGAAAGTGTGTTCAGTAAAACGCTGGATGCAGATATCTGGTTAAATGTTAGCAGCGCCAATTCACTCAAAGATATAACAGATGTAGATGAACGATTTGATAAGATTAAGGCCTTTAAAACCAAACGGGTATTTAATAATAATCTCAGGGTAAATGTATCGGGTGGAAATGATTATTGGGAATCGGGCATTGTACATCCGGATAAAATCCTTGCGGATATGATTTTTATTTTTCATCCGGAGCTTATTTCTGATCATACCTTATATTATTACCAGCAGATGGAATAAATTTTATCTGAATACTTTACTTTTGAATGTCCGGTTATTTTCGTTTTTTTGTTCTGCAAATTCACACTACTAACAAATTGGACACGTCCGCTCAAAAAAATAAAACGTTAAAAAATTCAAGGTGGCTGCTTCTGTTTATAGCAGGACTTACCCTGATATTTTTCCTGGCGGACATTCTGCTGGGTTCAGTGAAAATACCCCTTTCCGAATTTTTCGCTTTTATTTCAGGCAAGGAAACCCATGAAGGATTACAGACTATAATTTTTGATTTCCGGATTCCAAAAGCCATTACAGCTGTGCTGGCCGGGGTAGCGTTATCGGTCAGCGGGTTGCAGATGCAGACCATATTCCGTAATCCCCTGGCCGGACCTTATGTGTTGGGTATTAGCGCCGGCGCCAGTTTTGGTGTGGCAATACTTATAATGGGTGCAGGAATTATCTTTCCAAATATTCAGTTAAGCGCTTTAAACCATTGGGCGCAAATCGTGGCAGCATGGATCGGTTCAGCAATTGTTCTTTTTCTGATCCTTGCTGTATCTGTCAGGGTAAGGGATATCATGACCATACTGATCCTGGGAATACTTTTTGGCAGCGCCATTTCAGCTTTTGTAAGCATATTACAATATTTCACAGACCAGAGTATGTTAAAAATATTCGTAATTTGGTCTATGGGAAGCCTGGGAAGCCTCACAATATCACAACTTTCAGTTTTAATTCCGGGGATAATCCTGGGACTGGTGATGGTGTTTTTCTCCTCCAAGCTTTTAAATGTATTATTGCTCGGAGAGAATTATGCAAAAAGTATGGGGATGAATATAAAATTAACGCGTGTGATCGTATTTTTATCTACAAGCATTCTTGCCGGAAGTATTACAGCTTTTTGCGGACCAATCGGGTTTATCGGTATCGCTGTGCCGCATATTGCGCGTTTTGTTTTCCATACATCTGATCATAGAATATTAACTCCGGCCAGTATATTAATAGGGGCGAGCATAATGCTTTGCAGCGATTTAATTTCCCAGCTTCCGGGACAAGGCGTGCAGTTGCCCATTAATTCGGTAACTTCACTAGTAGGAATACCGGTGGTTATCTGGATTATTCTCAGAAATAAAAAAATATCTGATTTTACCTGATGTTAAATACGAACAACATATTAACCTGCAGCGATCTGACAATAGGGTACAAATTATCCTCCGGATTTACCCAGCAGATATTGACAGGAATAAATCTTGCGGCCCGAAAAGGAGAAATGATTGTTCTTGTGGGAAAAAACGGATCGGGGAAAAGCACCTTATTACGAACTTTTGCTATGCTTCAACCGGCGCTTGGCGGTAGCGTGATGGTTCAGGGGAAAAATATCAACAGCTATGCAAAAAGTGAATGGGCCCGGATGCTAAGTTATGTATCTACTGAAATTGTGCGTGTACAAAACCTTCGGGCCCGGGAACTTGTAGCACTGGGACGCTATCCGTATACCGGCTGGATGGGAAAACTTACCGAACACGATGAGGATATTGTTGAAGAAGCCTTAACCCAGGTTAATGCCCAATACCTGTCCGGTAAGGATATTACTAAAATAAGTGATGGAGAGCGACAGCGTGTTATGATTGCCCGGGCCATTGCCCAAGATACCCCCATAATTTTACTCGATGAACCTACAGCCTTTTTGGATTTACCTAACCGATACGAAATAATGAGATTACTGCACAGGCTGGCCGGCGACAGTGGGAAGACCGTACTGATTTCCTCACATGATCTTAGCCTTGCCCTGCAGGTAGCAGATAAAATATGGTTAATTGAAGAAGATAAAATATTTGAAGGGGCGCCCGAAGATTTGATTATTAATGGGAATTTTAATAAATTGTTTCAGAATTCTGAACTGGAATTTGATGTCAGGACTGCAGAATTCACTTTTAAGAAAAAATACAATCGCCAGATATTTGTATCGGGAGATAAAAATTTGTGCAGGATAACCGAGAAAGCATTGAACCGCATAGGCATAAAGGTAGCCGGTAAAGCAGAACAAAAAGACCGTATTTTAATTTCGCAGAAAGGAGAAGAGATATGCTGGGAACTAACGCTTGGAGAAAATTTTTGGACTGTATATTCAATATATGATTTATCTTTTCGTTTAAAACAATATTATTTTAACCAAAATTAAAACATCATGAATCCTGTAAAAAAAGTAGTGGCGTATACATTAATAGGCCTTATATTATTATTTACCATTGTAACTATTCTCGGGGTATGGGATATTATTCCCCTGGAACAGGTATTACAAAAAATTATTTATACCCTTATTGTAATTTTTGCAGCATCGGCGGTAGTACTGTTTATTTTTACGGTAATGCTTAAAGATGATGAACCCCGGACCCCAGAGAAATAAAAAGTAATATTAAATTCATTTGATAAAAAAATCCGGTGCTGATTTCAGTGACCGGATTTTTTGATTGCTTGAGATTGTTAATATAAATCTCGCGCGCTTTTATAAAGCGTGCGGAATATATATTGCTGAACTTTGTACGCATTTAAAGGAACACTTTCGTTTTTTATTTACCTATTATTTTTGTTTTACTACAAGATTGACGGTTCAACCATCAATCAGCGAGGGTAATTTAAACTGCTTCGATTTATTATGCGACTTCTCCGAAGTCGGACTGTTTTATTGGATGTTAGTGGTTATTAATCTGCAATCCCTCCAGGATTGATGAGATCCGAAATTTAATTATATGAATAATTTTCTGTTTTTTATTCCTTTTCGAAATAATACATTGAGTAGAAGCTTAACTTGACCGGGTGATATATTAATCCAGGATTCCAATTCCTGCGAAGGCAGGAATCCATGACTTTTAAGCTGTTTAACTATACCCAAGCTGCCACATGCTCATGAGTGGTTGAACCGCTCATGACTAATATTATAATACTAATTTATAAAATCCTCTGGGTTTAAGTGCTGTTAATGAGAAATAGTAGCAGGTACAACCTGCACTTTGTTTTAGCTTTAAATCTAAAAATTGAATGAAAATATTTACGTTGAATGTATTTTATTCACTTAAGTTTCATTTTCGTGAGTGTTGTAAACCCTTACGAGCGGGCAGGCCATTAATTTTTAAGTAGCTGGTTCTTGTGGCTGTTTCTCGGGCGCGAATTTTTCGCGTTCGTAATTTAGTTTTTTAATTATGCAACGTACTCTCATTTACGAATGTTAGAATACGAAATAAATGGCACATTTATTAGCAAAACACGCGAAAAACATTAGCTTCGCTGAGCTCCTTTCAGTCGGTTCGCATGCTAGTGGGGCTCTCTTTTTTTACTTCATTCTACACCTAGTTGGGGTGCGAAATAACTTTTTTCATAGAAAGGTAACAATATGTAAAAATTGTATATAGAATCGTTGAAATTATAGTTATTAAGAAAATTTAAATAGCAATTTGTAAAATTTTCTAATAATTCGAAAGAATCAATGTTATGTTCAATTATTCTTATCTCAAATTTATTGTCACAATTTTTAATGCCGCCTATTAATATCCTTTTTGACCGGGGACTATATAATGAAATTCTATCAAAGAAAGGATCCAATTTTTGATATTCATTATTTTGATAATACTTTTCTAATCGAATTAATAAAGTATCGTAAACAATAGTATCATTCATTAATATCGCCTTTCCTTCAGAGTTTAGGAAAATATATTTCTCTAATGAAGAAAACCAAATGGAATCAATTGATCTTTTATAAATAAGAACATCTCCTTTATATATTAAACTTTGGGGAAAACTAATTTTATTATAGAATATGTTTTTTTTAAGAAAATCATTTTTATTATCAAACCCATCATCATATATGATTAATTGATTATTGATTGAATCAATAAATAGATTTAGAGAATATTCTTTATCAATAAATTCACTATATGCGATAGTTTTATTAATAAAAGCAGATAGATCATTAATTGATTTTGGATATCCATAACTTTTCAAATAATTGTTTACTACACTTCCAATGATAAATTCTATATTTATATCGTAGAAGTTTTGACATTTTCTTTTATAACTTTGATACTTAGTAATAAATAGTATTCCGAATAAGACAATTACAAATATTATAACTAAAAAAAATATTTTTTTCATTTTATTCTTGTTTATTATCGATTTTGAATTATTGACTTGCTCGTGACTCACTGTACCGCTCACGACTAAAATAATACTAATTTAAAAAATCCTCTGGGTTTAAGTGCTGTTAATGAGAAATAGTATCAGGTACAACCTTCATTTTGTTTTTTTAAGGAAAAGTTGATATTAAACTAATTTAATTTCGTGAGGGTTATAAACCCTCACGAGCGGTTTTTTGTTATTCTATATGCAACTATTTCTCGAGCGAGATTTATTTTTGTTCGTATTTTAGTTTTGATTGACTATGCGACTTTCTTTCGTGCATGAATGTTGACTTTATTTCATTGCTTCCTTCAAAGAATTGATTAGGTCTGTTAATAGCGGTTTTATAATTGAGGTTGCATTATTGTATGTTTTATTAGAAACTTCTACCATAGATTTATTTGCATATTCTTGGAATTTTTCTTCAGTGAATGTTTTTGTATTAATTTTTTGAAATAGTTCATGAGATGCATCAATTTTTATTTTCTCTAATCCTTTTCTATACGCAACAATTTTTTTTATTACAATTTCTTCATTATTAAATATAAATCCTAAACTTTGATATTCATTTAATTTTCTTTCAGCATCTTCTAATTTAGTAATATATTCCTTATGGGAATAATTTGTCATCATTTCAAAATGGAGATTATTCACAAGACTACTAATTTCAAGAAATAGTTGTTTTTGATCACTAAATTTTGAAGTCTTCTTATTCAACTCATATACATAAATAGCAATAAGAACTGTAACTAAAACAGTCATAAAACTAATTATTAGTGATCCTGCAGCAAACCAGTGTTCTGGATTATCAGAAAAACCACCATTAAATTTAATAAAGAATTTAATCGCAATAAAAATCAATGCTATAAAGACTAATAAACTAATGCAAATTATTGCTTTACGAAAAGTATTCATTTATGTATTTTTCAATTATCCAATTTAGCAATTATTACAATAAAGGTAATTTCAATTTTGTGTTTATTTTTAAATAGATATTAATTTTCAACAAGTAACCTAATAAAATTAGATTATACCTAATGAAAACAAAAAGTCCAAGTTGCGTTATCGTTAAATTTACCGGGCTTTAGACAGGCTTGAACCAGTCTTGGTAAACCATTCAGTCTATTGTGCTATGTTAAAATTAATGGATAAAATTGATTAATAACCTTATATTCGATTGTATACTTCTTAATAATTTCTTCAAATGGTTGCCTTTTATTATCCATTAAACACGTTAAATAATACCTTTTCCCGGATTTCAAATTTATCTTATAATAATAAAATGTGCCTGCCATCCAAGGTAAATACGCATAATCATTCCCTTTATCATGTTTCATCGATTGAAATTTTTCAATATTCAAAATTTCATTAATTGGAATAAAAGTATTTCGTGTAAAACATATCTCATTATTATTTACTTTAATAATTCTAAAACTGAGAACTAAATATTGGAATATTAATATTAATAACGGCAAAACGACCGGGAGGCTAAAAATTATTTTCAGGATGAAAAGTTCTTTATCTAACATATTATTTCTGTCTAAAAAGTAAAATAGAACGATATAACAAAATAACCAAAGTATTGAAAATACTCAGGGTAAAAATTAACTTATCTATATTTAGCTGGTAATTCATTAAACATTATTTATTAATTTATTGCATACAAACAAAATATCAATAATCAATTCTTCAGCATGAAGTATTTAATTTATTCCAATAACCCATCTAACTCCCCAACCTGAAAATATTTAGCCACAATCCTGTTATCCGGCCCGATTAAAAATAAGGCCGGTACATAATTCAGGTTAAATAATTTTTGTAATGCTGTCGGATCACCTGTATACGAAGTATAAATCCAGCCCGGGGAATCACTGTATTGATTTTCTATCCCCGATTCTCCGGTGTCCATTTGAATACTTACCACTTTTATGTTTTTGTTTTTTACGGAAATATACCAGGTAAATAATTCTTGTGTAAGCCTTGTGCATAGTTTACAATTGCTGTCCCAAAAATATAAGATTTGGTAATCCGCGTTAGCAAACGGGAACTGAATTTCCTTCCCGGTTAAATCTGTTAAAACAATTGGCGGTACCGGTGCGCCTAGCATGGTAACTATGAGCCGGTCCACTTCTATACTTAACTTATCGATAAATGTGGAATCTGCCCAGGGAGCTTTGCATGCCAGGTAATAATCCTGTGCAATCTGAATATATACCCGTTCGTTAACCGGGTCGGCTTTAAGGGTATAATAGTGGTTGAACAGCAGGGTAAGAATATACTGGTACATTTTTTCATTTGCAGATGATTTGTTGATCAACAGATTTACTCCCTCAATTATTTCTTCCCACGGGTTGACTGCAATCTGTTTTAAATATTCTTCAATTTGCGGATATAATAAAGGAGTGCGGATGAGGCCGGGATTATAAAAATTAACCTGTTCAAAATAAATATTCAGGTAATCAGAAGGAATGTTTTTATCCGGGGAAACCGGACCATTCCTTAAGGCGCTTTTTTTATATCCTGAAAATTCCAATGTTTTCAACAAACTCAGATAATCTGCCAGAAAGGTACCGGGGTAGTTGTTTATAATTGTTTCAAGTTTTAACTGGTACTCTGCTTCTGTTTGATCTATTTTTTCTTTGTAATATTTTAACGAATCTACAACCAGGGCATTTTTGTGTGCCTGTTTTTTCAGGTTCTCAATCTCATGATGTGTTTTAAGCTGCTCTTTTAAAAATCCATTAAAAGCCTCACTTTCCCTGTTTCCTGAAACACTCATGTTCAAAATATCCGGTGTGCCGGCAAACTCGATTTTCAAATCCTGATCACCCGATATCATAAATTCAAAACTTATCGTATCGTTAAAAACTATGAGATATATTCCTGCAGGTAATGTGTTGCCTGTGTATTGGGCATGACCATCCTGATCTAAACTCAGCGTATCGACCAGGTAAACGCCTGGTCCGTAATAATAGGCCAGCTGGACAAACGGTATATGGGGTTTTTTAATGAATATTTCAAGTGTACCTCCGCCATATAATCTTCCGAAACCCGCAAAAATCAGAAAAATAATAATAAGTATGTCTGGCAACTTTTTTATCATATACCCGTAATTCAATTAAAGTTATATTCCTTTGCAATATAAATGATTTTCAAACGTAAGTAGAATAAATTGTATTATTTTTTGAGATATACATGTTACATGTTTATAAAAATGTTCGTTTAACGTAAACGCCAATTATTAACACCATATGCTTTCAATCCTGATCCCGGTATATAATTTTTATGTTTTTGATTTGGTGTATATGTTGCACAGGCAGGCAACAGAAACAGGTGCGGAATTCGAAATAAAAATTATTGACGATGCTTCTGATGTAAAATTCAGGATAAAAAACCAGGAACTTCGTGAATTGTCAAAAGTAAGCTATACACAACTTGAAAAAAATGTCGGCAGGGCACGTATCCGGAACCAACTTGTCCGGGAGGCAAATTTTAAATGGTTGCTTTTTCTGGATTGTGATTCGGAAATTCAGCATCCGGATTTTATAAAACGTTACCTTGAAAGTTGTAATGGTGAATGTGTAGTGTGCGGTGGAAGAAATTATGAAAACACCAAACCTTCCGATCATCAATATTATTTACACTGGTTATATGGGAAAAAACGTGAAGTACAGCCGGCTGAAGTACGCAATTTGGAACCCAACCGGTCGTTTATGACCAATAATTTTATGATCTCGCGGTCGATTTTTGAGCGGATTCAGTTTAATGAAAAAATTACGGATTACGGACATGAAGACACCCTGTTCGGGTACGACCTGCAGAAAAACAAAATACGAATAAAACACATCCAGAATCCTGTTGTTCATATTGGTTTGGAAACAAATACTGAATTTCTTGAAAAAACAAAAGAAGGGCTCCGAAACCTAAAGGTTATTCTTAAAGATAACGGCAACGAGAAAAAACTTATCCGTGATATTAAAATCCTGGGGTATTATAAGTTTTTTAAAAAAACCAGGCTGATACATCTTGTTAAATTTATGTTTCGGATTACTGAACCTGTTTTGTATAAAAAACTTATGGGCAAACATCCGCGACTATTTTTCTTTGATCTTTATAAGCTGGGGTATCTTTGTTCGTTGTAATGTTTTGTGAACAACCCTGTCTTTCAAAATTGAATACGATTCCCCAAAGCTTTTTCATTTTTTTGAAACTTTGGTATAACCCCTATGGGGTATTTATTTTTAGCTTAGATTATTATTTACAGAATTATATGCCCTACGGGCAAAAGCTTATTTTGAT
>JAFGSZ010000133.1 GCA_016934395.1 Bacteroidales bacterium
CTCCAGTTGCTCCGAAAATAAAAAAAGCTTAATTAACGAAAACTGGCTTAAGGTTTCGGGTAATCAAATAATTAACCAAAAAGGCGATACTGTTTATTTGCGTGGTTTTGGGCTAGGTGGAATGCTGCACATGGAGAATTTCATTGATGGCTATCCTGCCAATGAAGAAACAATGAGGGAAGGCTTAATGGCAGCCATGGGGGAAGAAAAATACAATCTTTTCTTTGATAATTTTCTTGAGTGTTATTTCTCCGAACCTGACGCTGAATACATACACAGCCTAGGACTGAATTTGGTTCGGATTCCCATCAATTACCATCTTTTTGAAGATGATATGAATCCTGGGATTATTAAAGAATATGCATTTGAACATCTTGACAGTGTGATAAACCTGTGCGCCAAACATCAAATCTACACCATAATCGATCTGCATGCATTGCCGGGATGTCAAAACCAGCACTGGCATAGCGATAATCCCACCCACAAAGCATTGTTCTGGAAACATAAAGATTTTCAGGATAGGGCTTTGCACTTGTGGGAAGTTATTGCAGAACACTATAAAAACCAGCCATGGGTTGCAGGCTATGATTTAATCAATGAACCGGCAGACCCAACAGGTAAAAAAGTTTTCCCTTATTACAAACGCCTGTTCGATGCAATTCGAAAAATCGACCCTTACCACATTCTGTTCCTTGAAGGTAATAGTTATGCTGTTGATTTTAATATGTTCACAGAAGTTTGGGACAATGTGGTTTATACCAATCACGATTATGCTATCCCTGGGTTTATTCATGGTGGTGATTACCCCGGTTATACACGCGGGAGGTATATTAATAGTGATACACTTGAACATGATTTTCTTAAAAAATGTGAATTTATGTTTACACATAACGTTCCTGTCTGGGTAGGTGAATTCGGCCCTGTTTATACCGGTATTCCTGAAAAAGATGAAATGAGGTACCAGGTGCTTAAAGGTCAATTGGCATATTATCGCAAATACAAGGTAAGCTAGTGTATCTGGCTATACAAGGATTTAGGACTGCAAGCCATTCTGTACCAAAATGAAAATACTCCATATATGAAACTGGTTTCTTCTTTCCTTGCCAGAAAAGATTCTCTTGGGGCTGATGCATGGGGATCGACCGACAAAAATATCCGGCAGGTGATGGCCCCAATTGAGAATCTGTTTGAAAATGAATTTAATGAATACAATCCCTATCCATCCGGTCAGAAAAATCATATTAAACTGTTAGTAAGGCATATTCTTATAGCTGAAGCTCTTGTACCTGAATATTGTAATTTATTCAGGAATTTGTCAGAAAAAGAACTGATAGAAATCGCTCAATCATTTCGTTTTGAAAATTATGTGAAACGGGAGCGACTGGAAGATATATTAACAGGTCGGGAAAAGTAGATTAAAAATTGTCTAAAAAGACAGATTTATAATTTACTGAAGACTTAAAAAATGTAGGTGAAGTTACTTCCTGCCTTAGTTGATGATCAGATAGATTATGGTTTCGTTGAATAAAATAGCGATCGTTAGACCATATTATCCATTATTCCAACCATACTATTATTCAATAATTCATAATTCAACATTCAACATTCTTTTAACAACTTTTTTTTGTGCTTTTTTTTTCTTAAATTTCTCACTTTAAGTAAGTAAGAAACAGATGTTAGTTTTATAGGATAAGGAACACAACTTAAAAGTTTATACAGTAAAAAATGGATATAATTAAATCATTTATGGGTTAGTCTTAATATATGCAAAAAAATATAAGTAAACAACAGATTTTTTCTTTAACCAACTTAAAATATATCAGTATAAATAAGTTGTGCGTCATGCTGAGAAAAAATAATAAGATGTCTATGAATATAATAGGAATTAAAAACTTTATAATATGGATAACAATATAGTCGAAAAACACTGGAAACTATTTTACAAAATAGGAGCGATTTCAGTATTTTTATCAGTCTTGGTTATGTTGACCGAGATTTTTCTAACTGCTTTGCCTGATGGTGCCAGAGCTGAACTTACAATAGAACAACTTTTCGATATGTACAACAGAAATTGGTTTATGGCAATGCGATATATGGGCCTTATTAATATTATAGCCTCTACATTAATGCTACCGGTGTTTTTTTCGCTTTACGGATTATATCGTTATAATTTAAAAGTATTTGCATCCTTTTCATTGATTTTAAGTTTTGTAGGATATGTTATTTTTATGGCCGACAATGCATCCTTTGCATGCCTTGGACTTGCAGAAAAATACTTCAAAGAAGTTTCTGATATAAATAAAACAATTTTGCTGGCTGCAGGTGAAGCTCTTTTTGCCAAAGGAGCAAGCCACACTCCTGGAACGTTTCCGGGATTTTTGATAGGAGAGATTGCAGGAATATTTTTTTCAATAATTATGCTTATTGGAAGAGTTCTGAAAAAGTCAACAGGTATTATTGGACTAATAGGATGTTCATTCTTATTAATTTTTGAAGTTATTTCATCTTTTATTAGCAGCTTGTTTTATGAAGCAATGATTTTTGCGATGATTGGTGGGATTATGACCCTGGTTTGGTATGTGTTAATCGGACTTGGTTTACTGAAAAATTCAAGATAATATAAACTTATTAATAAAATTTGTACTACATATCCTATATTTATTAGCTTGAATCATGTAAAAATAAATTTTCCGTATAATACACTAACTTCACTGCAAAACAGAGAATAAACATAACTACAAACTTGACAATCCTAATGTTTAATTCGTGTAAACAGGACAAAAACCC
>JAFGSZ010000134.1 GCA_016934395.1 Bacteroidales bacterium
AGCAGCACAAATTTTAGTGTAAACATCCTAAATCGCGTGGCTACGATAACGCCACTATCGGCAGAATGGAACGGATCGGAAAGTATTACGTTCACAGCTACCGATCCGGGCGGACTATCAGCAAACGATGCCGCACTCTTTACAGTAACAGCCGAAAATGATCCTCCGGTAATCAGTAATATTCCGAATCAGACCATTAATGAAGGACACACTTTTACTGAGATTCATCTGGATGAATTCGTTCTTGATATTGATAATCCGGACAACGAATTGGTTTGGACGTATACAGAAAACTCAGAATTAGAAGTATCAATCATTAACAGAATTGCTACTATTTTAATTCCTGATACCAACTGGTATGGTTCTGGGACAGTAACCTTTACCGTTACTGATCCGGGGAATTTATTCGATAATTATGATGTTACTTTTACGGTAAATAATGTCAATGATCCACCACATGCTGATAATTTGGCAATTTCCGGTAGCAATACCATTGGTTCGGTAATTAACGCTGCTTTTGAATATTCAGATCCTGAAAATGATGGTGAAGGAAACCATATTTATCAGTGGTATATTTCAGACGATGATCAAGGCAATGGTATTCCCATTTCCGGAGCAACAAATTCTGCATATACACTGGTTTATGGAAACGGGGGAAAATTTATTTCATTTCAGGTAATCCCTGTTGATATTCACAATGCCCGGGGAGATAAACAAAGTAGCGGCTGGTTTTATATTAATGCCTCACCTGTAGCAACAAATCCTTTAATTTCAGGTCAGATAGCCATTGATCAAACAGTTACAGTGTTTTTTGCGTATAGCGATATAGAAAATGATCCCCAGGGAGTTCATCAATATCAATGGTACAGATCAAATAATGCAGATGGAAGTAGCCCGCAAACCATACCGGGCGCTACCGGAAATATATATCCAATAACAAATGCAGAATTAAATAAGTATATCAGTTTTTCGGTAATACCGGCTGCAACTACAGGATCACCATTAGGTCAGCAAGCACAGAGCCCGTGGTATGGTCCGATAAATAAATTACCTACTGCAACAATCAGTGGTACTTCAAGTGTCTGTGCCGGTGAACCAGCCCAAATAATAGTGGCTTTAACAGGTAGTAATCCGCCATGGAGTATTTCATACACGGTGGACGGAGAAAAAACAAACACCATAAACAATATAATTACAAATCAATATACATTTGAGGTTACCGTCCCAGGAGTTTATGAACTTTCAAATGTCAGCGATTCGCGATATGCTTCAGGAAGTGTTTCCGGACAGGCTGTAATCACCCATTTAGCATTGCCCACAGTTTCACTTACCGGAGGCGGAGAAATTTGTAACGATGGAATTTCTACGGCTGCCCTTCATTTTTCAATGAGTGGAACCTCTCCCTGGACTTTGACCTATACCAGGGATGATGGAATAAATGGCAAAGTGGATACTACTGTAAACACTAACATCAGCAATTATATTAAAAATGAAATAAGAAGAGGACATTATTCTGTAAAAACCCTTGTTGATAATACGGGTTGTAATGCCGTTACTTCTGGCAGTGGCAGTGTTAATATAGAATATAAAGATTCACCGGTAGCGTTGATATCAGGGTTGGATACAATTTGTCAGGGTGATCCGGCTTTTCTTTTTGTTGAAATAACAGAAGGCGTTGGACCATGGACTTTTGATTATAGTGTGAATGGCCAGTATGTGAAAACAAAAAACATTCCACAAAATCAAAATCCATATACACTATCTGATACTTTAACGGGCACTTATGTATTGACCCGGATATATGATGCAGCATTGACTTGTACAGGTAAAGTATCCGGAACAGGCAGTGTTTCCTCATACTCAAAGGCCACAGCTTCTATTTCAGGCGATGCTACCATTTGTGAGCATACTATAACCAATCTAAGAGTTGATTTTGGAGGAGATCCGCCCTGGGACCTTACGTATAAAAGAAGCTTTGAAGGAAATGAGGAGATAAAAACAAAAACCGGCATAAATATTAATCCATATTATATTCCGGTTGCTGATCCGGGAGTATATACCATTTTGGCGCTGGAAGATGAAAATTGTCCGGGGGGAGTCTCCGGCAGCGCTACTATCGATACCATTAAATCTCCCACTGTGGAAATTATTGGTTTGGATACCCTGTATAGCCTTGACACTGAATTTGTGCCTTTTCAGGTGTTGGCAACACCTTCAGGAGGGACAGGCACATTTGATAATTCAGATGTATATATTCCAATTATTGATGGTATACCAAATTTTGTTCCCTATATAGCCGGTACTGAAAATTCTCCACACTGGGTAAGATATATGTATACTGATCCCTTTAATGGCTGTGAAGGAAAAGATTCTGTTAGAATATTTGTTTTTAAGGATGTCGGCGCCATTCAGGTTGAAAATGAAAAAAGTGTTTATTGTTTTAATGATGATACCATTACAGTTTATGGGATTAATAAGGATAATTCCATCGGTTATTTTACAATTTCAGGAAATACCGGGTTAGTGAATCTTGGAAATAACAACGCTCTTCTTATACCTTCCCAAATCCAATCGGGCACAAAAAATCTTACGTACCATTTTTCAATAAGTGATATAGAAAATACTGTTATAAGGCCATTCTCATTTGAAAAGATAGAAGGAAATTTTAGCTGGAACAGGGAATGTTTTGACAGCAGTATGGCAATTGAGTTTAATGACCAGTCTACAGGTGAGTCTGATCTTGTGGAATATTATTGGAATATTACATTCCCCGATGCCGTGAAACATTATAAATCGTCTTCAATATTCATTCAATTTGATTCATTAGGAACCTATCCTGTAGACTATGTGGTAACATCGGATGTTGGTTGTTCCGATACGGTTCGTAAACTGTTTGTATTAAAACCAACATACCCGGTTAATGATTATGATTATTTTGAAGATTTTTCTGATGGGGTTTCTTACTGGATTCCCGAATCGGATTCGATACCCAGAAATATATTCTGGAATCTGGGTGCACCTTCCGGAAATATTTTTAATGCTACAAATGGCGAAAAAGCCTGGTACACTCAGATTACAAATCCCCTGATTAAAGAATACTCATATCTTACAAGTCCATGTTTTGATTTTTCCGAATCAAAAAAACCCATGCTTAAAATGAATATCTGGAGGGCCTTTACGGAAAACCTTGATGGGGCTGTATTGCAATATACCACAGATAATGGCGATACTTGGCATAATGTTGGAGATATCGAAGATGGGATAAATTGGTATAATTCTCATAATATTCTCGGATTATCTTTTAATAATGGCATCGGATGGACGAACGCCCAGGATAATAACTGGATTGAATGTCGGCATGTTCTGGATGAACTGGCTGGTTATCCGTTTGTCCGTTTCAGACTTGTATATGGAACTTCAGGTGTAAATCTGGAACGGGATGGAATTGCTATTGATAATATTTTGATTGGTGAAAGAAAAAAGCGCTTATTACTGGAACATTTTACAAATACGGAAGATGAGCAATCCCATGAGGCCAATCGTATTATACATTCATTGATGGAATCCTTAGGTTCAGATGTATTAAATATTCAGTATCATACCTCATTTCCGGAAAATGATCCATTTTATAATCATAATCCGATCGATCCAAGTGCAAGGAGCCTTTATTACGGGGTATCAGAAATACCTTTTGCCATTCTTGACGGCGGTATTAACAGTTCTGAGAGATTTAATTTTGAAGATAGCAGTGTACCCTCCGAACTGGATATACAATTAAATTCGCTTATGGACCCGGATTTTACTATAGAACTTATTAGTGAGAATACAGGTGGTTCGATAAATGTTAAGGCAACGATAATTCCCCTGGATACTGTGACTAACAAAGAAATCACCCTACATATAGCAGTAATAGAGCAGGAAATGGCAGGAATTGAAAATGCAGAAAGTAAAGAAAAGTTTGAAAATGTTTTAAAGGCCATGTTACCCAATGCCGGGGGAACCAATTATTTCAGAAACTGGTACCCGGGGAACAAAGAAACGGTAAATTACAGCTGGCAGTTTTCAAATGTCTTTGATCCGGAGCAGGTTCATGTGGTTGCATTTATTCAGGATGAAAGCACAAAAAAGATTTATCAGGCGGTAATTGATTCTGATGATACTTTATTGTCAAATACAGAAACCAATAACATTGACCGGAATTTAAGAATTATTGTTTTCCCCAATCCAAATCAGGGCCTCGTAAATATTATTTTTAAAGGGCAACATACCGGCAATACAAAGGTCGAAATATATAATCCTGTTGGCACTCTTTTATATCAGGATCAACTCAGCAAAAATGAAGAGCTTATTCAGCTGCAGCTGGATTTTTTACAAAATGGTATTTATTTTATTAGAATTGTACAGGATAATAATGAGGTGGCCACCTCAAAAATTATAGTATCAAAATAAAGAATTCAGGGAAATTTTATTCTTTCAGTTTTTTGGCAAAATTTTCTCCAAATTCAACCAACTGTGCTTCTTTATCGTTGTTTGGCGAGAAACGGGAAGCAGCGCCTTCCATAACAACATTAAGCTTTAACAGTTTGAGCTGACTTTCAATTAAAGATACGGCTTCGCCGCTCCAGCCATATGATCCGAAAGCCGCGGCTTTTTTTCCTTTATCACGGATAGGACTTAATAGGGCAAACATTTTATATACCGGAAGAAGCGTATTCTGATTAATGGTGGGTGAACCTACCAGAATAGCATTACTTTTTACGATCAGCTCTTCCAAATCACCAAGCATAATATTTTCAATGTCTACAACCTCCACTTTATAATCAACAATATTTTTAATTCCGGTTGCAATTTTTTCAGCCATTTGCCGGGTATATCCGTAGGCTGAAACATATGTGATCAGGATATTATTTTCTTCACATTTTGAATCTGCGATATACCGGCTGGCATAATTGTCTGTAAGTTTAACCTTTTCT
This sequence comes from Bacteroidales bacterium, assembly GCA_016934395.1. GTDB lineage: Bacteria > Bacteroidota > Bacteroidia > Bacteroidales > UBA10428 > JAFGSZ01. The sequence goes on from JAFGSZ010000134.1 coordinate 4,974, forward strand.
TTCCATGTACTTCGCAATATGGGACCATGACCGGGACAGATCATCTCGATTTTAAGCGGTTCAATTTTTTCCAGGGCTTTGACCATAAACTTACTATATGGCCGGAGAATCACATCAAAATAATATTTAAAGGCTTCTGAATAGTCATCAACCATATCATCAAACATCAGTTCGTTGCAATAATGTGCTCCAAATGAATCGCAGGTAAACAACAACTGATCTTCTTCAAGGTAGGTATATATGGTGTCTGGCCAATGCAGGTTCGGGGCGCTTATAAAATGTAAGGTTTTATTTCCCAGATCAAGCGTATCGCCGTCTTTTACAAATTCAGATTTAAAGGGTTTCTCCATCATTTCAGACAGGTAATTTATGGCCTGCCGGCTTCCATATACTGTGGCATTGGGAGCAATCTCCAGCAGGTGCTTCAGGCTCCCGGAATGATCGGGTTCAGTATGGTTCAGAATAATAAAATCAATTTCTTTAGGATCAACTACCTGCTTTACTTTTGCCAGATAGGTATCTTTAAAACTTTCTTTGGCAGTTTCGATAATGGCCTTTTTTTCAGCATTAATAAAATAAGAATTATATGTTGTTCCATACCGGGTTTCCATAACGATATCAAAGGTTACAATATCAGTGTCCAGTATTCCGATCCAGCTCACATCGTTGTTGATTTTTATAACTTCATTTCTGTCCATAAAGAGTGTTTTGATTTTAAAATCTTAAAATTAAAAAGTTAAAATGAAACTACCATGTTTTGACAGGATAAACAAAAAAATGAAGCTTTAATTTATTGTTTTTTTACCGGACTGTTGTTAAAAAACTGCCAATTACCCTAAACACTGTAAAGCATAATATGCTGTTATAAGAGAACATCTGTTCTATTATCAATAAAAAAAGCCCCATAACAGGGGCTCTTTTTATAAACTAATCAAAAATTTTTTTATTTATCTTTTTTATCACAGTCTGATGATTTTTTTGAACAGTCTGAGGATTTTGCACAATCAGACTTTGTTTTTTCACCTTCTGATTTTGTTGTTTTTGTGCAATCTGATTTTTTTTCTTTTTCAGTATCCTCTGATTTTTTTGGTTCATCATCGTTTACAAATACTGAAATAGTTGAATTATGATTGATAGTAGCTGCTGAAACAGGTACTGACATAAATCCGAATAGTGCTACACATGCAGCCATAAAAAGTAATTTTTTCATAGAATCTTATTTTTTTGTTTATACTGGAACAAATATAGAATCATTATGAATAATTCGCTGTTAAAGGGATGTTAAAAACTGAAAAAATGTTAATTAAAACGGGCTAAAAGGGTCTGTCCACCTTTTGTTTTCTGATTAAGGTTAACCAGAATTTTAACATCTAATGGAAGAAAAATATCCACTCTTGAACCAAACTTAATAAATCCGAGTTCATCACACTGGTTAATTAGTAATCCTTCTTTGGAGTAAGTAACTATTCTTCGGGCAACAGCGCCTGCTATTTGCCTGATAAGAATTTTAACATTCTTGACATTTTCTATTACAACGGTGGCACGCTCGTTCTCAGTAGATGATTTTGGATGCCATGCAACTAGGTATTTTCCTTTATGATAAGCATAATATTTTACTGTTCCGCTAACCGGATAGCGATTTACGTGTACATTTAAAGGCGACATAAAAATGGATATCTGAATACATTTTTTTTTCAGATATTCATCTTCAAAAGTTTCTTCTATAACTACCACTTTGCCATCGGCCGGGGCATATATTAAATTTTCATCTTTAGTAAACGGACGGGCAGGTAATCGAAAAAACCATAATATAAAGCCAAAAAGAACAACTGAGGAAATTAAAATGATATAAAAAAGCCATTGCCAGATCAGGAGATAAATTAAAAGGTTAATCCCCGATAATATCAGAAAACTTAATAAAAGTATTAACCGGCCTTCTTTATGAATTTTCATGGGTTTGTATTATTTAATTAAAAGATAAAAAACTATTATCGGGATACAAAACAAAAGTGAATCAATTCTGTCTAAAATACCTCCGTGCCCCGGCATAATTTTCCCCGAATCCTTTACATTCATTCTTCTTTTGAACATTGATTCGGTAAGGTCTCCGAATGTTCCGAATACAGAAACAAGTAATGCTATTATAATCCAATCGAGACTTTGCAGCGAATGAAAAAATCTTGATAAAATATAACCTGACAGAACAGTAAAAATCAGGCCCCCAAAAAATCCTTCCCATGTTTTATTAGGTGAAATTTTTTCAAAAAGTTTATGTTTTCCCAATAACATGCCTGTTATATATGCAAAAGAATCATTGGCCCATATGAGAATAAATATACCTAGCAGAATGTAATAACTGTAGTCATTTAACATGGTTGTTTGATATACCAGCAAATTGGAAAGGCTTAAAGGAACTGCTATATATATAATTCCAAGAATAGAAGTTCCTATATTATTTATTGAAAGTTCATTAGGTTTATATAATTCTAAAATAAATAAACTTAAAAAAAGAGGAATAAGCAGGATAAAATATCCGGCTGATATATGATTGGAAAAAGTTAAAAATGAAATAACGAATAAAACTATTGAGATCAAGACATTCAGAATAATTGAAGTTTTCGAAATACCGGGTGCCGTCATTTTATAAAATTCAACTAGCGCAAGAATTTGCAAAACCAGAAAAAGTAAAACAAAGGAATAAGGGCTGATAATTAACGAAATTATTATCAACATTACATAAACAGATCCGAAAAGGGTTCTTTTAAAAAATGTATTCACAGTTATGTATTAATGTTTTTTAGAATAAATTGTTGTTAACAAATATGGAGAATATTTTCTTATTAAGAATGCATCCGTCTTCAAAATAAAAAGCAGGTATCACCATACTTTTTTTCTGGTGTACCTGCTGGATGATTTATAATTATATTAAAGGTCAGCTTCTGCAGAGGTTTAAATACCCTTTTATGCCGATTTTTTTCGTCCCTGGTTTTTGGAAGAATCATTTTCTTTTGTGCTTGTACCCGTTTTCTGAGGTTTAGCTGTGGCTGTTGACTTACCGGAAACGGATTTTTTAACACTTGTTTTGGCTTTTATCGGCGCAGTTTTTTGAGCAAGCTCTGCTGATAATTCTTCACGTGTTTTAAATTTTCGTTTACCAAAAATCTTTTCAAGATCTTCGCTAAAAATCACTTCCTTCTCCAGCAAAAATTCGGCAAGTTGAGATAATCCTTTTTTATTTTCAATTAAAACCTTTTTTGCGCGCTGATATTGTTGTTCAATAATCTGGCTCACCTCCTGGTCAATAAGTTCCGCTGTTTTTTCACTATATGGTTTGGTGAATGAATATTCATTCTGGCCCGAAGAATCATAAAAACTCTTGTTTCCAACTTTTTCGCTTAAACCGAAATATGTAACCATAGCATACGATTGTTTGGTTATCTTTTCAAGGTCATTTAACGCACCTGTAGAGATTTTCCCGAAAATTATTTCTTCAGAGGCCCTACCTCCAAGTGCTGAGCACATTTCATCAAGTAATTGTTCCTTGGTAGTAATTTGTCTTTCCTCAGGTAAATACCAGGCAGCACCCAGCGCCTTCCCCCGGGGGATAATCGTTACTTTTACCAGGGGATTGGCATATTCAAGCAGCCAACTGATTGTGGCATGTCCGGCTTCGTGATAAGCAATGGTTTTCTTTTCGTCGTATGTAATAATTTTATTTTTTCGTTCCAATCCTCCAATAATCCGGTCTATAGCATCAAGAAAATCTTGTTTCTGTACTTCTTTTTTATTTTTTCTGGCTGCAATAAGGGCAGATTCATTACACACATTGGCAATATCTGCTCCGGAGAATCCGGGAGTTTGTTTTGCCAGAAATTCAAGGTCGAATTTTTTCTCCAATTTAATAGGACGAAGATGAACCTTAAAAATTTCTTTTCTTTCATTTAAATCGGGAAGTTCAACATGGATCTGACGGTCGAACCTGCCGGCCCTTAATAATGCACGATCGAGTACATCCGCACGGTTAGTGGCAGCAAGAATAATTACACCGGTGTTTGTTGCAAATCCATCCATTTCGGTTAATAACTGATTCAGCGTGTTTTCTCGCTCATCGTTTGCCCCGAAATTGGGATTCCGTCCGCGGGCCCGGCCAATAGCATCAATTTCATCTATAAATATTATACAAGGAGCTTTTTCTTTGGCTGTCTTAAATAAATCGCGCACTCTTGATGCACCCACGCCTACAAACATTTCAACAAAATCTGATCCCGACATGGAGAAAAAAGGAACATGTGCTTCACCGGCTACAGCTTTTGCAAGCAAAGTTTTCCCTGTTCCTGGAGGGCCAACAAGCAGAGCACCTTTAGGAATTTTTCCTCCGAGTTCAGTATATTTTTTGGGTTTTTTCAGAAAGTCAACAATTTCTTTGATTTCCATTTTGGCTTCTTCCAAGCCGGCCACATCTTTAAAATCGACTTTTACATTCGATTCCTTATCAAATATTTTTGCTTTTGATTTTCCTACGTTAAAAATGTTGGATGGACCCCCACCGGCACCTGCACCTCCGCTCATCCTTCGGAAAATAAACAGCCATATAGCTACCAGGATTATTATCGGCAGTAACCAACCGATTACTTCCCCAAAAACATCCTTACGAATTTCACTTTCCGGATAAATAATCTCATCTTCAGGAAAACCTGCCTGGGCTTCTTCAAGTCTGCGTTCGAAAATTTCTACAGAATTAATATTAAAATAATAATGAGGTCCTGCTTTTGCAAACTGACTAATCCCCCTTTCGAGCACCCTGTCGTGTTTTGGTGATGTGAGTTTTGCAGGATCAATATACACCTCTACCATTTTATCATTGACCACAACCAGCCGTTCAACTTCATGTTTCAGTAACATTTCGTTTTTAAATGTTTTCCAGTCGGTTTTTATTGCCTTCTGCCCCGAATTTAGGAAATACATCGAGAAAATAGCTAATCCAATCAAAGCAGGTATCCAATAAGAATTAAATTTATTTTTCTTATTGGGTGTTTTCTGAGAATTTTGATCGTTGTTATTATTATTTTGTTTTTCTTCGGTCATTCTTTTTTTTATTAATTATGATTATCATTTATTCTGGTGATTAATGCATCACCCCACAATTCTTCGATTCTGTAATATTCCCGGGTCTCTTTCTGGAATATATGAACAATAATATCGTAAAAATCAAGTAAAATCCATTGTGCGTTTTCAGCCCCTTCCCGGTGTCCTATAGGCTTATCCAGGTTTACTTTAACTTTTTCCTCAACTGAATCTGCAATAGCGACTACTTGTGTTTTTGAATCGCCGTGACAAATAATAAAATTGTCACAAACTGCATTATTGTTTTTTTTGAAAGTAATATTGATTATTTCCTTTCCTTTCTTTTCAAGAATACCTGAAATAATGGTTTCAATAAGCTCTGTGTTTCCTCCCAATCGTAATATTATTTATTTATACCTACAAAAGTAATGAATTTTAGCATATAAGCTTTATCCTGAGAATTCTGTATTTTTGTCATTTATGAACAGCATGATGTTACTAAAAGTTATGTGTCTTCATAAGCAATAACAATACCAAAGGACAAAAGTTTTTATATTATTTAGTGATGATATCCTTATGAAATATTCACCTATTGGGCACCAGATCATACAACTGGAAAGCGTGGATTCAACAAATACCTATGCCAGGGAATTACTGAAAAGCAAAGATTCTTCGGCAGGTACTGTTATTATGACAGGTAATCAATTATATGGCAGGGGACAATATGGGAATTCCTGGAATAGCGAAAGCGGTAAAAACCTAACTTTTAGTTTTATTCTAAAAGAATCTTCACTAACCACAGATAATCACTATTATTTATCCATTACCACTTCGTTGGGGATTTGGCAGTTTTTAAAAAATATAAATATCCCGGCAGAGATAAAATGGCCAAATGATATTTATGCGGGTTCAAAAAAAATAGCGGGAATACTCATTGAGAATTCAATTCAGCAAAACCAGATAATTAATTCGATAATTGGTATTGGAATTAATGTGAATCAAATCCTATTTCCTGAGCAACTTCCCAATCCTACTTCATTAAAAATTGAATTGCACAAAGAGTTTGATCTTAGAGTGTTGCTTTTTCAGGTTTTGGAGAATTTAAATTTCTGGTTCGATAAACTTTTTGATGAAAAATATTCTGAAATAAAAAAGGCTTATCTAAGTCATTTATTGTTGTACAATAAAAACACAAAGTTTAAAACAAAACAGGGGATTATCTCAGGTAAAATTACTGATGTGGAAAATGATGGCAGGTTAGTAATCGGAATTTCTGATGGCCAGGTAAGAAAATTTTATTTTAAGGAACTTGAGTTTCCGGTTTAGAACTGTATCTTTCCCAACTGATCAATCAGTGTATCCAGAAAAGACTGAAGTGGTTTTTTGGCCATCATCTGCATCATGGGATTTATATCGGCTTTAACAGTTAACCGCACTTTTGTATCGTTTTCAGCAACTTGTTTTAGCTGAACCCAGAAGAAAAAATCAAATTTATTATCGATACCAGTCAGTTTAAGTGTTTTATAAGGATCTTTTTCAAGAATTTTTACACCGGTATCTCCCAGGCCGTCTACTGAAAAATAACAACTATCGCCATCGCTTTTCCAATTTCTGATTTTATCTCCCGGAATCAAATCTTTAAAATTATCAAAATCTGTTAGAAAGTTGAAGATTTTCTCATCACTGCTGAATATGGTTCCTGTTTTACTTTCTAATTGTAACATACTGTAGGCTTAAAAATTCTGAGACCATTTTTCCGGATTTGTCCTCCATTCAGATAAAATTTCAAGATCCTCCGAACGAATATATCCCGAATCCATAGCTTCGGTAAGTAATGTATTATAGTCGCTAAGGGTTGTTAATTCACATCCCGATTTTGTAAAACTTTCTTCCGAAAAAGGAAATCCATAGGTAAATATCGCTACCATTCCAAGCACTTCACATCCGACATTTCTAAGTGCATCAACTGCCTTAAGGCTGCTTCCTCCAGTGGATATTAAATCCTCCACAACTACTACTTTTTGTCCTGCATTAACTTTACCTTCAATTAAATTTTCAAGCCCATGCGATTTTGGCGACGACCTTACATAAACAAAAGGCAGGTTTAATACTTCTGCAACAAGAGCGCCCTGGGCTATTGCTCCTGTTGCTACACCTGCTATTCCTTCGGCCTGAGCATATTTTTCTTTAATAATGGCAGCAAACTGATTTTTGATCACAGCTCTTGTTTCAGGAAAAGAAAGTGTTATACGATTATCACAATAAATTGGCGATTTTAGTCCTGAGGCCCATGTAAATGGCGTTGCAGGATTTAATTTAATTGCCTTACTTTGTAACAGCAATTTTGCGATTAATTTTTTCTCATTGTTCATAGCGCAAATGTATAAAGTTTTTTTTAACGACCGGAAAGTAATTTTAACGGATGATTTTATAAACAATTTTAAAGTTCGCTATGGGTTGTTTTATAAATTCAGGGACGTGGAGGATTTGAAAGAGATTATTGATTTTTTCGGAATGTTGAAAAAAGTTGATACCCTGTTTTTATTTCATCACGATGTGGAGGAATTGCGTAATCTGTTCCGCTCATGTTTTACAAATATTCATGCTGGCGGTGGATTGGTTAGAAACAGGAGTAACGAATATCTTCTGATATTCAGAAGAGGAGTTTGGGACCTGCCCAAAGGTAAACTCGGTGAGGATGAAGATTTTCAAACTGCCGCTTTGCGTGAAGTTGAAGAAGAATGCGGGTTGCAGCAGCTCGAAATTGTCAGGCCATTGCTGTCAACGTATCATACCTATCCGCTGAAAAATAAACTTGCATTGAAAAAAACAACCTGGTTTGAAATGCTTTATAAAGGCGATGAAATACCTGTGCCGCAAACCGAAGAAGATATCACAGAAGTCCGGTGGATGAACATAGATGAAATTCCTTTTATTGTGGATAATTGTTACAAGGCGGTTTTGGATGTTTTTATATACGCCGGTCTGCTGTAAGTCTTAAATTAAATTAATCAATACAGTATTTATTATAAATCACCTCTTGCTTTCAAAGTCTTGAAGAGGGCTGTTTCGAAATTTTCAGAAGGACCGGGAGCCGGCGAAAGTACCAGTTTACCTTCAGGATCGATAAGAAAATAAGTGGGAATACCCCGGATGTCATACTCTTTAATTATTTCCGGCTGGTTGCCGTATTGCAAAAACACCCAGTGGTAATCATTCTTTTTTATAATATCTTTCAGGTTTTTTTCCGACTGATCCAGCAAAATAGATACAATTTCTATAAGGTCTTTATGGCGCTGATAAATTCCCGATAACATATCAAAATCGTTTAGGCAGGTATAACTGTAACTCATGCAAAAATTAATGTACAGGTATTTCCCTTTAAAATTTTCGAGCGAAAACAGGTTACTGTCAATATCATAAAGTTTAAAATCCGGCGGAGCAAAGCCCGTCATTAACTTTGTTACTTTATTTCTGACATTGATACCAATCTCTTTATGAACAGATAGCTTTGTTGAGGAGATTAATGAATCCAATACTTCGAGCATGGCGGTTCTTGAAAATAAATTATTATAAAACTCATCATGTAATCCTTTAAGAATTACCAGTTCCAGCAGTGTATCATTTTTAAGTACCTCATCTTGTGATAATGTATTTTTCAAGGACTTCAGACTCTTTTGATCGTTAATGTCAGCATATATTTTTTCTCCGGCGGTAGTTCTTGAAAAATACTGGAAATATTTTTCATAGATCTGATTGAATAATTCCATAAAAACCGGATTATTATACAATACCGGTTTATTTAAAAAATACATATCCGAAATGCTTTTGGCTTTCTGTTGAGCTGCCAGATGCCTGAGCATAGCGTATTTATATTCACGATATGATTTAAAAAATTCATTTGAATACGAAGTAAAAGGCACCTCGATACTTTCAATATCTTTATCGAGCTGCATAAGATCCTGGCCTGTAGCTATAAGGTATATATGCTTTTTGTAATATGGATTAAAAGCATCATTAAACATACGTATCAGCATATTTAGTTCCGATTCGGAATAGTTTGTTAAACCCAAATGAACTGCTACCTCTTCAAAATACGGATTTAACAGGTCTTTTTCCGATTTTGGTGTTTTTTGCGGAAGCACAACATTATAAGTTTTTCCGGGTTCAACAAATAAATACACCGTGTAAACGCCCAGTCTTGAAAATACATAAGTAGTTGCATCTATATCGAATGAGAGTTCAAAATTACCGTCACCTGCCACGATACACTCGCTTATAAGTTTTTCTGTATTTGTTATCTGATCGGAATATTGGTATAATTTAATTATTTCATGGGCATATGAAGGCGATTGTCCTTTTATAATTACTTCTTTCCCTGAAAGGTCGGGAGTAGCAAATAATCCTATCAGGTATATTACAATCAGGTATCTCATGCGAAAGAAAAAATTCATTTTTGTATTTTAATTTTTTTGGGAAGAAACAAACCCGCATCACCGCCATGCATAATAATATCCCGGACAATTGTTGAATTAACCGAAGTATATTCCGGGAGTGTAAGCAGGAATACCGATTCCAGCTCAGGATACATGGCTTTGTTGTTTTGTGCTATGGCCCGTTCGTATTCAAAATCTGCTGATGTGCGTAATCCCCTGAGAATATATTTTGCATGCACCTTTTTGCAAAAATCAATGGTTAATCCTTCGTAACTTTGTACTTCCACATTTTTATCTGTTTTAAATACGGTCTGTATCCATTCAATTCTTTTATCTAACGGAAAATATCCGGGTTTATTAGAGTTGTATCCAATAGCAATAATAATTTTATTAAAAAGGGTAAAAGCTCTGCGGACAATTGATTCATGTCCAATTGTAAACGGGTCAAAAGATCCGGGAAATAAGGCTATACGTTCCATTGTATTATCGTTGATTTAATGTTAGTTTCAGAAGTTAAAACTACTTAATTTCTTTTTCTTTTTGGGAGCTGACAAATAAAATATTCCCGATATCCTCATAACCTGTAAATAAATCGATGCCTTTAGGTTTTACAGATTCATTTCTGAATCCCACAATGGTCAAGTCTGCATCAATAGATTTTTTTGAAATTACAGTTTTAATATTTGTAGAATTTTCAGCGGTTATCAGCTGAATATTTCCCGGAGATATGGGCAATCTTCCCGATTTGATAAGGTTGAGCAATTTCTGTTTTCTTGCTTCAAGCTCATTTTCTTTATGTAAGGCAAAAATCTTAATAATTCCCTTGTTCCAATCCGGATGTCCAAGAATTATGTAAGCCAGCAAAATCATTAAATTGGCATTTTCATAATCGTGACTTGTAATCCATATATGAATTTCACGCCTGTAACCAAATCCTTTGTAGGAGGAATTCAGAATACAAATATCAAATCCGGTAGCGTAAATCAGCGAATAATTTTTTAAAGATTCCTGCAACATTTCCGGTTCGGTACGCGAAAATTCAAACAGTATCATGTTGTTGCCTTTGCCCGAAACACCTGATAACTGAATAACCTGCGCTATTGCCGAAGTATAGGAAGGGCTGATAATAGTGTCGAGATACACCCTGCTTTTACTGCCGGATGCCAGGTTAATTAATCGGTTTAATACTTTGAGGGATTCTTCATTGGTACTTTTCGACAGATACCCTTCGATATAGTGAATGTAGGTGCCAAAACCATAACGGTAAGAGATCCATCGCAGCAAATCAAAGGCGCTCCGGCGCTTAAAAGAATCCTGTGATATACATATTAAAAAAGGTATCCAGTGTGATTCGGGATCTTCTTTGTTTACACGCTGTGCAATTATCTGCAACTGCCGGCTTAACTGAAAAATAACACCTTTAAATAGTTTACCCAGTCCTTTTTGCTCTTTTATATAAACGGTAATCATATAATAAATCGCACCCATAATCAGTAATGAAACAAAGGCATAAGGGGCATTCATTTTAAACATTACCCAAAAGGAAAGTACGGTTCCGATTAAAGAAATATACCAGCGCGATCTGAAAGTGGGTCGATAGGACGGATCAGCAGCAAAATGTTCAAGAAAGGATATCAGGCATATTGCAGCATAGGTAAGCATAAAAAACATTGAAATAATCTGGGCAACAAAATCGATACTGCCTATAGCGATAAAAAAGAAAGCAATAATTATTGTAATAATAGAAGCATTGGTAGGTTCGTTGGATACAGGTTTTCCTTTTTTAAACCAGCGGTTTATAAATTTATTTGGAAGAATATCGTCTGCACCAATAGCTTGCAGTGTTCTTGGGGCGACAAGTATAGAGCCCAGGGCCGAAGATAAGGAAGCAGCTGCAAGCCCAATTGGGATTATTGGCCCCCAGTATGCAATTTTCTGCATAATAAGCTGATCAGATGCAAGTTCTTCTGTAGAAACAGAAATAGTAAGTTTATAAGCAACAGCTATATAAATAACAATTCCGGCAAAAGTGGCCAGGATCGTGCCACGCGGAATGGAACGTGAAGGATCTTTTAAATCACCCGATAATCCCAAACCTGCAGCCAGACCTGTAAATGCAGGAAAAATTATGGTAAAGACATAGAAGAAACTATCGGGTTCTGCTATTGTGGCGTTAAAATTTATTTCCTCCGGAGGCGATTCAGCATGACCGATAAAAAACATGAACAGTGAAATAAATAATATCAAGGCCACCAGGTACAGGGTTTTCATTCCAAGGTTGGCGCCACGAAGTAAAATAATGGCAGATAAAATGGTCATTAAGGGCAAGCTTATAAAACGTTTATCCGGGATTAAAATATCATAATTATTATTGAGAAACGTGATCAGGGGATCGAAGGCTTCAGCAAAAGCAATCACATAAAATGCAATACTGATTGCCTGTGACAGGTAAAGGGTAACTCCGATTGCAGCGCCAATATTTAATCCAAACGACCGCGAAATAATGTAATATGCACCGCCACCTAATACTTTCTGGTTCGTGGCAATCTCCGCTACTGCAAATGCTGTAGGAATAGTTATCAGATGTCCGAGGATAATAAGTCCGAGTACACCTATAAAACCAATGTTGCCGACAGCATAACCAAAACGAAGGAATAAAATAGCGCCCAGAATGGTTGATATTGAAGTGACGAATACTTCAGGTGTTCCAAATGTTGCCTTTTGACTAATTAAAGTTTTAGCCATAGATGAAAAATAGGAATTTATTCTATAAACTTAGGAATTCATTGCGAAACTAAAAATGCTTTTAGTAATTTTTTAGGATATCATGACATTAATATGGTGCTGAATTCCCCTTAAACATTGAAAATTGCAGCATTCAGATTTTTTATAACGTATTACATTTTAGCTTATGGCAAAAAAAAATCCCGGTAAGACCGGGAAACATTATAAATTCGGGAATAAGTTTTTGGGGCTTATTGTGAAGGGTTCCGATTATCTGGTGACTACTTCCACAGCCCCGAATACCACATCAGCCTCTATATATAAATAGTTACTGCTATCTTTAAAAGATTCACTGGTATAATACACCGATCCAAAAGAAGACATATTCCCGTCAGGCATGCGCGCTCCTGCAAATACGGCTTCAGCTTTAATTTTAACCGGCATATTTTCATCCACCAGTATAATAGATTTTCCAAATACGGTATTCACCTTAACCTTTAAGGTCTGGTTGTTCTCAAGGTTCACATTCCTGAAATCGTGTGTTGTTTGAGCGAATATTGTATTATACTCTGCATTATCCTTTGGGGCTTCGGTATAGTTATGTTCTCCAAAAAATACATCGTTTTTCTTTTCATTGAAATTAAAAAAACCATGATGTCCGATTAATACTTTAATACCAATAGAAATCAGGATAATAGCAAATACAATTCTAAATATACTTACATCAAACAAAATGCGAAAGATAATGCTTAAACCTATGAGGACTAAAACTATTCCCCAAAATACGCCTGGAGCCATTTTCATAATTTTTTAGTTTTTAATGAAATAAAAGTATAAAAAAACTTTTGGCTCACATCAGGGTAATAGGTAAATGACATGATTTTATCGGCGACTTTTAAAATTTTACTGGATTTTTAACTTTTTCTTTTAAAAGTGAAAGATGCAACACATCCATTATGTTTTCAACGTAATGAAACTGCAGTCCGTTAATATATAGTTCGTTAATTTCCTGAATGTCCTTCTTATTCTCTATTGAAAGAATAATATCCTTAATTGAGGCCCTTTTTGCTGCCAGGATTTTTTCTTTAATACCTCCCACAGGTAATACTTTTCCGCGTAATGTAATTTCACCGGTCATGGCAATACCTTTTTTAACTTTTCTCTGCGTAAAGGCAGAGGCTATCGAAGTGGCCATTGTTATTCCTGCTGAAGGACCGTCTTTGGGAATAGCCCCTTCGGGAACGTGAACATGAATGTTCCAGTTCTCAAATATTTCAGGATCAATATTCAGATCACTGCTGTGAGATTTTATATATTCAAGGGCTATTACTGCAGATTCTTTCATAACATCTCCAAGATTTCCGGTAAGCGTTAGTTTACCTTTTCCTTTGCTTATGCTGGTTTCAATATAAAGAATCTCACCTCCGGCTGCTGTCCAGGCAAGACCGGTAACCACACCGGCAAATTCGTTCCCCTGGTAAATTTCTTTGGTAAATTTTGGAGGTCCTAAAATTGAATGAATATCTTCAATTGTTAGTTTGCTATTAAAAGGCTCTCCCATAGCTACTTTTTTTGCCAGAACGCGCATAATTTTTGCCAGGGTTTTATCCAGCGTGCGCACTCCCGATTCCCGGGTATAATTATCTATAGCGTATTCAATAATTGCTTTTGATAAGTTAACCTGCGATTTCTTTAAGCCGTGATCATTTAAAACTTTGGGGATTAAATGCCGTCGGGCAATTTCAACTTTTTCTTCAAGAATATAGCCGCTTACTTCGATTAATTCCATGCGGTCTCGCAGGGCAGGGTGGATGGTGCCCATAGTATTTGCCGTTGCAATAAACATAACCTTAGAAAGATCGTATTCCATTTCCAGGTAGTTGTCGTAAAAAGAATTATTTTGTTCCGGATCGAGCACTTCAAGAAGGGCTGACGCCGGATCACCATGAAAATCACGACCAACTTTGTCTATTTCATCCAGCACAAATACCGGGTTCGATGATTTGGCTTTTTTAATTAGCTGTATGATCCTTCCGGGTAATGCCCCGATATAGGTTTTACGATGTCCGCGAATTTCGACTTCATCATGTAATCCTCCCAGCGACATGCGGATATATTTTCTTTTTAATGCTTTGGCCACGGATTTTCCCAGAGAAGTTTTACCCACTCCCGGAGGACCATATAAGCATAAAATCGGAGATTTTAAATCACCTTTTAATTTTAATACGGCCAGGTGCTCAATAATTCTGTCTTTTACCTTTTCAAGACCATAATGATCCTTATCCAGAATGTTTTGAGCGCGTTTCAGGTCGAAATTATCCCTGGTATAAATGTTCCATGGCAGATCAAGTAAGGTTTGCAGATAGTTAATTATCACTGAATATTCGCCGGTAGCCGGATTGATACGGTGGAGTTTTTCCAGCTCTTTTTCAAAATGTTCGTTTACCTCCTTGCTCCATTTTTTCTTTTCTCCCAACTTTCGGAGTTCTTCAATTTCCTGTTCAATAGGATTGCCTCCCAGTTCATCCTGAATGGTTTTCATTTGCTGATGAAGCAGGTACTCACGCTGCTGATGATCGATATCCAGTTTTACTTTCGATTGGATATCGTTTTTAAGCTCCAGCATTTGAACTTCCCGTGCCAGGTATTCCAAAAGGGCGATTCCCCGTTTTCTAAGGTCATCCATTTCAAGTAACCGTTGTTTTTCTTCAATTTTCAAGTCACTGTTGGAACTGATAAAATTGATAAGAAAGGTGGAGCTTTCAATATTTTTTACGGCAAATGAAGTTTCTGGTGGTATATTACTTGAAAGTTTAATAATACGCAGCGATAGGTCTTTTAGAGAACCCACAATAGCATTAAACTCTTCAGTTTTTGTTTTTGGTTTTGCATCTTCCAACGGATCAATCTTAGCCATAAGGTAAGGTTCCTCCTGAACCAGCTCTCTGATCCGGATTCTTTTTTTTCCCTGGATAATTACTGAAGTTGTTCCGTCGGGCATTTCAAGTATTCGTATAATATGAGCCATTGTTCCCACTTTAAATAAGTCCTTGAAATCAGGCTCATCTGCATTCGGATTGCTTTGGGCAACTGTACCGATTATTTTCGATTTTTTATAAACCTCACGTATTAAGCGCATGGATTTATTTCGGCCCACGCTAATGGGTATAATTACTCCCGGAAAAAGCACGGTATTTCGAAGAGGCAAAATTGGCAAGGTGTCCGGAACTTCTGAATTTCTCAGACTCTCTTCGTCTTCATCTGTTATTAAAGGAATAAAATCGGCTTCATCGTTTATCGGCGCAGTTCCTATATAGTATTCTTTCAGCTTGTTATCTTTCATAAATTAAACTTTTCAAAATCCTCCACAGTGTTCAAATAAAAAATCAAAGACAATTTGTCAGCGACAAAGTCTTTTACTCTTGGGATATCAACTAGTCAATACTTATGCCAAGATTTAGAAAGATAATAATTTCTGAATTATCTAATGCGATATTTTTCTGTTGTGTTGAATATGGATTGCAGGATTTCTTTATCTATGTCGGTGAAGGGTATTTTTCTTCTTTCCATAACCGATTCGGCAACTTCAAATGCTTTATTTAAAGCATATGTAGTAAATCCTCCTGGTCCTCCCCAGGAAAATGAGGGAATAAAATTTCGTGGATAACCAGTACCAAAAATATTTGAATTTACACCTACTACGGTTCCTGAATTAAACATGGTGTTGATACCGCACTTAGAATGATCGCCCATAATAAGCCCGCAAAATTGAAGGCCCGTTTTCACAAAGCTTTCAGTGTTATAATTCCAAACTTTAACTTCAGCGTAATTATTTTTAAGGTTCGAAGTATTGGTATCTGCACCCAGGTTGCACCATTCACCAATTACAGATTGGCCCATAAAACCATCGTGCGCTTTATTTGAAAACCCGAGAATAACTGAATTATTTACTTCACCTCCCACTTTACTGTGCGGCCCGATGGTGGTGGGGCCGTATATTTTTGCCCCCATTTTTACGGTGGCATTATTGCATAAAGCAAAAGGACCCCGGATAATTGCCCCTTCCATAATTTCAGTATTCTTGCCAATATACACGGGTCCGAAAGAAGCGTTAATAGTTGCAAACTCAATACTGGCTCCTTTTTCAACAAATATATTTTCCGGGTGCTGGATGTGGTTGTTTCGTATAAAATCTTCAGATTCTTTGTTTCTGGTAACCAGGGTAAAATCCTGAGTTATGGCTGTTCCGTTATGTTCAAAAATATGCCAGGGGTAATCGATTTTAATAAAACTGCCCGGAAAGTTTTTGGATGATAAAAATTTGGGAGTATCGTATTTAAATCCCGGTGCTTTCTCCCCGGATAATCGCACTGCAATCACGGTCTTATCAGAAACCAGGGCCTCATCTGTATTCAGGTTTTCTATAGCTTTTATAAGTTCGGTACCCGGTAATACTGATCCGTTAATAAAAATATTATCCTCACTGAGTTTTATGGGAAACTTTTTACTTAAATAATCGACTGTTTGAAAGCTAACTTCTGACTTTAAACGGTGTTCCCACTTTTCTTTAATGGTTAGAATACCTACACGTATTTCACATGATGGACGGGTATATGTGAGCGGCAGTAGCTGGTGCCAGGAATAATCATCAAAAAGGATGTAATTGGGCTTATTGATTGTCATGACAGGTATGGATTGGATTAACATGACAAAATTACACAAAAAAAACTCCGGTTGAATAATTTTATTCAACCGGAGGTATAATTAATTTATAATCAATATGCTTTTGATTTACTTCTTCTTCTTATCCAGATGAGTTTTATACCTGTTCATAAATTTATCAACCCTACCGGCTGTATCAACCAGTTTCATCTTACCTGTATAAAAAGGATGCGAGGCATTGGAAATTTCAATCTTTATTAATGGATATTCCTGTCCATCTTCAAGTTTTACGGTTTCTTTTGAATTAGCTGTAGAACGGGTAACAAATGTATGCCCGTTAGACATATCCCTGAATGCAACCAGCCTGTAATTACTCGGATGAATATCTTTTTTCATTTTTATGATATTTTACTCAACAATTTTTTAAAATGGTGTGCAAAGATAAATAAATAATTTTTTATTCAAAAGGTAATCGGTATTTTTTACAGACTTAATAAAGTTTTCCTTCAAATTCATTATTAAAACGTTGGAACTTTATTTTTTTATCGAACAGATACATATAGGTTATATGGGTCTTTACTTTATATCCGCCTATTTTTTCATAAATAGCAATCATTTTCGGATTATAGTCTCCTACCCACGAAAGTTCGATTTGTGTGTGATGGGGCCGTTTCCATATTTCTTTAATGTATTGATAAAAAAGTGCCATGATTATTCCCGAATTTTGATATTCGGGCAACACACCGGCAACCAGAGAACGCGAACGGGTAATGACTTTTGAATTTTTATAATATAGAAATTTTAACTTATTAATCAGGCTGAGTCTACCATTCTTTAACTTTTTCAACACCTGGTTCACATCCGGGTAATTAATAACAAGGGCTACCGGATTTCCTTTATCATAGGCAAACCAGATCAGTTTTTCGTCTATCACCGGTTTAGCATCTTCCATCATTTTGCGAAGGTCATTGTGTTTTAAAGGGCTATACCCATCGTGGTATGAAGACCAGATGGTGTTATAGGTGGTAACCAGATCGTCGATAAATTTTTCTGCCTTTTCGTATGAAAAATGCTCGAAACTAAAGTTAGGGCGTGTTTCGATATATTCTGCAAATTTCAGCATTCTTTCGGGAAAAGGTTTTGAGAGGTCTATATGATAAGAATATTGTTCGAAAAAATTCTTAAAACCATAGGTTTCGAACAGGGATTTGTAATAGGGAAAATTATAAGGCATACCGTATCCCTGTTGCATAAATCCTTCGGTGAGTAATCCCCAGTAAACAAAATTTTCGCCAAAGTTTATAGGAGCCTGCATGGCTTTCATCCCTTTATCGCTTAGCCAAAAAACAGCTGTATTAAAAAGTAAATTGGCAGCTTCCTGGTTGTTTATACATTCGAAAAAACCGGCGCCTCCGGCAGGGTACCCGAAAAGATTCACTTTATTGCGATCGATAAAGGCTGCAATTCGTCCGATCAGATTATTAGCCCCATCAGTCAAAATCCAGCGTTTCGCTTCACCGTGTAAAAAACAAGAGTTATTGCGTGGATCAAATATACCTTCAATTTCTACATCCAATGGGCAAATCCAGTTCGGATCGGAACGATATAATAATTTTGGGACTTCTAAAAATTGTGCTGCTGTTTTTTTATCGGTGACTTCAACTAATGTCATTTGTTTTCAGGTTGAACCATTCATCCAGCCAACTAGAGGATGAACTTGTTTGGGATTTATGTATAAACTCGTTTTTTTTAGGAATATAAATATAATCTTTTTTCCATTCATCCACATTTTCCACAATTTCTTTTAAGGATTGGACAAAATAATACACCTCCTCGTTTTTCATGGTTGGGTGCATGGAAAGCCTTACCCAACCCGGCTTTTCACTCAAATCACCATGGCTGATTTTTTCGGTGATTTCATGCGATTTTTCATAACTTACCTCAAGTAAAAAATGGCCATATGTGCCGGCGCATGCACATCCGCCCCTTACCTGAATGCCATAGCGGTCGTTTAATAGTTTTACAATGAGGTTAAAATGAATTTTTTCATGACAGAAAGAGATTACACCTAAGCGATGCTCCACATTGTCGGCAAGAATTTTAATCCCCTTTATTTTTTTTATTTCAGAAAAGGCTATGTTTAATAATTCGTCTTCTCTCTCAAGAATTTTTTGAACGCCCATTTGTTCTTTCAGTTCTATGGCCAGAGCAATCCGTATGGCCTGTAAAAATCCCGGTGTACCTCCATCTTCACGGGTTTCAATATCGTCCACATATTTGTACTCGCCCCAGCGGTTGGTCCAGTCTACCGTGCCGCCTCCCGGATTGTCGGGTACCTCCCGCTTATAAAGTACCGAATCAAAAATAAGCACACCCGAAGATCCGGGTCCGCCTAAAAATTTGTGGGGAGAAAAATAAATGGCATCCAGTTTTTCCATAGGATCAGAAGGATGCATGTTGATATCCATATAAGGAGCTGATGCGGCAAAATCGATAAAAACAAGGCCTCCATATTCGTGCATTAACTTTGCCATTTGGTAATAAGGCGTAACAATACCTGTAACATTAGAGCAGGCAGTAAACGCACCGATTTTAAACTTCCGGTTTTTATATTTTTCAAGTTGTTTTTTCAGTTCATCCAGATTTATCAGTAAATTTTCCATGGGATTTAAAAGTACGATGTCACTATCGGTTTCAAACCATGAAGTGTGGTTGGAATGGTGTTCCATATGTGTGATAAATACTACAGGCCGTTCAGGATCGTTCTCAGATTTTAGAATTCTTTTGGATGTGGTTTTTAAACTTAAAATACGTTGAAGTTTATTTACAACAGTGGTCATGCCCGATCCGGCTGTGATGATCACATCATTAGGTCCGGCATTTACATGTTTTTTTATCAGGTGGTGCGCATGATGGTAACTAAGGGTCATACGTGTTCCGGTTTCACTGGCTTCCGTGTGTGTGTTGGCAACAAAGGGCCCAAAGGTTTGGATTATCTTGTCTTCTATAGGTTTATACAACCTGCCGCTTGCCAGCCAGTCGAAATAATAGATTTTTTTTCTGCCGTATGGTGAATCAAAATATGAATCTACTCCTATGGTGTTTTTCCTGTATTTTTCAAAATATTTTTCCAGGTTTGCCATGACTTACTTTTTTGATTCAAATAAAGATCAGCGATTAATATTAATTGACCGATTCAAAAATAAAGTTCCTGAAATTAATAAAATCTGACATTTGTTGGATTTAAAAATAAAAAAATCAAAGATGAATGCTGATTTTAAAATTATTTAATAAATAGTTCCGGGGTATTTTTTAAATTTGAAAAGATATTTATCTTTGCAATCCTTAAATACGGTGGATGTAGCTCAGCTGGTTAGAGCGCTGGATTGTGGTTCCAGAGGTCGCCGGTTCGAACCCGGTCTTCCACCCAAACCCCAAAGCTCCGAATATAACTTCGGAGTTTTTTTATGGCTTAAAGTTACAATTCAAGAAACCGGGTGAGAAGTTTATCCCGCTGCAGTAAAAGCAAAAGCGGGAAACCCGGTCTTCCACCC
>JAFGSZ010000135.1 GCA_016934395.1 Bacteroidales bacterium
ATTAAATAAGAATATAAATCTCAAATTACAATCTGCCATGAAACCAAAAAACATAATTAACCTGATCTTATTAGTAAGTTTATTATTTTTTAATAGCTGTAAAAAAGAGGACCCCGTTTCTGCATTTAAAATTGAGGACATTACAACCTTAGCTGGTCAAGAGATACATTTTACAAATACATCAAAAAATTCTGAAAATTATTTATGGGATTTTGGAGACGGGTATACTTCTACTGAAATACACCCTGTTCATATTTATACTTCTGAAGGTCATTTTATAATTAATCTTACCGCATTTGGTGATGGACCAAAAAGTGAAAGTGAGCAAGGTATTAATATAACGGCACCTATCAACATTTTTCCCGGAACAGGTATGGGGGGTATAAATATTGAGAATACATGGTTGGAGATTTCATCGATGGATAATTATGATTTTACTGTTTATCCCGCAATAGAAGTAAACGATTTTATTTTTCATCAGATTATTGATAATGCAAATGGTATTATGGTTTTCTTATTGTCCGTTTCATCCAGCACAACTATTAACGCAAATGATGTAGCTATTGAAATTCATGTTGGCGGACCTTTTATCGGACAAACAGAAACAAAAATAAAGCTTGGTACTTTAATTGCAGCTGCGTCATACGCATATGGCGAACCGGAAATTCATGATACATATTATCAGGTTTATGATTATCCAAGCCTTGGTATAGGTTTTTATTATAACAATAGTTCGAAGATTGAAGAAATATTCGTTTATCCCAGTTATTCTACTAATGCCAGCAGATTTATTTTGGAAGCTCAACCTTTTATAGAGCTTCATAATCGGGCATTTAAACAAAAATAGGAATTCCCGTGATTTGAAATTTGTGCAAAATTAATGAACTACCTCTCAGCAGATGTAACGAAGTATTACTATAAAATTTTATTCTTTATACACGTCAGCGCCTTTGCGGAATAGCTTCTGTAGCTCGCGACAGAAACAGTGAACCTGACTATCGCCAGGGAAATCCATTAAATCCCGATAACTTTGCATCGGGATCTGATTAATTAATAAATTATAAACCGGTAATTTTTTTATCTTTTGGATATTTCACTGAATAAGTATATTGCAGTTTTTGAGTTTCTCCGCCTTTAAGCGATAGCCTCCAGAGTAGTTTACCCGATGTGGAAGTATATTGTGCTGAACCTGAATTTTCAAGTTCTACTTCTATATCTTTGTTTTTTGCAATTGGCACCTGATCAAGCACCTCTAACTGCAATGGAAAAACATTATTATTTCTTACTAAAATTTCCACTGCTTTGGTTTCTTTAATATTAGTCCCCAGTGTTTTTTTAGAAGTGAGGTCTTTTATAAAATCCCGTTGTACAGAAATTCTATTGTCTCTGCCCAATGAAACCAGGAGGGTATCTGCAGTAGTGGCCGGATTTATAGTTGACTGACCCACATACATACCCTGAAAAAACAGGTTGGCCTGTCCGGGCAATAAATTAAACTGCCCGTAATCCGGAACCTTTGCCAACAGGAATACTCCATTAGATAGTTTTGGTACCGTATGATAAACAAACTGGGCAGGGAGTTCATACTCTTTCATAGCCACTAAATGTTCCTTGTTATCAGATGGAATATTTTGCAGGGTTTCAATTTTATATTCCGTAGTGATCTGGTTCTGGCTTACCTGCACATCATAACCAATTGCCGGAGCTTCATCCGGCACTTCTGCTTCTTGCAAAGCCAGGTTTCTCATCGCCATGGGAGCAGGAGCTGTCTTTTTCATGGTACCATATCCTGTAACAACCGGCGATTCCACAAAAAAATCGATAAACCAGGGATGTAATACGGGCCTGTTGTTATCAATATACGGATTACCTGTGGAAATAGACAGATTCACCTTGTTCCAATCGAATCCGGAATTTTGTACAATATTCGCCTTATAAATCATTTTCACCGGTTTTTCCGGATTTTCTGCCCTGATATCATACATCGGTTGCCAGCTTGCAGCAGATGATACATATGAAAAGTTAATAACTACTTTCCCGGCTTTTTCTGCCGACAGGCTGAGAACTACCTCTCCCGTGGGTTTATTATCACGGGCTTGTAACTCCTTTAACTGATTTTCGAGTTTGCGTTTTTCGATCTCCAGTTTTTTATTTTCTTTTTCAAACGAAAGTTGCTTTTTCTGGATTTCTGTAAGCCTCGACCTGTAAAAATCTGCCAGTTGCTGAAGTTCCATCACAGTCATACCCTTTTGTTCACTCCCAAGTTTGTTGTTGGTTTGTATCATTTTTTCTTCTGCAGAATATACCAGTTGTTGTTTGATATTCCAGTTGAGCATGGATTCGACAATTTCCAGGGAATCTTTTAATTCCATAATTCTGATAGAGCTTTGTTCGTTAAGATAATTAATTCGTGAAGATGCCGACAGCAAAACAACGCCCCCTCTCAGATTTACCTGAAGTGTATTTTGCTGGATGGTGCTGGTAAGGTTCCCGATAACAATCTCAGTAATTCCTGGCGTAATCGTCATCTCAGCTACGTGTGAAATTTTAGCACCATACTGGTAGACTGTAACATCTGTAATCTTTGATTGAATTTCAGTTGCATTAAGAAAGGGTAAACATAACAGCATTCCGATAAAGAAGAGTAGTTTTTTCATAATGATAAATATTTTTAAAATCCCATATTCTGGATTTTGGGATTGATAATTACTAATATTACTGTATTATTTTGATAATTCAAAGCTTACAAAACATATGCCCGAAATCGATTATTTTATAAATAAAGTTAGCCCATATTCTCTATCTGTTGATAATAATATAAAAGAGATTTTAAATAATTTTTCTGATTCTTATACTGTTCACAAAAAGTTAGAAGAATATTTTCCAACACCTTTAATCTTGCTGCCAGAACTTACAGAAAAATTAAATTTAGGTGAATTATGGATTAAAGATGAATCCAAACGATTCGGAACTAATGCACTAAAGGCTTCGGGTGCATCTTATGCTATGGTTAAAATTCTGGAAGAGCATCAGGGTTTATTTACTTTTTGTACGGCTACAGACGGTAATCATGGCAGGGCTGTGGCATGGACTGCGAAAAAGATGAGACAAAAAGCTGTGGTATTTGTACCCGGGTCAACAGTTAATTCACGAATAAAAAACATAAAGCAGGAAGGAGCCAGGGTTATTGTGGTTCATGGTAATTATGATGATGCTGTATCTGAAGCAAAAAAATTTGCCGATCAGCCCCGGCATATTCTTATTCAGGATACCTCGTGGGTAAACTACACTGAAATTCCGGCACTTATAACGGCCGGATATTACACCATCTTAAGAGAAATAGAGAACGTCATCGAAACTAAAAATATGCCCTATTTTGATGTTGTAATCATACAATCCGGCGTTGGAAGCTGGCCATCTTCAGTAGTTCATTATTTTAAAAATAATTATAAAAAAAAATGTCCGAAGCTGGTTTGCGTGGAACCCTTTCACTCCGATTGTTTTCTGGAATCAGCAAAAAAAGGGATACTATCCCCCACTAAAAAAAGCCAGCAAACCATAATGGCCGGATTAAATTGTGGTACACCTTCTAAAATAGCCTGGACAATTCTGAGTCAGGGTATTGATATTTTTATTTCAATTTCAGATGATTATGCTGTTCAGGCAATGAAAATATTAGCGTTCCCGGAAGGGAATGATGCGAAAATATTATCCGGAGAATCGGGCGCTGCCGGACTCGGAGGATTGTTAGCAATTACCTCAGATAAGAACCTGAAAAATGTATTAAAAGAATTAAATTTAAATTCGAATAGCAGGATTCTTATTTTCAACACTGAGGGCATTACTGATCCTGACTTTTATGCTAAAAACATTATTACAAAAACATGAAAAATAAAAGCTTTTTCATACTAGGTTTGATCTCCCTGATCTTTATGAATAATATGGCACAAGACAGAATTACAGGGAAATCTTTCGCTACACGATCTGAAGTTATTGCACAGCATGGTATGGCTGCTACAAGCCAGCCACTGGCAACGCAGGTAGCACTTGATATTCTGAAAAAAGGAGGAAATGCTATTGATGCCGCAATTGCTGCAAATGCTGTTTTGGGTCTTGTGGAACCTACCGGATCTGGTATCGGAGGTGATTTATTTGCAATTGTCTGGGACTCAAAAACCCGTCAACTCTATGGATTAAACGCCAGTGGCCGGTCGCCAAAATCCCTTTCGCCGGAATATTTTAAAGAAAACGGATTTGAAAAAATTCCAGCGCTTGGCCCTCTGCCTGTGTCGGTTCCCGGTTGTGTGGACGGCTGGTTCGAATTGCATAAAAAGTTTGGAAAACTGCCAATGAAAGACATTCTTCAGCCAGCTATAAATTATGCACATGAAGGTTTTCCTGTAAGCGAACTTATTGCCTATTATCTGGAACGTTCTGCAAACATACTTGCAGAATATCCGGGCTTTAAAGAGACCTATATGCCCAATGGAAAAATTCCTGCAAAGGGTGAAATTTTTAAAAATCCTAATCTGGCAAACACACTTGAAAAAATTGCCGGTAAAGGCAGAGATGAGTTTTATAAGGGTGAAACGGCACACATCATTGCTGATTATATGAAAAAAATGGGAGGCTTTCTCAGTTATGATGACCTGGCTGCACATACTTCCGAATGGGTAAAGCCGGTTTCAACCAGTTACAGGGGTTATGATATCTGGGAACTCCCACCCAACGGACAAGGAATTGCCGCACTGCAGATTTTAAATATTCTGGAAGGATTTGACATTGCATCCATGGGATTCGGAAGTACAGAATATATACATCATTTTATTGAAGCAAAAAAACTGGCATTCGAAGACCGTGCGAAATATTATGCAGATCCTGATTTTGTTTCGGTACCGGTTGATCAGCTAATATCAAAAGAGTATGCTGCCAGCCGGAGGAAACTAATAAATCCTGAACGTGCAGCACGAAGCTACGATGCGGGGAACCTTGAAATCGGGAATACTATTTATCTCACCACTGCTGACCAGTGGGGAAATATGGTTTCGCTAATTCAAAGTAACTACCGCGGTATGGGTTCTGGTATGATTCCAACCGGACTCGGATTTATGCTCCAGGACCGGGGCGAACTATTTTCACTCGAAAAGGGACATGCCAATATGTATGAACCTGGCAAAAGACCTTTCCATACTATTATCCCGGCATTTATTACAAAAGATGGTAATCCATATATAAGTTTTGGCGTTATGGGGGGTGCAATGCAACCTCAGGGGCACGCGCAAATTGTAATAAACCTGATCGATTTTGGAATGAATCTTCAGGAAGCCGGAGATGCACCAAGAATTCAGCATGACGGATCATCAGAACCTACCGGAGAAAAAATGAAAAACGGGGGAACGGTTTACCTTGAATCGGGTCTAACATATGAAACTATTCGTGAATTATTAAAAAAGGGTCACCATATTAGTTTTGACCTGGGTGGATATGGAGGATATCAGGCCATAATGATCGATACAAAACAAAAAGTTTATTATGGCGCGTCTGAATCGAGAAAAGACGGACAGGCAGCAGGATATTAATTTTGATTTTTTTTTATTCAAAAAAAACATATTCAGTCTGAAATCGTTATAGTATTCAAAATGATTAGTGAGTGGTGCAACCTTTTGAAAAAATTTACATCTATAATAATATAAGATAAAAGATAAGGAAGATATAAAGAATGAAACTGACGAGTGTTTATTTATTAATTTTAGGAATTTTTATAACTGCATTTGGTTGCGAGCAGAAGGAAGATGAATTACAATCATCGGCTGAAGACTTAATAGTGGGTGAATGGCAATGGGTTGAATCTGCTTATTTAGATACCCCATCGGGCATACCTTATATTTTAAATCCCGATTCTGTTGGTTATGATATTATACAGGTTTATTTTGAAGATGGTACTTATAATTCATATATAAGCGATCATATTGAATCTGCCGGATTGTACTGGTTCGACAGGATAGTTTATAACAAGGAAAGTATCTCTGAAATAAGGCTGTTTACCCAAAAAGATGATTTTCAAACATCGGTAAATTATTATCTTTCTAATGATACGCTTATTCTTGACAATTCCGAAGTAGATGGCGCACGGAGAACTTTTGTTAAGATTACTGAGAAAAATTAATATTATTCGGAAATCCAGGTAGTTTTTTCTGATGCAGGAATTCTTTTTCTCTGCTTTTCTTTCATATTAGCATCAGGAATTCCTAATTGAAAAAATCCCAACACCTTCTCTTCATCTGTTAGTCCAAGAAAATCATGAACTTGTTTGGTGTAGGCAATACTTCCGGTGCTAAAATAACCACCTATACCATAACTTTTAAAACTCAGATAAATATTCTGTATGGCACAGCCCGTAGCGACAATTTCTTCAATTTCGGGAATAATTCCGCGTGGATCCTTTTTCATATAAACCACTACAACATGAGATACAAGTTCAGCTTTCTGGGTATACTTGTTATATTTTATCTCACTAAATTTATCAATGGGTGTAACAGATTTGTAGATTTCTTTTAATGCCTCAAAAAAAGTATATACTCCTTTGCTGTAAAAAACCTTAAAAAACCAGGGTTGTGTTAAACCATGGGAAGGAGCCCAAATTGCATTTTCCAGAATTTCCTTTATTACCTTATCTTCTATTTTCCTATGTGGATCGAAACTTGAAGGAAAAACAGATTGCCTGTCTCGTATTATTTTGTTTAAAATTTCTATCTGATTATTCATAACCATCTGAATTTATTATAATAACATAAAAAGATACAATTAGTTTTATCACTTCCATTAACGAATTGAAGTTTATAAGAGTTTGAAATATCTGGCTTATTCTTTATTTCTAATCAATAAAAAATCTATACGTCTAATGTGCGGAAAAAACGTTCCAGATTCTGAAAATGAGATCCTTTCCAGTAAACCTTTAAACAAGAGGGGCAATAATAAAACTCCGAATAATATTTTTTTGTTTTTAAGTTTAAATAACTCACCACATCTTTTTTTGTTTTTTGAATAAGGATTGTATTACAAATCGAACATCGGGTAAAAGGCCTGCATAAAGATTTTAATTCAAAACGACTGAATAATTCCTCTAGTTGTTGTTTTGGTTTTCTGTTTCTGACAAAGTATCCATGAGTTACCCTGCTGTTTTTCAACAATTCAATATCGCAGGTCAAAATAATTCTTTGTTCCTTTTGTGCTTTTTCAATTATTTCCGGATCACTGAAATTATTTTCATATAAGCTGTCAAAACCAAGCAATCTCATATATCTTGAAAGTTTGCCAAGGTGTACATCAAAAATAAATTTATAAGACCGCAGAGGAGCTGCCCTGACTTTTGTTACCCCTGAAATATCAAAACTTTCAAATACAGGATATACAGATATATAATCCATATTTTTTAAACGATACGAAAAGGGAACCGGAATACTATTTACTAAAATCATATCTACTTCGGTATGTGGTATTCCAAGAGATTCAACCGCATCTTTTACAGACGTATTTACCGGGAAAGCGGCATTAAAAATTTTCTTCTGATTATCCTTTTTAAGAAAATCGTTTAATTCTTCATAAACCCTGATATCAACGAATACCGGCATTTTAATTTATGAAATATATAATTCAATAAATTTGGCTTATTAAGTAATATTTGGCCAAGGTATTATATGATTATTTAATAAATTTATAACTAATCCCTATAATTATTCTCAAATAAATATTCAATATTTTCATTCAAAAAAATATAACTAAATAGTAAAACTATGTATCTCAACTTTATTGCTCCATATTGAGCTTATTTTACAAAAATCTTACCTACAAATAAGAAATAGAATATAGTTTTATTAGGTTTTTTGTGTTAAATTTAATAGAGTATGAGTTTAATATTAAAAATCATCCTGCATAGATTATATATCTTAGTTTGAATATAAATCATTCTGTTATTAATGGCTATAACATTTAAGATATTAATTGAATATTAGAATAATTACAATATAAATGTCTCAAAGAAAAATTAGTGCTTTTGTTATTTTATTGTTGTGTATTATTAGACTAAGCGCACAAGAGAAACTCCTCAGTTTTGAACATTTAACTACCCAACAAGGATTGTCTCACAGCACGATTACCTGTATTCTTAAGGATTACCAGGGATACATCTGGATTGGTACCGAGGATGGATTAAACCGTTATGACGGGTATGAAATTACAGTGTTTAAAAATACAAGTGATAAAAACAGTATTTCAAGCAGCGATATCTTCTCTATATTTCAGGACAAAGGTAATAATCTTTGGATCGGAACCAGATCCTCACTGGAACTATATGATCGAAGAAGTGAACAATTTATACATTACAATATAAGAACTGAAAACGGGCAAATATATCTTAATATAATATCTGCTATTAGCATGGATAACGAGGGTACTATTTGGGCAGGAACTCATAATTACGGGCTATTTAGATTAACTGATAAAACAGCAAATCTTGAGCCATTTGAATCTTTTCAGTATTTTAATTCAAACGGAGAGCTTGCAACTGTGAATGCTATTTATAAGGATATGGAGGGAACAATGTGGCTTGCAGTAAGTGGTTACGGACTATTGAAATATTTACCTGAAGATAGCACTTTTCTTTCCTATATTAATAATCCCTTAAATACTCATTCAATTAGCAGCAATGAAATTAGATCAATATCCGGTGATGAAAAGGGTAACTTATATCTTGGGACCTTTGGCGGTGGATTAAATATTTTTAATACACATACAAATACATTCTATCGATATCCTCTTGTATCTGATAAAGATAAATACAGTCGGCTGAATTATATCAATTCATTAACCTATTATAAAGAACAGTTATGGATTGCCACTGATGGTGCTGGCTTATGTGTTATTGATTTAAAAACAAATACAAAAAACATCTACAATTCTGATGTATTTAATAATAACACCTTGACAGGCGAAAGTCTAACATACATTTATTTAGATGAACATGATAATGCCTGGATTGGACTATATCTGGGCGGTATGGATATTTATAAATCTCATAAGAAAAAATTTTATGCAAGACACAGTAAACCTAAAAGTTCAAATAGATTTGGAACAGACCGGGTCTTTTCGATTTTGGAAGACAACAATGGCAATATTTTAACCGGTATCGAAGCAGGGCAAATAAGCATATACAATCCCAAAACCAAAAAGTATAGTATTGTGCGGCAAAAAAATGATAATCAAATTACCTCAAATGATGGGGCATTTGTAACTATTTCCCTGCTTGAAGATAGTAAAAAACGTATTTGGGCAGGAACCTACCTCGGAGGCTTTAGTTTAATCGATTTAAAAACAGGAGTTATTTCTAATTTTATGAATAAGCCCGGTAATAGTAATAGTCTGAGTAACGATGATGTGCGGACAATTATTGAAGATTCTGATGGAAAACTTTGGATTGCAACTAATGGTGGCGGCGTGAATGTATTTGATCCGGAAACCCGGAATTTTATTAGATTCTTACTGGATCCTTCCAATCCAAATTCGCTTTCTAATAATTGGGTACGTCCAATTCTGGAAGATTCAGATAAAAATATATGGATAGGTACCTATTGGGGATTAAGTAAATATAATCCGGCCAAAGATGAATTTATTAATTATCTGCATTCACCAACAAGCTCAAATAGTTTAAACAGTAACATCGTTTTCTCATTACATGAGGACTCAAAGAAAAATATCTGGATTGGTACTGAAGGAGGCCTAAATCTTTACAATAAACAATCTGACAATTTTATTTCGTTTACTACCCAGGATGGTTTGCCAAATAACACAATCAACGGAATTTTAGAAGATAACTCACATAATTTATGGTTAAGCACAAATAACGGACTTTCAAAATTTAATCCGGAGAGCAAAAAATTTATGAATTATGATGTTTCTGACGGGCTTCAGGGAAATGGATTCATTAACGGTTCATACTATAAAGGAAAAAACGGATACATGTATTTTGGAGGAATGAATGGATATACTATGTTTCATCCGGATAGTATTAAAATTGATCCCAATCCTCCTGATATTATTATTACCAATTTATATATAAATGGTATACCTGTACAAACAGGAAAAGAATACGAAGGCCGTATTATCTTATCTGATGAACTTACCAATGATCCCAAGATTTTATTAAGATATTATGAGAATTTCATAACATTTGAATTTGTTGCCTTTCAATATACATATGCCGAACATTTGAAATACATTTATATGCTCGAAGGATTGGATTCCAAATGGAATCAAACCGATGCAACAATGCGCCGCATTTCTTATTCTAATCTTGATCCGGGAAATTATACCCTTAAAGTTAAAGCAATAAGCAAAGATGGAATTGAATGCTTACAACCGGCAGTTGTTCATTTTTCGATTACATTACCCTTTTGGAAAGCTACATGGTTTCGAATAGCTGCATTTCTATTAATTGCCGGCATTTTATATTTTCTGATTTATTACTGGTTTAGAAGTATTAAGCTACAAAAGATAAGACTGGAAAATCAAGTTACCGAGCATACAAAAGAACTGCAACTAAATCATGCCTTGCTAATTCAGCAGTCGGAACAATTAAATGAAACCAATACAAGGCTTGAAGAACGTCAGCAATTAATTATTGAGCAGAGTGAGGCGCTTCAACTGCAATCTGAAAATCTGAAGAGTCAGGCTGAATTTCTCGAAAAAGCAAATAAAAATCTTGAAGAAATTAACAAAACCAAGGATAAATTCTTTTCGATAATCGCTCACGATTTGAAAAGTCCGTTTGCCACCATTCTCGGTTTTGCCGAGTTATTACAAAAGGATAAGAAAAAACTGGATGAGAAGGCAAGAATCAAGTATATTTTAGCATTATACGATTCGGCAAAGAGAGTATATGCATTGCTCGAGAATTTATTACAATGGTCCAGGGCACAGACCAATAGTATTAAATTTATGCCAAGAAATTTTTTATTAGTCGATATTGTTAACGAGATTATTTTATTAAACCAGGAAAACCTCCGGAAGAAAGGTATCCATTTAATCAATCATATAAATCCCGGCTATTCTACATTCGCAGATTATGAAATGATTCATGTGGTCATTCTCAACCTGATAAGCAATGCCATTAAATTTACTCCCAAAAACGGAACAATAGCGTTGAATGCCAAATATAATGGGGAATTTATACAGGTTTCTGTGAGCGATACCGGAATCGGAATGCCGGATAATATTTTGCAAAGCCTTTTTCACATCGATAAAACAATCTCAGTAACAGGAACAAATGGTGAGAAAGGAACTGGATTGGGTTTATCCTTATGCAAGGATTTTATTGAAAGAAATGGCGGTCAAATCTGGGTTGAAAGTACTGTTGGTGAAGGCTCCGTTTTTACATTTGAAACACCCAAAACTAAAAGTGATTAAATTAAAATGATACCTGTTATGAATTTAATCAACAACATTAAAGTGAATTTATGAGCAACGACAGTGCTGAAAATATTTTAAATGATTTATTTATAAATTGAATTTTTATATAATCAAAGGAATCGAATACTATTTTGGTATTCTATAATTTAGTTATAATGTTAAAAAGATCTGTTTGTCTTGTATTAGTAATTATCGTGAATGTTATTCTTGTATTCTCACAAGACAATAACTTAGTTTTTAAACATCTGCTGACAGAGAATGGATTATCAAATAATACAGTTAAAGCTATAATAAAAGATTCTTTTGGATTTATATGGATTGGAACTGAGGATGGCCTGAATCTTTATAACGGTTATGATATAACTGTTTTCAGAAATAATATTAATGATAAGAGTACTATCAGTAATCAGGAAATATTTACAATTTTTGAAGATGCCCAAAATAATTTATGGATTGGTACACGAAATTCTCTTGAACTTTATAATAGATCAACAAATACGTTTACACATTATTACGCAATTGATTCATCAATTTCATTAACCAGACATGCTGTAACTGCCATAAATCAGGATAATGAGGGAAGGCTTTGGATTGGTACAATTGATATTGGAATATTTATTTTAGATTCACTAAAAAATTATCTTAAACCAGCCAGTAATATATGGCCCGGAAATATTTCACAATCTATACTTGTTAATTATCAAACGATTTATAAAGATTATATCGGAAACATTTGGATTGGGTCGACAAATATGGGATTAATTAAATATTTCGCTCAAAAAGATAGTTTTATTTTCTATGGAAATACAACTCGTAATAAATCTGTAGAACCCTTAAATTATATATCGGCTATTACCGGTGATTCTTCCGGTTTGTTGTACATAGGTTTATATGGAAAAGGTTTGTATGTTTTTAATATTCAAAATGAAACATATCGCCTGCTTGATAAACCATCAGAAATAAATAAATTGCCCGGGTTAAAATATATTTTCTCAATTATATATGATCAAGGAAAACTCTTGATTGCAACTGATGGATCCGGATTAAATATTATTGATCTGCTCTCGGGAACAATATCCATTTCTAAAGCTGAAGAATATTTGGAACATACGCTAACTAATAATGCACTGAACAGCTTATATAAAGATGATCAAAATAATATCTGGATCGGCCATTATCAGGGTGGCGTTGATGTATATCTGGCAAACAAGAAAAAATTTGATCATAATTACAGTGAACCGGAAAATGCTATGCGATATGGAATTGACAGAATTTATTCCATAATGGAAGACCATAATATCAACCTTTGGCTGGGATTAAATAATGGAAAAATAGTCGTTATAAATCTCAACAATAAAAAACAAAAAGTATTTACCTGGCCGGGGATAAATCAAAGTTCTATTGATCCTGTTTCAATAGTTACTTTCGCAATCTTTGAAGATAGAAAAAACAGGATATGGGCTGGTGCATACCTTCAGGGTCTAAGTCTCATCGATCCTGAACGTGGAACATTTAAAATTTTCAAACACGATCCGGATAATCCAAACAGTTTGAATAATAATGATATCCGATCTATCATTGAAGATTCTGAAGGGAAAATCTGGATGACAACCAATGGAGGCGGAATAAATGTAATGGACCCCAACACCTTAAAATTTAAACATTTTATTAATGACCCAAACAATTCTAACTCTCTTAGTAATGAATGGGCCAGACCCATACTGGAAGATAGTGAGAAAAATATATGGGTGGGTACGTATTACGGATTGTGCAGATACAACAGGGAAACAAATAACTTCACAAATTACTTTTTTGTTGCCAACGATTCTACCGCACTAAGTAATGATGTAATTTTTTCAATTTTTGAGGATTCAGGGAGAAATTTATGGATCGGAACAGCCGGTGGATTAAATCTCTATCAAAAAAATACAAATTCATTTATTTCTTATACCATCGATGACGGATTACCAAATAACGTGATCAATGGTATTCTTGAAGACAATTCCGGAAAATTATGGATAAGCACAAATAAAGGTATTTCAACATTTGATCCTCAAAAACAGACATTTAAAAATTATGACAATTTTGATGGTTTACAAAGTAATAGTTTTATTAATAACTCCTGCTTTAAAGGAATTGATGGCAGAATGTATTTTGGAGGAATTAATGGTTATTCGGCATTTTATCCGGAAAATATTAAGGAAGATCCTTTCCCGCCAACAGTACTAATTACTGATATCTATATTAAAAATCAGCTAATTGAAGTTGGAAAGGAATTTAACGGCAGGATAATTCTTCATAAAAGAATTTCAGAAATACCCGAGGTCTCATTTACCTATAACGAAAATTATCTCAAAATTGAATTTGCAGCGCTTCAATATACATCTCCCATGAATATTCAATATCAATACTTTCTGGAAGGTTTTGATAAAGATTGGAATTCAACTGATGCGATCCACAGATATGCCAGCTTTTCAAATTTAAAACCAGGCAAATACATTTTTCATTTAAAAGCTGCAAACAAGGATGGAATATGGAGTAAAAATACAGTTTCATTAAAAATTATTATTAATCCGCCATTCTGGTTAACATGGTGGTTCATAGTATTAGTATTATTGGTTACAGGAGTGTCTGTTTTAGCCATTATTTTATTAAGGTATCGAAATATCAGAATTCAGAAAATATGGTTAGAGCAATTGATTGAAGAACAGACTCATGAACTAAAAACAAATCATAATCTGCTTTTAGAACAAACAACTCAATTAAATGAAACCAATACCATACTGGAAGAGCGTCAACAACAAATTGAGGAGCAAAGTGAAGTATTAAAAAGCAGGGCCGAAGATCTAATCAGTCAAACCGAATATCTCGAAACCGTGAATACCCACCTGGAGGAAGTTAATAAAACAAAAGATAAATTGTTTTCAATCATAGCACATGATTTAAAAAGCCCATTTGGTACTATTTTTGGCTTTGCAGAATTATTGCAAAGAAAAAATCATTCCCTTACTATTGAAAAAAGAAACAAATATATCGAAGCATTATATAATTCTTCCAAAAAAGTGTATTCCCTGCTTGAAAATTTACTGGAATGGTCAAGAACTCAAACAAACAGAATTAAGTTTGAACCATCGGATTTTTCCTGCAAACAAATAATTGATGAAATAATTCTTATACAACAAGAAAATCTTAATATTAAGAATCTGAAAGTTGCCTGCGAAATTAATGAATCTCTAAATGTTTTCGCTGATTATGAAATGATCCAGGTTATTGTAAGAAATCTTTTAAATAATGCAATTAAGTTCACACCGGATAATGGAAAAATTACATTTACCTGTAAGCTGCATGGTGAGGATTTTGTGGAAATTTCTGTTAAAGACACCGGAATTGGAATAGCGGATGAAATAAAAGATAATTTATTCCAAATCGATAAAACAATCACAACTTCCGGTACTGACGGAGAAAAAGGAACCGGATTAGGATTAACTCTCTGTAAAGACTTTGTTGAAAAACATGGTGGTGAAATATGGGTAATAAGTTCCCCAGGCAAAGGCTCAGTATTTTCATTTACAATTCCAAAGAGTAAATCCGTATAGCCAGGTTTATTTTTAAAATAATTTATATAATTTTCTTGAAATCCTAATCCTTTACGCACCTTACAGAATATAAATCCCCTTTGTCTTTATCTGAGATAACAGAGGCACCACTATTATAATCTAATGAAACTGTAGATGCATTTGTCCCGCTATCATCAGTTGCCGACCAATAATATGTATTTAGATTAATTCCGTTGTATGATCCGGAAAACCCACCTGCAGGCAATGCTGTAAATCCGCTGGAATTACTGGCATTCAAATTTGGAGTTGTCCAATACGTTAAAGTAGGTTCTTTCATTTTGCCACCGGCTAATGAGCTTCCACCTAATTGCGAAGCCAACTGGTTCCATTCTTCAACACTGGGCAGATGCCAGCCTGATGGACATACACCCTGCACACCACTTGGATTTAATATGCTTGAAGATGAACCATTCATTGCCGTGGTCCAATTGTACAGTCTTCCATAAACTGATGCATATGTCGCGCTATCATTATCATAATATGCTGATCCGGTGGCTGTATAATAATTCAGGTTTTGAGCCAACCATGTTTGTGCACCAATTGTAACCGTTGCGTAATCCTGGCCGTCTCTTAAATCAGTCATTGTACTTAATGTTGGAAGTGTTGTAAACTCGTGTTCTTCCCCATAAGCAGTATCTACTGCATTAATTGCAAATGCTCTTACATAGTATTGTGTAACAGGGAGTAAACCTGTAATACTACTGGTGAATCCAGTACTGCCGCCGCCATTCTCGGTCCTGCTATCATTTACTGTTGGTGATGAAACAGTACTCCAGCAAACACCTTTTAAGATTATTGCAGAACCCCCGTTACTTGAAATCGTACCACCGCTTGACGCAGAGACATCAGTAACTGAAGTAACTGAAGTCGTTGTAAGTACAGGAATACCGTCAAGAGTTGTAAATGACAATTGATTTCCATAAGCAGTATCTGCAGCATTAATGGCATATGCTCTTACATAATATAACACATCTGCTGATAAGCCTGTCAGGTTGCTCACAAAGCTCGTATTTCCGGAACCATTACTGGTATGGTCTTCTTCTAAGGTAGGGTACTCGGTTTCACTCCAGCAAACACCTTTATATAAAATTGGTAATCCTCCATCAGACAAAATACTTCCTCCACTTAAAGCAGAGACGGCAGTAATTGAAATGACCGTTTCTGTTGTAACAGAAATGGCTCCAATATTAGTTGAAAATTCCTCCTGGTTTCCATAATATGTATTCTGTGAATTGGTTACATAAGCACGCACATAATATTGCTGATTGGGCAATAAATTTTTAATCCTGCTTGTATAACTACCGGTTAGAGTACCATCCATTGTTGTGTCATTTGTAACTGTAGGATTTGAAGATGTGCTCCAGCATACGCCACGTGCTAGTATGGCTCGTCCTCCATCATATGTAATATTTCCACCTCCAGTTGCAGAACTATCTGTTATCTCAGTTATAATATCAGTGGTTAATCTTGGAATTCCATAGTTTGTAGTAACAGTTATATCATTGCTATAGTCAATATCAACCGAATTTACAGCATAGGCCCTAACATGGTATGTTGTATTGGGCAATAAACCTTTAATCAGGCTGTTAAAGAGCCCTGAACCTGTTCCGTTATTTACAGTATCATCGTCAATTGTCGGATTTGGTGAAAGACTCCAACATACGCCTTTAGCCAGTAATTGTTCTCCTCCGTTGGAAATAATATTACTTTGAATGGTTGCTGATGAATCTGTTTTTGAAACTACCTGTACAATGGACACTTCAGGTACTCCTATTTCAGTTGTAAAAAGCACCACATCACCATAACTCAAACCCACACTGTTTATGGCATAAGCTCTTACATAATAGTTAGTGTTAGGAGATAAATCCTTTAATGAAACACTAAAATCCAAAGGATTACCTGCATTTCGGGTAGTATCTTCAAATATTGTCGGATTCCCGGTTTCGTTCCAGCAAATTCCGCTTTCTAAAATATCCACTCCACCAGTATGCGATATCACACCTCCTGATGTTGCAGATGAATCTGTGATATTCTCAACAATTTTAGTTGAGATCTCAGGAACAGATTCCTGAATACATCGTACAGAGAATACCCAGTCTTTTGGGTAACCAGCCCTGTGAATTTGAGGATTATTTGCCAACCCTCTGTACCATGAAGTTGTCAGATCAATTTCTGTGGAACTCCAGAAAGTGGCACCTGTTAGAAAGGCATTGAATGTTAGATATTGGTCAGCGTAGCCTCCAAAAAGGGCATTAAAGCCTGAAGTATTTTCATCTTTCAACTGATCTCCCTGGTCTGTTCCCCTTTGACCTGTATAATCCAGCTCAACTTCACTCATGCCCAAAGTACTTTCCAAACGTTTCCAATCTTGGTCGGTTGGCAAATACCAACTATCCGGACAAACAGTCATTGCAGTTGACCAAGTATATAATTTACCATAACTATGGTTAGATATACTATCATTATTCATATAATAAGAACCTGCTGGAGTATAGAAATTTAAATTTTCAGACATCCACCATTGACCACCAATATTTACAGTATTATATGATTGTCCGTCACGGGCATCCGTAAAATCGCTTATCTCATTTAGCGGTAAAGTCCTGAACTGTATATTATCTCCGTATGCAGTTCCTTTGTTATTTATTGCATATGCTCTTGCATAATAAATTTTATTCAAATCCAATCCGGATATATTACCGGTAAAACTGCCCGTTCCGGTTCCATCAATTGTTTTCTGATCCAGAGTAGTAGGTAATTCATTAGTGCTCCAGCAAATACCCCTTTCAAATACATTTGTACCGCCGTCATCAGAAACGTTACCACTAATACTGACACTTGTAGTGGTTAAATTTGAAATTGATCCGGTTGTGACAGAAGGCAGAATTATCGTTGTAAAACTTAACTGCTCACCATATGATGTATCCACACTATTTATAGCAAAGGCCCGAACATAATAAGTTTCATCAGAGGTCAATCCAAGGATTGAGACAACGAATTCTCCCTCTGTTCCGGGAGATAATTCCTGAGCATCAACTACAGTAGGATTCGGGGTTATAGCCCAGCAAATTCCTCTTTTTATGAAGGTTACACCTCCATCGTATAATACATTACCTTTAATTGTTGCAAAGGTTTTATTTACTGAATCCACAGAGACGGTTTCCACAACCGGGGGCAAATCTTTCACACACCGAATTGAAAATCCCATTTCTTTATCATAATTAAACCTGTTAATTCTTGGATCAGTAGAAGCAAATCCCCTGTACAAGGAAGTTGTTGCATTAAATTCTGTTGAGGTCCAAAAATTAGAACCTTCACCAAGGGCCTGATAATCCCCATAAATATCTCTAAAACCTGCATATAGTGCATTAAATCCTGAAGTGCCGCCTTCTGTTAATTGTTCGGCCTGATCAGTACCTCGAAGACCCATGTCATCTAAAACACTAATATCCATACCTATTTCACTTTCCAGTTTCTTCCAGTCATTATCACTTGCCAGATGCCAATCTGTCGGACAAACCAATTGAGCCTGAGTCCAATCATAGAGTCTGCCAAAAATATGATTTGTCAAGCTATCGTCGGCAGGGTACCAAGAACCATTAGGGGTATAATAATCCAAATTTTCAGACATCCACCATTGATAACCGATTTTTACGGTTGTGTATGTACGATTATCTCTTGAATCCAATAAATTGCCTACTTCATTCACCGGATGCGTTCTGAAATTTAATTCTTCTCCATAAGAAGTTCCTTTTTCATTAATAGCATAGGCTCTGACATAGTACTTAATATTGGATTCCAGGTTTATAATATTTGCTGAAAAACTGCCGGAACCTGCACCGGATGTTACTTTCCCATCTGCTATAACTGGCTGGGGTTCCTGGCTATAACAAATACCACGTTCTGTAATTGTAACACCTCCATTATCGGCAACTGTTCCCCTTACCAATGCTGAATTTATTGAAATGGATTCAACAGTATCTGTAGATACAATTGCTAAAGATGTTAATGGCGTTAATACATCAGCATCCTCACTATAATATAATCCGTGTTTAGTTTGCATATACGCCCTGAAATAATATTGTTTATTTGGTTGCAATGCATCCACTGATAATATAAATGACATCTCTCCAACATTGCTTTCAATTGTAACATCATTAATATCTGGGGACGGATTTTCTGAATAACATATACCTGCTGAAACAAGAGTATCATTTGCCAAAGCAATTATTGTAGATGATACCTGAAGAGTGTTTCTTTTGATATTAAAGATTGAATCAACTACAATGGTGGGCAACAATTCTTTTATACATCGAACAGAAAATCCCATGAGCTTATTATAATAAAATCTGTTAATAGTAGGTTTATCAACTACTATTCCCCTATACCATGATGAATCTGTATTTTCTTCTGTTGATGTCCAGAATGTTGCACCTACATCAAAAGCCTGGTAATTCCCGGCTAAACTTCTGAATCCGGCCAGCAAAGCATCAAAACCGGAAGAGTTGCCTACCTTTATCTGATCTCCCTGATCTGTTCCTCTATCTCCCTTACTATCAATGACGATTTCCATCATCCCCAGTGTTCTTTCCAGGTCTTTCCAGTCTTCGTCAGATGGAAGGTTCCAGCCTGCAGGACAAACATCAGCAGCCATCTCCCAATTATAAAGTCTACCGTAAATGTGGTTATTTATACTGTCATCTTCTGCATAATATGATCCTGCTGGTGTATAATAATTTAAATTTTCTGCCAACCAAACTTGATCTCCAACTCTAACCACCTTATAATACTGTCCGTCCCGGTTATCATAATATTCAGTTACCAGCAACGTATCGGAATATATAGGATCACAGGTACCTTCAATAATTTTAGCCCTGAAATAGGCATTACTGTCGTATCGGACTACTAAAGAGTCACCATAATTTGATTCAATATCAGACCAGTTAATGAAATCTTTTGAATACTCCCATTGCATTGATCCCCGGTAATTATCGTCGAGTTTAATTATTACGGAATCGTTTTCATAGGGCAGCTGAAGATTTGGAACTATTACTTGTTGTGAAAATAAACTCAACGAGTATAATGAAAAAAGTACAAGTAAAATTGAAGTCCTGGAGAACTTAAATATTGATTTCATTTTATTTTTTTTTATTGCAGGATAATGTGATTGATATGAATAACATCTTCGTTTTCGAGCTTTATGATATAACTGCCTTTTGGAAGCCCAGAAAGATCAAGAGTTTCATCGAGAATATTATTTTGTAAAATAGCCGGTTTAATAAATATTATTTGACCTGTTGAATTTAGGAGATATACTGTAATAATGTTTCCTGGTAAATCGCTACTCCTAATCGACAACAACCCTCTTACAGGATTTGGAAATAAAGTAATTGAGTGTTTATTATCTTTTTCTGTTAAACCAGTTTGAGGTATAACCGTGATGGAAATATTATCTGAATTGGTACATCCTTTAGCATCTGTTACTGATACAGAATAAATCGTTGTTGATGCGGGTGTTACCAATGGATTGGATAAGGCAGGATTATCTATATCAGTTGATGGCGACCAAAGGTAACTATAATCACCATATCCTCCTGTAGCCGTCGGAGTTCCTCCTAATGTAGCAGATTCCCCTTCATTAATAGAAACATCTATACCGGCATCTACCAACAGAGCCGCAGGTTGATTGACATTTAATGTTACTGTAGTTTGTGCTTCGGCAATATAAATACCGAAAATAATAAGCACTATGCTTATAAGAAAAGTTAAAATCGAATAATTTCTTGGTTTCATCAGGATTTAATATTTATTCATATTTTGATGTAAAGATACGGAAATCAATTACCTCTATTTTGTTAAAACTTTTCTTTTACATAAATGGTCTAAATAATGTGATAAAGATATCCGAATAACAAACAAAGGGTGATAACCAAATAAATAAAATTGTCTAAGGGCATTCTACGGTGAATACTTTGTGAATGTTATAATTTTTTTATGAATCATAAGGCTTTTTCAATTCATAACATCCCCGAACCCCATTTTTCTATAAAATCTCCCCTTTTACCCTTTAATAAATCCACAAAACTTAGTAACGATTTTCTTGCCTCACCTATTGGATACTGGTAAGAATCCCAATTTTCGCTGTCTTCTCCATCATGATTTGGAATTACATATTGAAAGAGGCTGGCGAATGTTAACTCACCATATGCACTCGATGCCCGTCTTTCAATGTTCTCAAGATCCTTTAATGATAAAATATCTTTTTGTTTACGGGTTCTCCTGAGCAGCTTTCTCCTCATAATCTCAGTGACCAGGTTCTGCAAATCTATATGCTTA
This sequence comes from Bacteroidales bacterium, assembly GCA_016934395.1. GTDB lineage: Bacteria > Bacteroidota > Bacteroidia > Bacteroidales > UBA10428 > JAFGSZ01. Next base: position 21,417 of record JAFGSZ010000135.1, read on the forward strand.
TCCGGTTCTTTAAACTCTGAAATTTCTCGTTCTGACAAGGGTGACATAAAAATACTCAATTTGTCTATTGTCCCAATATCGGGTTGATCCAGCAATACCCTGCCCACGAAGGGATTTCCTTCAAAAAACACATCTTTTGTTTTTAAAATTTCCTGAAGCCTTTTTATATCTATGGCTTGTATATCGCCCCTCACCTCCATTTTTATAAACTGATTCTCAGGCTTCAGGCTTTGAATTTGCTCTTTTGTTCTGAAAAAGTAATCCACCCCTTCTTCCTCACCCGGTCTGGGATTTCGGCTGTTGTACAAAACAAGTGGGACAAAAGTTTTGATAAGTTCAGGATAAAACCTTTTTAATGCTTTATAAAGCGGGCTTTTACCAACACCTGAAGGCCCGGATAATATAATTAATTTATGTTTCATAAAACGATAGAAATTATTTTTCTTCAACTTTAAGTTACAAAATTATTTCCAACGATATGCTTAAAAATTATTTAGGGTGCGGATAAAAAAGATTTTATCTTTGAGATTTAGAATGCGAATTTTTGTAATAATCTGGTTTTTATATTAAATAATATTCTGTAAATAACTTAAAAATAACTATGAAACCTACACTTTTTATCATGGCAGCGGGCATTGGAAGCCGTTATGGAGGACTAAAACAGTTGGATAAAATTGGACCTTCCGGTGAAACTATTATGGATTACTCGGTTTTTGATGCTATGAGGGCTGGGTTTGGAAAGGTTGTTTTTGTTATTCGAAAAAACATTGAAAATGAATTCAAATCTTTTCTTCAAAACAGGTATGCTGATAAAATAAAAGTAGAATATGTATTTCAGGAACTGGATAAAATCCCTGTTGGTTTTAAGGTTCCGGAACAAAGGGAAAAACCCTGGGGCACTGCTCATGCCGTGATGATGGGTGCAGAACTAATCAATGAACCCTTTGCGGTGATTAATGCCGATGATTTTTACGGTGCAGATGCCTTTAAAATTATGGCCCGATTCCTTTCAGAAAACAAAAATGATCATGACTATTGCATGGTAGGTTATGAACTGAAAAAAACCTTATCGGAGCATGGTCATGTAGCTCGCGGAGTTTGTGAAGTATCTGAGGAAGGTAATCTTATCGGAATTGTAGAGCGCCTAAAAATAGGCTATGATAATAGCAGGATTGTATTTGAAACCGATGCTAACAAAAAAGTACAGCTTACCGGTAAAGAAATTGTTTCGATGAATATCTGGGGTTTTAAACCTTCATTCTATAAATATGCCGAAAAGGAATTTATTAGTTTCCTAAGTGAGAATATCACTACTCCAAAATCTGAATTTTTAATTCCAACCGTAATTAATAAACTTGTAAAACAAAAAAAAATTAATCTGAATGTGTTACGAACTTCAAGCACATGGTTTGGTGTAACCTATAAAGAAGATCGCCCGGTAGTTGTTCAGAAATTGCAGGATCTTGTTGATAACGGTGAATACCCGTTATCGTTATGGAATGAATAAAAATTACCCTCCTAGCTGAATTGATCTTTCAGCTTTTGCAATTCCGTTTACATAAATCTCAAATTTATGCATTCCCGGATAATGCTTCCTTGTAGACATATCTATAAATGTATGTTTTCGTTTTAGTGTATAGGCTCCAGGATTATATTCTTTTTCAATTATCTGAAATATTTTCCTTGAGGGTTTCCCATTTGCTTTGATATAATAAACCGCATATTCCAATCGTATTTTTCCGGGGCCCTTGGTTTGAATTAAAATATCAAAAGTAAAATACAGATCTTCTCCTATGTTAATTTCTGTTTTATCAAAACTCAGATTTTTAATTTGAACGGTATCCGGATCTCCAAAGCCAAATAACAACATGGCCTTCTTGTTTCCTGATTTTAAGAGCGTGCGCAGGGCATGTTTTATAATCTCATCGGTCTGTGGAGATTTTCCCTGCCATTTTTTACAAATATCAAGCACAAGATCGGGATGGTCTTTTGAAATATCATTCAGATTATTGGCTACACTTCGCCTTACAAAATCCGAAGGATCATCATTTAATTTTTCAAGAACCGGGATAATTAATCCGGGATCTTTTTTAAAAAAAGGCAGGGCCATAGCCCAGGGAAGCCTTGGTCGGCAACCTTCACTGGCAAACCGTCGGACTTTTTCATCTGTGTCGCCCGCTAACTTCAGCATGTAAGCCATTACTTTTTCCGGCCATCTGTTAAGAAAAGGCCTTATCGCAAACTCACTACTCGAAAATTTGGTCAGATAGGCCATCGCTTCAAGTGATTCATCTAAATTATCCTGCCCGTATTGTTCTACATAATCGGGTAAACACATGGCTTCGAAGCCTTTTATATAGGGCGCAGCATTTCTGATATAAGGAAGCGCTTCGGTATACTTTTCAGGCAAACAAGTATGTAAACATCGGGTAGTATGGTACATTTTTTCCTTCAATTCCTTTTTCTCAAAATTTTCAGAAAGCATAAGATCTAAAAATTTTGTTTTCGAAAAAGCCGGATAAAGCTCATGAAACTTTTCAGCCATGTTTTTTATTGACTCTTTTGTGAAAAAAATATGCTTAAGTTGTTCAGGCATGTTTAAAGCTTTGATTTATTAAAGATTGAAAATTAATAATTCAAGTTAAATTATTTATAAAAAAGAATTCATAAAATCACAACTATTTTTTTGTTAATCCGAAAATTAATGCAAATCCGTAAATAAATATTTCACTTAAAAATTACTATAGAAATGTAATCTAATTCCCCGGTTATGAATCCCAATTATCTTGTATTTTTCTGCATCTCTCTGAATTCAGACATTATAAATATATCTAAATAACTATATTTATTTATAGTTTAATGTTTATATTGTACTCAAATTTCAGGATATCTAATGAAAAATTCCTGGTAAGATTGTAAATTATTCGTCCTGTTTAAAATAGTAAAGAAAGGATTATTCACTAATTTAGATATTAAATCAAAAAATCACCAGCCATGGCAAAAATAAGTAAAGAAGAAGCTCTTAATTATCATTCTCAGGGCCGTCCGGGAAAAATCGAAGTAATTCCCACCAAACCATACAACACCCAATACGATTTGTCACTTGCTTATTCTCCGGGCGTTGCTGAGCCCTGCCTGGAAATCCATAAAAATCCCGATGACATTTTTAAGTACACGGCAAAGGGTAATCTGGTGGCTGTTATATCCAACGGCACCGCTGTATTGGGACTCGGTAATATAGGTGCAGGAGCTGGTAAACCGGTAATGGAAGGGAAAGGTTTGCTGTTTAAAGTTTTTGCTGATGTTGATGTTTTTGATATTGAGGTCGACACTATGAATCCCGAAAAATTTATTGAAACAGTAAAAATGATTGCTCCAACATTTGGAGGTATAAACCTGGAAGACATTAAGGCCCCGGAATGTTTTGAAATTGAAGACAAGCTAAAAGAATTATTAGATATTCCGGTTTTTCATGACGATCAGCACGGAACGGCCATTATTTCTGCAGCAGGATTATTAAACGCTCTGGAAATTACGGGTAAGTTGATTGACAAAGTTAAAGTTGTTGTTAACGGAGCAGGAGCTTCAGCTATTTCCTGCTCAAGGTTATATATTTCATTAGGTGTAAAACCTGAAAATATTCTGATGCTGGATAGTAAAGGTGTCATCAGCAAAAAACGAAATGATCTTAATCCTGTTAAACAAAAATTTGCACAAGACACTGCAAAAAAAACACTTGCAGAAGCCATGGTTGATGCCGACGTATTTTTGGGCCTGTCGACCGGGAATATTGTATCGCAAGACATGTTAAAAACCATGGCCAAAGACCCTATTGTTTTTGCAATGGCCAATCCTGTGCCTGAAATTTCATACGACGAGGCTATTGAAGCCAGAAAAGATATTATTATGGCCACTGGCCGTTCTGATTACCCAAACCAGATTAATAATGTGCTTGGTTTCCCATTTATTTTCAGAGGAGCACTAGATGTAAGGGCAAAAAAAATTAACGAAGAGATGAAAATTGCGGCTGTTTATGCTTTGGCCCAGCTGGCAAAAGAAGATGTCCCCGAATCGGTAAATATGGCTTATAAAAGTAAAAACCTGGTTTTTGGCAGAGATTATATTATCCCTAAGCCACTCGATCCAAGGCTTATTACCATTGTTGCCCCAGCGGTAGCAAAAGCTGCAGTTGACTCCGGTGTGGCACGTAAAAAAATTACAGACTGGAAGGCTTATAGAATTAATTTAATGAAACGTATGGGCCTGTATAATCAACTGGTTGAAGATATCCGCCATAAGGCAAAAGAAAATCCCAGAAAAATTGTTTTTGGTGATGCCAATAACTATAAGGTTTTAAAAGCAGTACAATTGGTTATCCACGAAAAAATTGCCAAGCCTGTATTGCTCGGTAATAAAACCGAAATACAAAAAATTGCCCATGAAAATGGGATTACAGATCTTAAAAATATCCCGATTATCGATTTTCAGAGTAAGGAAGAAGAAGAAAGACGAAACCGTTTTGCACAAATCTATTTCGAAAAAAGGTATCGTAAAGGTGTCACCCTTGAAGATGCTGAACGAATGATGAACGATTGTAATTATTTTGGAGTAATGATGGTTGAAACTGGAGAAGCTGATGGTTTTCTCTCTGGTTTTTCCAGCGCTTATGCTTCCACTATACGTCCTGCACTTCAAATTATTGGCACAAACAACAGCCTGAAACACATTGCCGGGATGTATATTGTTATCACTAAAAAAGGGCCCATATTTTTCGCAGATACAACGGTAAACCTTGAACCTTCAGGACGGACAATTGCGGATACTGCCTTGTTGACTGCTAATGCGGTCAGGAAATTTAATATCGAACCCCGTATTGCTATATTATCGTATTCTAATTTTGGCTCTACACGGTATGGAAGTCCGGAAAGAGCCAGGGAAGCTGTAGAAATCCTTCATCGTGATTATCCTGATTTGATAGTTGACGGTGAACTTCAGGCAAACTATGCCTTGAATAAGGATTTACGCAAACAAAAATTTCCCTTCTCAAAACTTGCCGATATGGATGTGAATACATTAATATTTCCTAATCTCAGCTCAGGTAATATCGCCTATAAAATGATGCAGGAAATCGGCGAGGCAGATGTGATAGGACCCATTCTGATAGGTATTAAAAAGCCGGTTCATATTTTACAAATGGACAGCGCTGTGAGGGAAATTGTAAATATGACAGCAATTACTGTGGTTGACGCCCAAACTGCTACTGATGAAATAATCCAGTTTTAATCAGGGACCCCAAGGGTAAATAGTACGGTTTACACAATAAGAACCAGAGGTGTCTTCGGATAAATTTATCTGAAATTCGAGTATTTCCTGATCCTTAATATAGGGTTCTATGAATTTTACCTGATAAATTTTATCTTCAGCCTCCTGAACCAGAATGTGCAGATCGTAAAGGCATTCACAATCACAAACCGAATGTTCTTCGTTTTCTTCAATAATAATGGTGTCGCCGGAAGAAAAAATATGCGCTGACAGCTCCCCAGGACAACAATTAAATCCGGTATTAATATGGTTAAGAGTTAGTTCCTGCAAAATACGGTCATAATTCCAATTGATACAACTTTCACCTGCACCCGGATCATCTGTTCTAAGAACCCATTCAAACATTTTACAATCTGAAAAATTTTCCAGGGTACCTGAAATTTGCCCCAATTGTGTTTCCTCTTCATTTTTTTGATTCTGATCACAACCAACCAGATGTATAATCAGTAGTATCAGACCAGAATATAATATTTTATTCATGTCGCCTGATTATTAATAAATTAAATTGTCTGAAATAAAGATACTTAAATATTCAATAGGGTTGCTTTCATTCATTAAGATTAAATTGTATTTTTAATTAATCCCCTTAAAAAGTTATGATATAATTAGAAATAGAAAACATTTTAAGATATTTAGAAACGTATTACATAATTCACTACCTTTAATTAAATATCCTCAAAGTGTAAATTTATATTCCTGACATCAGATATTTTACTTACCTGTTGCCTATCCCTGGATACTTTTTTCTCAATTTAAAGAACAAAGAAATTTAATATCTTCATTATGAAAGCAACAAAGAAAATTCTACTTATATACCCGGAATATCCCGAAACATTCTGGAGTTTTAAACATGCATTGAGATTTGTTTTTAAAAAAGCAACTGTTCCTCCACTTGGATTACTGACTGTAGCCTCACTCCTTCCTGAGGAATGGGAAAAAAAGCTTATTGATATGAATGTTTCACCGCTAAAAAATAAAGATATTACCTGGGCAGATTATATATTTATCAGCGCAATAAGCATTCAGAAAAAGGCTGCAATAAATGTTATTTACAGGTGCCACTTGCTCGGAGCTACTATTGTTGCCGGAGGCCCGCTGTTTACTATTCAATACAACGATTTTGAGCATGTAAAACATTTTGTGCTTGGAGAAGCCGAGAATAATTTGCCGAAATTTTTATTCGACCTTCAAAATGGCCATCCGGCAAAAGTATATCCCCCTTCAGAAACCTGGGTAAATCTTGATCGTTCACCTGTTCCGGCCTGGGAATTAATTAAACCCGATAAATACGCCTCTTTAAGTATTCAATATTGCCGGGGATGCCCATACGACTGTGAATTTTGCGATATATCTACTTTATACGGCCATAAAGTCCGGACAAAATCAACATCAGCCATACTTAATGAACTGGAAAAAATATATGCCCAGGGATGGAGGGATCAGGTATTTTTTGTTGATGATAATTTTATCGGTAATAAGAGAAAATTAAAAACTGAAGTACTGCCTGCAATTATTTCATGGAATACAGAAAAAAAACATCCTTTTCAGTTTAATACACAAACATCTATCGAACTGGCTGATGATGAAAACCTGCTGCATATGATGGTAGAAGCGGGGTTTAATAAAGTGTTTATTGGCATTGAATCTCCCGATGAACAAAGTCTTACAGAATGTAATAAGGCACAGAACAAAAACCGTGACCTGATAGCCAGTATTAAAAAAATCCAGCGTGCCGGCATACAAGTGCAGGGAGGATTTATTGTAGGTTTTGATAACGATCCGCAAACAATTTTTGATACCCAGGTAAAATTTATTCAGGAAAGCGGCATAGTAACAGCAATGGTGGGACTTCTGCATGCTTTTCCAAGAACCAAATTGCACCAGCGGCTTACCAATGAAAAACGGATAATCAAAGAATCATCAGGTGATAATACGGATTTTTCGCTCAATTTTATTCCAAAAATGGGACATGAAACCCTGGTAAATGGGTACAGGCGTATTATGAACACCATATATTCACCCAAAAAATATTACGAACGGGTTAAAATATTCTTAAAAGAATTTCAGCCCCAACTAAATCAAAATATACCTCTTAAAGGTAAAAATCTTATTGCGTTTATGAGGTCAATTTTTTATCTTGGAATTATTAAAAATACCCGTGTGCATTACTGGAAACTTTTTTTCTGGACCATCTTTCATCGGCCCCGGCTATTCAAACTCAGTATTACTTTATCCATTTACGGCTTTCATTTTCAGCAGTTGTTTTCTACAAAAAAGATGCAAACTGCTCTTACCAGATAACTTAATCAGGGATTTTGTATTCTTGTGTTAACTATTTTTCCATAACCAAAATAGCTGTAAAACTTTTGGTGATCCGCAAATTCTGTTAATTTTGAAAAAGATTACTCTTTTTTGTAACGATGATTGTTATTAATCGTCCTTAAGCTTTATATAAGATTATATCATGAGAAAACTAGTCCTTTTAATTTTGCTTTCCGTATTTGGTTCTTTCTTATATGGACAAAGTAAATCCATCGATAAATTCAGGAAAAAATTTCCGGAAAGTACAAACCTGTTTTTTTACAGCAGTACCATTCAAATGCTCAATCAGCTAAATGATCCTGAATTGACCGATCTTATAAAAGATATTGAAAAAATCAGGGTATTAAATTATACCGACAATGAAAAAAAATACAAACAACCGGATTTGGACGAACTCAGGGAAAATCTTAAAAAAGAAAAATATCTGGATTTACTGATCCTTTATGAACAAGGAAACAGGATTAATCTTTATGCCAAAGAAAAGAATGGAAAAACCATTGGTTTTGTTGCTCTTGTAGACAGTTCTGATACTCTCGTTATTCTTGATGTAAAAGGAAGTATTGATTTTGGTAAATTTATGACCTTAAAAAACAATCTCGATCTGAAATTATAATAATACCCATCACCTTAAAATTTTCTGGTTTGAAATCCACAATTTCTATTCAAAACTTAACCAAATATTACGGCCGAATACATGCCGTTGAAAACCTGAGTCTGGATATTCCCGATAAGAGTGTATTTGGATTGCTTGGCCCTAATGGTAGCGGAAAAACAACTACACTGGGAATGATCCTTGATGTGGTAATACCCTCATCGGGTAATTACTTATGGTTTGGTAGTCCCAACAAAAAAGCTAACCGGCAGCGGATCGGCTCTATTTTAGAAACGCCCTGCTTTTACCCTTATTTATCGGCAGCAAATAACCTGAAAATTATTGCCGATATCAAGCAATGTTCATATAACAACATAGATAAAACATTGGCCTTAGTCGGACTTTACGAGCGAAAGTCTGATAAATTCAAAACATTCTCCCTGGGAATGAAACAACGATTAGCAATTGCCTCAGCATTATTATGCGATCCTGACGTGCTGGTACTCGATGAGCCAACCAATGGATTAGACCCGCAAGGTATTGCTGAAATCAGGAACATTATTAAACAGATAGCACAACATGGAAAAACGGTTTTATTGGCAAGTCATTTGCTCGATGAGGTACAAAAAGTATGTACCCACTTTGGAGTATTACACCACGGAAAATTGATTTATAACGGTAAAGTGAATGAAGTAAGCGGAGAGGAATATTGGGTGGAAGTAGCATCAGACAACTTGTTGGAATTGGAAGACAAATTGAAAAAATATCCTCATCAGCACTCGGTTCGGTCAGAAAATGAAAAACTGGCTGTGTTACTTACAGAAAAAAGCAATATAAAGGATCTCAGCGCCTATTTGTATGAACATAAAATTATTCCAACGCATCTTTTTGCAAGAAGAAAAAACCTCGAACAACAATTTCTTGACATTTTAAATCAATCTGAAAATGAATACGCTTCTCAAAATTGAATATCAAAAAATAAAATTTTACCGTACATTCTGGATATTTCTGGGATTATATCTGCTTATTTTACTGCTGGTATTTTTGAGTGTACAGTTATTTCTCGACTGGCTTGCTGAAAAAGGAGAACAGATTGAAAACATCGATCCTTCTAAAATTCCATTACTTCAATTTCCGGATATTTGGCACAATATAACATGGATTGCAGGATTGTTTAAAATTGTACCCGCCATATTTGTTATCATATCTATTACTAACGAAATTACTTTTAATACCTTAAGGCAAAATATAATCGACGGGCTTAGCCGGAGGGATTTTCTTATTTCAAAGATTTGGCTGATAGTTATTCTTAGTGCGGTCTCTACCGTTTTTTTATTCTTGATTGGTCTTATATTTGGCCTGATTTATACACCGTCGCCTGAGTTCAATGATATCCTTTTATATTCCTTTTTTCTTATTGCTCATTTCTTTGAAGTTTTCCTGTACCTGATTTTTACTTTTTTCCTTGGTCTTCTGATTAAAAGAACCGGACTTACTATGGGACTATTGTTATTGTATACCTATGTAATTGAACCCATAATCACCTTTAGGATTAAAACGGATTGGATAACCGGATTATTCCCGGTTAAGGCAATAAATAACCTGATCCGATTTCCATTTAAAAAATATGCCCTGAGGGAAATTCAGGATTATGTTGCTTGGCAGGATGCCGGAATTGCTTTATTTTATATAATCCTTCTTATTAGTCTAATATATCTTGTATTAAAAAAACGAGATTTGTAAAATTTTTCTTTAATGTTAAAAAATTTTTTAACCTGATTTATTATCTGTAACTTAGTTACAATAAATACGAATATTCACTTTCTTCGGTTATTACGAACAGTTTCGTAAAAAACAATTTAACGTTTTCTTTGTTTTTTATATAATTTATAATTTTTTCCTAAACAAATACCAACCTATTAATCCCTGAACCGTATAGAGAAATTGTTGGACAATTAAAAGATAATTATAAGCACATGCGAGCGTTGAGAAAGATTTGGGAATCGAAAGTGGTTACATTAATTAAAAAATTCTTACAGCAGGGTATTTCTCCGGAACGGCTGGCTTTGTCGGTATCGCTGGGAATTACTTTAGGAATAATACCATTAATTGGTGTAACAACGGTAATGATTGCAGGCATTGTATTCTTACTCCGATTAAACTTTGCGGCCACACAACTGGTGCATTATATCGTTCATCCTATTCAAATAGCATTGTTTGTGCCTTTTATTAAACTTGGTGAAATTTTTCACAATGGTGATGTGCTGCCCGGCTCATTCTTTGGCTTATTACATCAGGCGAAAACCGACCTGTGGGGCACTTTGCAGGATTTCTGGATTGCCAATCTTTCAGCTATTGGAATTTGGGTAATTATAGCAATTCCTTTAGGAATAATAGTATATAGAATATCTTTGGTAACTTTTAAAAAGTATGCTTTAATTTATATTAAATAACCTGCCTAAAAACTCCTGTCACTTAATAATATTTTTATAAATAGTTTTTGATCTATTGAGGTTAAGACTTGAATTAAGCAGCGATGTATAGACAAATTAGGTGGGAATATTTAATACTGATTATTATAGTTTTTTCTTCCCAAAAATTAACAGCTCAGACTTCAACTACCACTGGTGGTAATTGGCATACAGGTTCAACCTGGATTGGCGGGAGTGTACCTGCAATACAAAATGCAAATATTGTAATAAATGGTAAAGTAACTTCAGCAGTCGATCTCAATTTCAATAATAATATTGTTCTTACAGTCAATGCCAACGACACTCTGATTGTTAACGGTGATCTTATTTTTTTCAATAATGCTGATTTTATCATTCAGGCAGGAGCTGTTGTAATTGTAAGAGGAGATTTTGAAAGTAATAATAACCTGGAATTGGATGCTAATGCATATTTGATTATTACTGGAAATATGACGCTAAATAAGAATAGCAATTTAACCAGTACTACTTCTCCTTCACTGGTATTTGTGGGTGGGCAGGTTACTACAGGATCAGGAACCACCGGTAATGTATTACAATGTCCGGGTGGAACGGGATATGATTCTGATTGTAATTACGGAAATATTGTTGATCTATTTCAGGACTCCATAATGGAAGTTATTGATGTTGCATGTACACCACAACCCACATATTATACAAATGGTCAGCCTGCATCAAATAGTCCGGTTGCAGTTGGAGGAACAATTAATCTTACGGCTAATCCAAATCCCGGCAGCGGTGCATCATTTGTATCTTTCGCATGGACCGGGCCTAACGGATATTCTTATTCCTCTTTTACAACTCCAAATACTTCAATTGGTATGGCTGCTGCCAGCATGTCTGGCAATTATGTGTTTGTTGCCATTAATAATCAGGGATGTTTTGTTCAGGATACAACCTATGTTTTAGTAACAAATTGTTGTGGAAGTTCCAGCTACTTTAGTAAAGATAACTATACAGGAAACTGGGAAGACTATAGTACATGGGCCAACCCCGACGAAAGCTGGCGGCCGTTAACACCACCTACAGACGGGTCAGGTACCGGATATAGCCAACCATTATGCGTAAATGGAACGGTTACTCTTAACGGTGATCTTACAATTCGAAATACTACCCATACCGTTTGTGATACGTTGATAGTTACAGGTGATCTTGATGTGGGTAGTTTTACGCTAAATGTCGGTTCAAACGGAGTTCTTATTGTGCTAGGTAATTATACGGGAACAAACGGAACTTCCGGTAATAATGGAAAGGTAATTATTGTTGGTGAAGTAAATGAAAATTATACTCTTTCGGGTTCAGGGGATACTTATATTTTTGACCCGACTCCAACTGGTAATTTTAACGGCGGTTTCACCAGCGCCGGAGATGAATCAGATTTAGCCACTAATGATCCCGGATTATATACATTATTTCAAATTATAACCGGTGGGTCCGGAATTTCAGGCGGTGAAATCGGTTATAGTGAGACGATCTGTACAGGTACACAAGCCAGTGAAATCAATAACATCACTTATCCTGCTCCAGGAGCAAGTTTTACTTACACCTGGTATTCTTCAACCAATAGTACCGATACCACTGCAGGAACATGGACTATAATTGCTGATTCAACACGTGAAGCACTGTTCCCCGGAAATTTAACTTTAACAACGTCTTATTTCAGACGAGCATTTGATGGCAGCGGTTCAGAAGCTAATTCAAATGTTGTTACCGTTACAGTGAATTCGCTTCCGGTAACCTCTATTATTTCCGGCAACACTACCACCTGTGAGCAAAGTCTTGAAACATATTCAACAAATGGCTCGGGAACTTTAACATGGAGCGTTACAGGGGGAGTAATCCAATCGGGACAAAATACATCCACAGTTACAATTCTATGGGGCGATTTATCTCCATCAACAGTAAGCAGCACAGAAATAGTTACTATTCAGAATTATAACGGAACCTGCACCGGTATAGATACCCTGGATATAATAATAAGCCGTCTTCCTCAGACGGGCCCGCAATATCACATCGAAAATAACCAGGAATACTAATATTTCTGAATGTATCATTTAAAATATGGAAGCTGCTATAACCTCCTGATAAAACTCATTTAATTTTTTTTCTTCATTTTCCCAGCAAAGTTCTTTTGCTGCGTTTTGAAGGTTATTCTTCCATTGTACTATTCTAATTTTATCGCTTAGCATATCTGAAATAATTTCTGCAAGCTTCTTAGGATCCTGTTCAATTGCTGTTAACCCAATATTATAAGTTCTGACAATTTTACTCATTTCCGGAAAATCGGAAACCAGCACCGGGATATTAGCCTGTATGTAATCAAACAATTTATTGGGTAAAGCATAATAATAATTTAATCCCATATTCTCTTCAAGCGAAATTCCCAGATCAGCTTGAGCTGTTAAATTCTTCAACCGGTCAGCAGGAATTCTTCCATAAAAATCAATCCTACTTTCAAGATTTTGAGAGATTACCAAAACTTTTAATGAATCCGCAATGTCACCATCGCCTATTAAAACCAATCTTACGTTCGATAAAAAAGGTATTGCACGGATTACATTTTCCAATCCCCGTCCCATGTTTAACATACCCTGATACAAAATGATCCTTTCGTTATTCTTCCTTAAATTTATCCCGGCATCACCCGATTCAACATTTAATAAAGGTACATTTCGGATCACCTTCATATTAATCCCGTATTTCTGATGATAAATTTCGGCAAGTGAATCACAAACCGTATATGCATACTTAATACGGGGAAGAATTAAACTTTCGATTTTGGTCCATATCCATTTTACAAATTTTCTTCCAACCAGTTCGGGGACTTCGGTAAAATACTCGTGACTGTCGTATACTACCGTTTTTCTTCTGATCTTTGCCGCCAGAAAGCATGCCGGCAGGGTATCCAAATCATTGGAAACAATAACTGTAAACCTGGTAAACAATAAATACAAAAACAAACGAAAGTTAAAAGCTGCATAAAAAAGAGGGCCTGAATTAATTAATAATTTAAAGCGCAGTGTATCGAACGAGGTTTTTTTTATGTCAGGGCTGTTTTTTCTTTTTCGGCCCAGTATTTTAATACTATGGCCCCTTGCAATTAACGACCGGGTTATTTTATGTACACGCTGATCTGTTACTATATCATTTGTTACTGCTAAGAGTATTCGAGCCAATGGATAGTTCTTTTATAGTTGTAAAATAAATAAACTTTCTTAACGAAATTAAAACAATATTCAACATTCCGTTTTATTTAATAGGTTAAAACTCCAATTTTTTTGAAGAATCCCCAAGCAAATTGTATTTTATAATAATGAGTACTATAATCAATGATTTATTTTCAAATAAATATTTGGTAAATTGCCAATATCATTTTTATTATTCATCATAAAATATATATTAGCCATAACTTATCTTTTTTATGAATATACCTGTAAAAGATTTCTCTTTAAAACCTTACAATACTTTTGCAATCGATGTGAAATCCAACTATTTTCTGGAATTAAATACTGTTGATGAAATTTGGGAATTCATAAATTCTGAATGGGCCGGTATTTCACCCCGTTTGATTCTGGGTGGAGGAAGTAATATATTGTTTACAAAAGATTTTAAAGGAATAATTCTGCATCCGAAAATTAAGGGTATTTCTGTTATTAATGAAAATGATAAAAATGTTTGGATCAGGGCCGGAGCAGGAGAAAACTGGGATGACTTTGTAGGTTATTGTGTGGATAATAATTTCGGTGGCCTGGAAAATTTGTCATTAATCCCGGGAAATGTGGGCGCAAGTCCTATCCAGAATATTGGTGCTTACGGAGTGGAGGCAAAAGAAAGCATAGAAAGTGTTGACATTATTAATTTGACAACCGGTGAACCTAAGACTTATTCCAACGAAGAATGTAAATTTTCTTATCGTAACAGTATTTTTAAATCCGAAATAAACGAACAATTTATAATTACCCATGTAGTTTTCAGGCTTTCAAAGGAACACATATTTACCACGAGTTACGGATCAATCGAAAAAGAGCTTGACAATTATCCTGAAACAACTATTCAAAACATAAGAAAAGCTGTGATTGCTATCCGCCGGTCGAAACTGCCCGATCCGGAAGAATTTGGAAATGCCGGCAGTTTTTTTAAGAATCCTGTTGTACCCAACGAAATTGCAAATTCATTATTAAAGTTCTATCCGAAAGCCCCAAACTGGAAAGTTTCAGAAAATGAAGTTAAACTTTCCGCTGCCTGGTTAATAGAGACCTCTAATTATAAGGGGAAAAAGATAGGTAATGTGAGTACCTATAAAAAACAGCCTTTAGTTATAATTAATCTGGGAAATGCTACAGGAGATGAAATTCTCCAATACTCAAAACGCATTCAGAAAACAGTACTCAATCATTTTGCCATCACACTGGAAACAGAGGTAAATATTTTTTAAGATTTATTCTATTTTCAATATAACTTCGGTACCAACTGCTAAAATCTCTTTAGCTTCCTCAATGGTTTCTGCTTCTGCATAAGTTCTAATTATGGGTTCACTTCCGGAAGGACGTATCATAAACCATGCTGTTTCATTAAAAAAGAATTTATATCCGTCAAGATCTTCAATCCGGTTTACACGGTAATTACCAAATGCCGTAAGGTCTTTGCTTTTGCACTTTTCCATTATTTTATTCTTTGTTTGTTTATTAACATCGATAAAAGATCTCTCAAAAGCAAATTTCCCGGTAATCTGATATACTTCTTCCAATAATTCACGAACAGACTTTCCGGTCTCAACAATCCACTGCCAGATCATCAAACCCATCCAGATGCCGTCCCGTTCGGGAATATGGCTGCCCACTGTAATACCGCCAGATTCTTCTCCGCCCACGAGTACATCTTCAGAAATCATAATTTTGGTAATATCTTTAAATCCCAATTTCACGCGTTCTACTTTAATGCCATATTGCAGGCACAATTTTTCTATTTTCGATGTGCTTGAAAAACTGGTGACTACCTTACCATGTAAATGCTTGTAATGGGCCAGATAATGAATTAATAAAAGCATGATATGGTGCGAATCTATATAATTGCCTTCATGGTCATACAGCGCAAGCCTGTCGCCATCACCGCTAATAGCAAATGCACAATCAATTTTCTTATTATTCCAGATAAACTCCGATAATTCAAAAAGGTTAATGTGCTGCGGATCGGGCGGGATGCCCATAAA
Organism: Bacteroidales bacterium; assembly: GCA_016934395.1. Classification (GTDB taxonomy): domain Bacteria; phylum Bacteroidota; class Bacteroidia; order Bacteroidales; family UBA10428; genus JAFGSZ01. The sequence continues at coordinate 37,351 of JAFGSZ010000135.1, forward strand.
AGTAGGATTCACTTCACAGTGGAACATTTTAATTCCGGGTAACAATTTTTTAAATACATTCTGACCGCTACCGTACATAGCATCAAAAGCAAAATTTAGACCGGACCGGGCAATTTTATCAATATCAAAAGAATCGCGAATGTGTTTAATATAAATCGATTCCAGGTCGATATATTGAATGGTACCTTGTTCCAGTAATAAATTCCAGTTTAACAATTCCAGGTCAATCTCATAATCATCAGATATAAGATTTTCTACGTCTCTCACGTCTTTTTCCAGCATGGGCCCGCCGAATGACCCCTTAAGTTTATATCCGTTAAATTCTGCCGGACTGTTGCTGGCTGAAAGCATTATCCCACAGTGGGCTTTTAATTTAACTATTCCTAAAGAAACCATCGGGGTTGCAACAAAATGCTCGGGAATATACACGCGGATGCCCTTGGAAGCAAATATTTTAGCAACGGCTTCCATAAACATTTCCCCGCCAAATCTGCAATCGTAACCGACTACAGCAGAAGGATTTTTATAACGTTTGGTAAGCCACAATGCTGTAGCATAAGCAACTTTTGAAACATTTGACAGGGTGTAATCTTTAGCGATCAAAGCTTTCCATCCATCCGTCCCGAATTTGATTTTATCCATTCAATAAAATTCATTAAAATTAAAATGCTACAAGAAATTTACATTTTTATTCTTATGTAAAGAAGAATTTTTTGCAATTAATTTAAAATTTTACGCCTGTTTAACGCTCGCTGGTATAAACGTGCATTTTGTTGATGTTGGGCCAGGGTTTTGGCAAAATTGTGATACCCTGAAAAATCTTCTTTGGCACAAAAATATAAATAATTATGATTTTCAAAATTTAATACTGCCTCAATCGAAACAATAGATGGAATCGAGATCGGTCCCGGAGGTAATCCCGAATATTTATAGGTATTGTAAGGTGAATCTGTTAACAGGTGTTTTTTTAAAACCCTGCGGATTGTAAAATCACCAACCGCATAGATTACAGTTGGATCTGCATGCAGACGTATACCTTTATTTAACCTGTTAATGTACACACCTGCAATTCTCTGCATCTCATCATTTTTATAGGTCTCTGCATCTACAATAGAAGCCAGGGTGATTACTTCATTTTGAGTAAAGTGTAATTTATCCGCAGCAGCCAGCCGGTTTTTATTCCAGAATTTCAGGTATTCTTTATTCATCCGCTCAATAAAAGCAGAAGCTGAAGTATTCCAGAAAAATTCATAGGTATTGGGAATAAACATCCCAGGAATGGAATATTTATCGAAACCAAATTTTGAAATATATTCCTCATCTCTTAATAAGTTAACCAATTCTGCTGAATCAGCTTCTATCTGACGGCTTATTCTTGAGGCCAGGTCTTCAATTAATCGAATGTTGTTGAATGTAAGCATCAACGGTTCCTGCTTTCCGGAACGCAGCAGATTGATGATTTCGTTATTGCTCATGCCATGTTGAATCTTGTACCTGCCGGGATGAATATGATTTTTATAATTTTTCCTTTCGGCGGTCCATTTAAAACTTTTAAGATTAATAATCACTTTTTTATCAGCCAGTGAATTTAAAACATGGTCATAATCCGCGCCGGTGTGAATAAATATATAGGTAAACTTCTTCTCCGGAATTTTAACATTGGGCCGAAAAGCTTTAGTATATATATCAACCCCTTTTATAGAAAGAAGAATTAATACAACCAGAAAAAGGTAAAGAATTCTTTTTATCAGTTTGTGCTCGTTCATAATCTGAAAAAAGACTTAATATTAATATTAACTTTTAAATTAAATTTTTATTACATATAACTGTCCGGCTTCATCATGAATTACCTTTACTTTACTACCCTTGTCAATATACCCTACTTCAGCTTTGGCATCAAAAAGTTCACCGTCAATCTCTACCCTTCCGGAAGGGCGAAGCATGGTAAATGCAACACCTGATTTTCCAACCATTTCTTTTTGATGTAAATCTATTCCGATATACCCTTCGTCTTTATTTTGAACTGTATCAAGGGCTAGTCCTTTAAAAGTTTTGGAGGTAAATAATTTTTTACTGATATAAATGGAAAGTATAAAGGATAAAAAAACAGAGGCCGTAACCATAAAGAAAGCCTTAAATACCTTATCGAAAGCGCCGATACCTTCAAATTCAAAAACAACATTATCAACAAGGCTCATGGTCAATCCCAGCATTACCAGAATAATGCCCGAAACTCCGGTGATTCCGAAACCGGGAACAACAAAAATCTCAAGCGCAATTAACACGATACCAATAATAAATGCCAGCATTTCCCAATGTTGGGCGAGCCCTTCAAGATATAAGGGGGCAAAATATAATAATGCAGCCAATACAGCCACAGCTAAAGGGAATCCAATGCCCGGTGTTTGTAATTCAAAATAAATTCCTCCTACTATTGCCATTATCAGAAGACTTTGGATAATCGGACTTAATAAAAAACCAATAATTGCATCAGTTCCCGATGGCTCATATCGTTTGATCTGATATTCTGTAATTCCGGCAAGTTTAAGTACTTCAGGAATATTTTCAGCAATACCTTCAGCAAAGTGCAGACGAACGGCCTCTTCAGCAGTAAGTGTAAGTACCTGGCCCGAATCAACTACTCCCTCCACTTCCAATACCGGATCAACCATAGCTTCGGCAATCTTCGGGTCTCTGTGCCATCTGATAATTGTATCATTTCCTTCTATAATAGTATCTTTTCCGTGGGCTTCTGCAGTAGCGCGCATAGTTGACCGCATAAAAGACTGGTATTTATCCGGAACCTGCTCGCCGGTCTGATTAACTACCGTAGCCGCTCCAATACTCCCGCCCAGCCTCATATATATGCTATCGCAGGCAATAGAAATCAGCGCACCGGCAGATATTGCCTGATTATCGATAAAAACTAAAACCGGAATAGGTGAATTAAGAATTTTTGTTCGAATAGAATCGGCAATATTCACCATACCTCCATAGGTGTTCATATGAATTAGTATGTAGTTAGCGCGCATCGAAACGGCTTCATCAAAAGCTTTTTGTGTAATCCTCCAGACAGGTTTGGCAATTTCTGTCTTTATATCAAAAACATATACCAGAGGTTTTCCAATAGATTCAGGGACATCGTTGTTAGTGCTATTCGCAGAAAAAATCAACGATAGCAACAACATTAAAATTATTTTATGCATGTTTTTACATTTTAACTCCTGCTGTGAATTTCACACTTCCAAAATTAATAACATTCTTTGAAATGAATGCAGGTATTTCTTTTTTTACAAAAATCCGTGCAGAAAAAACACGGTACTTTGTATGATGTACTATAAAATTTCCAAATAATAAGGCCTTCACAGGGTACAAATTGTTTTTTTTCTAACTTTGCTGCAGGTAAAAATAAAAAAATGGAGCTAAACAACCTGACTGCCATATCACCACTAGATGGAAGATACCGTTCTAAAGTTAACGAATTATCGAAATATTTTTCCGAATTCGGCCTTATAAAATACAGGGTTCAGGTTGAAATCGAATATTTTATTGCACTATGTAACATTCCCCTGCTGCAGTTGAAAGATATTGATAAGAATGTATATGTGCAGCTTCGTGATATTTATTTGCACTTTAAACAAGATGATGCAAAACGAATTAAGGAGATTGAAAACACAACCAATCACGATGTTAAAGCAGTTGAATATTTTTTGAAAGAAAAGTTCGCCGAACTTAAATTAGATAAGTATAAAGAGTTTATTCACTTTGGGCTTACTTCTCAGGATATTAATAATACCGCGGTTCCGATTTCATACAAAGAAGCTTTGAATGAGGTGTATTTTCCGCTGATAGAAAACCTGATAGCTATAATTGATGGTTTGTCGGATCAATGGAAATCGGTAAGTATGCTGGCCCGTACCCATGGTCAACCTGCGTCACCCACGCGGTTGGGAAAAGAGCTTAATGTATTTTCTGAACGACTAAAAATTCAACTTCAGCAATTAAAAGCCATTTCTTTTTCAGCGAAATTTGGCGGGGCAACAGGCAACCTTAATGCTCATGTTGTTGCGTATCCTCAAATCGACTGGAATAAATTTGCTACACAATTTGTTAATGAAATCCTGGGCCTTACACGTTCATACCCTACCACACAGATTGAGCACTACGACAATCTGGCGGCGTCCATGGATGCGCTGAAAAGAATAAATACCATCCTTATTGATCTTAACCGTGATATGTGGACGTATATATCCATGGAATATTTTAAACAAAAGATTAAAAAAGGTGAAATCGGTTCTTCGGCTATGCCTCATAAGGTAAATCCTATCGATTTCGAAAATTCGGAAGGAAACCTGGGAGTGGCCAATGCAATATTTGAGCATCTTTCGGCAAAATTACCGGTATCCAGATTACAAAGGGACCTTACGGATTCCACCGTTCTCAGAAACATCGGTGTGCCGTTGGCTCATACACTGGTTGCTTTAAAATCCCTTCAGAAAGGATTGGATAAACTACTGCTTAATGAAAAGGCCATTCGGGATGATCTCGAGAAAAACTGGAGTGTAGTTGCCGAAGCCTTACAAACAATACTAAGAAGAGAAGGATACCCGAAACCATACGAAGCATTATTAAATTTAACCCGCACCAACGAAGTAATCACCAGCGATTCTATAATCAGCTTTATCGATACTTTAAATGTTAGCGAAAAAGTAAAAGAGGAACTGAAAAAAATTAATCCTTTTAATTATACAGGTATTTAAAACATGAAAGACGCTTTAAAAATTTTCAAAAGATATCTTCCTCCCTATAAGTCTAAAATAACTTTAAACATTATTTTTAATTTTTTCGGTGCAATATTCGGTGTATTTTCTTTTGTTACGCTGATTCCTGTTTTGGAAATTTTGTTTGGTACCCAGGAAAAGGTATACGGGGTAAAAGATATCGATTTTTCCATTTTCCCGCTTAACATTCCAAAAGACGACATTATTCACAATATATATTGCTATATCACACAACTAATGGACACCCAGGGATCGGCAAGAGCCCTAGTGTATTTAGGTATATTTTTTATTGTTTTGGTATTATTTAAAACCGGGTTAACATTTCTGGCCAGTTTTTTTATTGTGGCTATTCGAAATGGAGTAGTACGCGACATCCGCAACCAGATTTATATTAAAATAATCAGCCTGCCTATTGGTTTTTTCTCCGAAGAACGAAAAGGTGATATTATCTCACGAATGACCGGTGACGTTCAGGAAATTGAACATTCCATAATGAATTCATTGGAAATGTTTTTTAAAAATCCGATAATTATCCTGGTATCGTTAATAGCCATGATAGCCATGAGCTGGCAACTGACCTTGTTTGTGTTTATTTTATTTCCCGTGGCAGGTTTAATTATCGGGCGGATCGGGAAATCACTAAAGCGGAGGTCCATGGCGGGTCAGATTAAAATGGGGGAAATCCTCAGCACTGTGGAAGAGTCGATTTCCGGCCTTCGGATAATAAAGGCTTTTAATGCGGAAAAGATCATGCAGGCCCGAAGCAGGAAAGAAAATGAAGAATACCGGAATATTATGAACCGCCTGATGCGGCGGCATTTTTTGGCTCATCCGGTGAGTGAATTTCTGGGAACTGTCCTAATTGTAAGTGTGATGTGGTATGGTGGCAGCCTTATTCTAAAAAATGAAAGTAATTTATCTCCCGCTGATTTTATGGCCTATCTTGTAATTTTTTACAGTATAATAAATCCGGTAAAAGCATTTTCCAGTGCCTTATACAGCATCCAAAAAGGCCTTGCCTCTTCGCAGCGTGTAGATAAAATACTCCATGCCACCTCCAATATTATTGTAAAAGATAATCCAAAGCGGATTTCAGGTTTTACGGCTTCAGTACAATATAAAAATGTAAGTTTCAGATACAACCAAGAGTATGTGCTTAAAAATATCAACCTTACCCTTGAGAAAGGAAAAACAATAGCAATTGTTGGCCAGTCCGGTTCCGGCAAGTCAACCCTTGTTGATCTGTTGCCCCGGTTTTACGACGTGGAAAGCGGCAGTATTTCAATTGACGGTATTGATATTCGTGATTTGCGGCTGGATGAGCTTCGTAATTTAATGGGTATTGTAAACCAGGAACCTATTCTTTTTAACGATACCTTTTATAATAACATTGCTTTCGGCCTTGACCATGTTTCTGAAAAAGATGTTGAATCGGCAGCCAAAGTAGCCAATGCTCACGAATTTATTATAAATACGGAATTTGGATACCATTCCAATATTGGTGATCGCGGAGGAAAATTATCGGGAGGCCAGCGGCAACGCATCAGCATTGCAAGGGCCGTGCTGAAAAACCCGCCCATACTAATTTTAGATGAAGCAACCTCGGCATTGGATACCGAATCTGAACGCCTGGTGCAGGATGCCCTTGCCAAATTAATGAAAAACAGAACTTCAATAGTAATTGCACACCGGTTGTCTACAATTGTACATGCTGACGAAATATGTGTAATGCAAAACGGAGAAATTATTGAACGCGGAAAACATGATGAATTACTGACCATAAAAGGAGAATACAAGAAATATTATGACTTACAGTACACCTGATTTTTATAGGAAATTTAAACTTTTCCTCAAGGAGTTTTTTATTCCTAAGTTTAAATTTGCACTTACATCCTCAGTTGCCACAGCAGTGGATTACGGATCTTACCTGTTACTTGTAAATAACCTGTTTTCTCCTGTTATTTCTAATATTATCTCGCAAACCTCAGGAATTATTGTAAATTTTATTTTACAAAAACGTTTTGTTTTTCTTATGAAAAGGAATTTGTATGCTGCATTTTTCCTTTCGATTTTATTTTCGCTTATAGGTTTAGGTTTGGGAACCTCATTTATTTATCTTCTAAATAAACATGAGTTTTTTAGTGTCCATCAGTACATTACAAAATTTATTGTTACCGGGTTTATTTTCTTTTATAATTTTTATACCAAGCGTTTCGCCTTTGAAAAAAAAATAATTTCCCGGAAATCTTAATTATCTTACCATGGCATTTACAGAAAATACACTGAGCCTTAAAGAAAAATATTTTTTGCTTTTTGCCTTTGTTCTGTATGTAATTTCTTTGTTTATAAATCTGGGTGCACAGCCCCTGTACCTTGAAGAACCCAGGAGGGCGCTGATAGCGCTGGAAATGATATTTAACAAAAATTTTATTGTACCTACCGAATTTGGTGAGTTGTATTTTAAAAAGCCTCCCCTGTGGAACTGGATGATCATTTTATCTTACAAAATATTCGGATCGTATTCGGAATTTGCAACACGCTTTTTTACACCGGTTTCATTAATATTAATGGGAGGATTGATCTACCTGATGGGTAAAAAGTATGTGAGTCAACGATTTGGTATATTAAGCGCATTTTTATTTTTAGTTTCCATTGACATTTATTTTTATTTTTCTTTATTGGGCGAAATTGATATTTTCTATTCATTAATTACGCTGGGCGGTTTTTTCACTATTTTTCATTTTTATAAAAAACAGCGCTGGTATCTTTTATTCATCTCCACCTATATTCTTGCTGCATTAGGTTTGCTGACAAAAGCATTCCCTACCCTTGTTTTTACCGGATTATCTTTACTATTGTTTTTTCTGTATACCAAAAAATTCCGGATCCTGTTCCGACTTCCTCATTTTACCGGAATTTTTGTATTTCTGATAATTATTGGCGGTTATTTTTATCTGTACAGCCGCAATAACGATCCGGGGGATTTTCTGAATATACTCTGGTCACGATCTGCAAAACGGACCGTACTGGAAAATAACAGCCTTACATTTTTGAAAAACCTGTATGTTTTCCCGGGCGATTTATTAAAAAATATTTTCCCTGCACTTTTGTTTGTCCCTTTATTATTCTTTAAAGGATTCCGTAAAATATTAAGGAGCAACGATTATATTCAGTTCAGCCTGTACATCTTTCTTGGAAATGCTTTCATTTACTGGATTTCACCGGGAACCCGGCAGCGCTATGTTTATATGCTTTATCCACTGATTATTAATGTACTTGCCTTTTTCTATTTATACATTATCCATGAAAAACCTAATATTCACAAAACATATAAGGTGATTTTTACTGTATTTTCCATTCTTGGATTGGTTTTTCCGCTGGCAATATTTTTTATTCCCCAATTTCATGAGATCAGGTACGTTTATTTAATTGGCGCTGCTTCAGGGCTCGCGATACTGTTTTCAATTATTTATAATCAAAAGGTATTGTATAATGCACTGTATATTTTTATACTGATTTTGATTATTCTTCGGATTTCATTCAACCTTACTGTTGTACCCTACCGGAATATACACAGCTATGCAAAACTTGAGAAAGACCAGGCGTATCTAATTCATGCAAAAGTTCGCGATAACCCCCTCTTTTTATTTGAAGAGACCACCTGTTCGAGGAGTACAATCTTTTATTTGGAAAGGGAAAGAAGGAAGGTTCTTGCCCGAAAATTTAAGTTAGAAACAGGAGATTTTTTAATTACAGATAATGAGTCAGAACTCCCGGATTCCTGCAAAGAGGTATTCGTTTTTCAGCAACCTAAAAATAAAAAGTATAAACTTATTGAAGTTCAGTAAAATTAAACTTATTATCATTGAACTCCCGATAATTCTTTTGGCACAAATCTGTTGACTTTTATTAAACAAAAAAGAGAAGCTAATCCTGGCTTCTCTTTAAATCTTGTTGCGGAGAAATCCCGATACGTTACACTTTCGTGACTAATTCGACCTGAAAATCACCTGCGCTATGCCTGATGATTTCCGGTCTCATTGAGGAGGGATTATTCGTCACACTGATCTCATATAGATTGAAATATTCAAAATTTATCATCAGTTTTTTTAATTTCAAATGCCGGTTTTATTAAATACGAAAGTGTGAGTTAGAGAGTGAGTTTTGAGAAAAATCAACAGAATACACCACACTCTTAACTCACACTCAAACTGATTTTTATGCCCTTCTGTTCTCATCCGCTTTTATTTCAAACAAAAAAGAGA
>JAFGSZ010000136.1 GCA_016934395.1 Bacteroidales bacterium
AAGGGTGTATAGGCATAGTCGGGAATAGATAAAACAAAAACACGGGTTGTTTTACCTCCTGCAAGAGCGACGGCCTTTTTAAGAAGATCTTCAAATCCGGGTTTATAGGTATCCACAGAATATCCCTGATATTGGTTATTTACACCAATAAGCAGTGAAACCAGGTTGTAATTTTCTGTTAAATTTGCATATTCTATGGCTTGTTCTAAATCATCTGTCCGCCATCCGGTTTGCGCAATAATTTCAAAGGACTCTGTTTGGTATCCCCGGGCTGTTAACGAATCAAAGAGTTGTTTGGGCCAACGTACAGAAGGTGAAACACTGGCCCCGATAGTATAAGAATCTCCAAGGGCCAAAAAACGCACAGGTTCGGTAATGGTTAACTCCTGGGAATATACGGTGTATTCAGTAAAAACAAAGACTACGGTTGCTAAAATTAAAATTCTACCACTCATTCTGTTTAATATTTATTCTAACTCTTTAAACAAAACTTAAAGTGTTTAGTTCAAAGAACCTAAATGCCATCCGGGAAGCAGGTGCTCATTTACACTACCTGATCTTAAACACTATGTCTACCCCAATAATTATTACTTATATTTGAAGAAGTAAAATTCAGCTGAGAAACGAAAAATTATGAAACAGTTACAAAACATTGTACTCATTTTATTACTGTTTTCCTGTGATGATAAGGATTTAATTATTGACAGAGGTATACTATCTTCGGAAGCCTATTTGAATAATTCGCTGGGGATAGCAATACAATATGATAGTAAAATTGTGAGGGTTGGGGCTACTGATTCATTAAACCATACAGTGACATTTGATCAGGTGGCGAACCAGAAAATTAATTTTAATAAGAAAACAGAACAGTTACTGTTGATTTTCCATAATACAATAGAACAGTATGATATTATGGTGACATTAATAAATTCCGGAAAAGTAAAAACAAAAAACTTAAAAGAATATTTATTTGAAACTGCCCGGGAACGCATAAAAAAATATGGTTTTCCATTAAAAATAACCAGCTCCGAAATTGAAACGCTGAATATTAACGGTGTGGACTATCAGTATTTTAGTGCAACCTATACCGTGGAAGAAAAGAATACTTTTCAAAAATCAAAATATGCCTATAAGCTTGTTGGTGATTTTATTATGTTGGTTGATATACCCACTATGTCAGATACCGGAGATAAGAGTCCCAACAAAGAGAAACTTATACAATTTCTTAATAGTATAAGTTTTATAAGCGGAAAGTAAGAATTATAAACGTCCACAAAAATTTATTATGCTGCAATCAGAGTTTTGAATTAGTAGTTGAAATCAGATATCCCCCGGTTTACTATTCTTAATTTCAACAATCTTTTAATCTTTTAAGTGTTCTCTGTATATTCCAAATGGCGCATGTGTTAAATTTTGCAAGAATATATAATTTTCGAAAATGGCGGTTTTGAGACAGACCAAACCTCAATTTTGTTTTTAATGCTAGAATCTTTAAATTTTGAAGGTTATTAGGTAAAAACGAGAAAAATTTTGATAATTTAGAACAAAAACATAAACTATAAAATATAGCAGAATATTCTATTAACATGCTATTTGATATGTGTACAAAATATTCATTTTTAAATAAGTTAGGCACTATAAAATCCGGCACTAAAAATTAAATCATGAATCAGAAAATAAAGAAGACTTTTAAAAAACAGCTCTGGAGAATACCTAAGGAGCTAAAATTAAACCAGATAAATCTCAAAGAGGAACAATTGGAAGAATTAAGACTTTCTATTCATAATAATTATCATATTAAGAAAAAGCCTATAGATAAAGATTTAGAGATAATGCTTCAAAAAGACATGGATGATCATTTAGTGAATCGTTTAGAAAATGACAGAATGCGAATAATTCCATGGTTAAATAGTATAAAACAAATTAAGCAGGCAAACATATTGGAAATTGGTTGCGGAACGGGTTCATCAACGTTAGCTCTGGCGGAACAAGGCGCCATTGTAACTGGAATTGATGTTGATGAAGGTGCTTTGCAGGTTGCAAAAGACAGACTTCGGATTACTCATCAGAAAGCCGATTTTCATGTTGCAAATGCTACAGAATTAAAAAAGCTTTTTAGTCATAAAAGTTTCGACTTCATAATCTTCTTTGCATGTTTAGAACACATGACTATTGAAGAAAGAATAATATCACTGAGAGATGTTTGGAGTATGCTACAAACATCTTCCTATATGGTTGTAATTGAATCACCCAATCGTTTATGGTATCATGATTCTCATACATCTTTATTACCTTTTTTTAATTGGTTACCCGATGAACTTGCTTTTATGTACTCAAAATATTCAAGTCGAATTGGTTTTAATGATCAGTATAGAGAAATAAATGAAAAAAACATGATGCACTTTCTTAGAAGGGGCAGGGGGATTAGTTTTCATGAATTTGAAATATCTATTAAAAATGTTGAAGACCTGAATATAGTGAGTAGTTTGGACGGATTTGAAAATATTAATATTATTAAATATACAAGAAGGCAATTAAACTATATTTCATTTCTTCGGAATTTAAAAAAAGGATTACCAAAGGAATTTTGTTATCCTGATATTAATTTAATTATCAAAAAAGATTAAAGTTTACATAGTCTTTCCTGCAATAAAATGTCAAATGACGTTCATTATGTGCATGTATGGTATTGCAACTATTAAAATTTATTACCAGACTGAAACAGTCGATCTCCGGAAGGTCAAATAGCAAGGTTGGTTGATATTTAACGGCAGCATGTGTAGTTTAAATTCGATATTTTCCGAATAAATTTTTTGAATTCAACTATCTTCTAATCTATTCAGAGTTAACTGGATACTATTCAATATTCTTGTATATAATACCTTCACATTAATATTTCTGAGACAATACTTTAGATTACATAATGAAAATCTTCAATACCAGAGTAGGGATAATATGGATTATCTTGTCTTATACTGGATTGAATATATAACAGATAAAATTCGTCACAATTGTACCAGAAATCTCTATTTGTTTTCTCCATTTACCCCAGCCCTAAAGGGTGTAGAGAAAATCAATTACCCCCTTCAGTGATTGGGGTAAACAATTGATTTTCATTATCTGTAGATTGAAAGTGGTATAATAGTGACGATAAATTTAGAACAAAAAACAAAAAAATAATAGGTACAACACGCAAGCATAAAAACAGATATTTACGAAAAAAAATACCAGACTAAAAAATTTAAAACATGAAATTACTACACACACAAAAAAACATCAAAAACTTGTATATACTGATACTCTTTTTGGCGCCAGGTTTATTTTCTTTTTTTGCACAATCCCAAACACCTTTGTTTCCGCGCGATTCGATACTGGCTGCAGCACGGGATATAATGCAGTCTAACCAGTATTGTGCGCTGGTTACTGTTGATTCCACAGGCCAGTCGCAAGTGAGAACCATGAATCCTTTTCCGTTGGGTGACGAACTGGTAATCTGGTTTGCTACAAACCGATCAAGCCGTAAGGTTTCGGAAATAAAAAATGATCCCAGAGTGAGCGTGTACTATGCGGATCATAATCATGCCATTGGCTATGTAAACCTCATCGGCAAAGCTGAAATAATTGATGATAAAAAACTGCTTGTGAAGAAAAAACGGGAGTACTGGGAGAAATATATCCCGGATTGGAAAGAGGTTTTTGTGTTAATTAAAATTGTTCCCGAATCGATAGATGTAATTCATTATAGTAAAGGGATTACCGGTGAACCGGGAACAAACCGATCGCCACAAATTACGTTTTAAACAGAAAGGATCGAATACTTTCGGGCAGTTCTTTATTAATCTGTTATATCTGGATTTCTCTATTCGATATCTCCAGCCTTATTCATAATGGCAGGTTCGGATTGAAAGGTTTTTAGTAGGTTATTTGTCTTTCCGATATGTAATACTCCCGGGAAGAGGAATCTAGTGTTTTGAAGTATGAAGGACAGGAGATTTCTTGTCCAGCCTCTCACCAGTAATGCCTGTGTTTTAAATTTCATTTCCCAACTCATTCACAATTCCGGACAAAGATTTATTAATAGTAAATTTTAAAAAACTCATTTAAGAAAAATCGTATTAAAGGCAAATGATTTTGAAAATAGTATTAATCCTTGACAGTGAAAGTTTTATTTATTAATTTTAATAGGAGCTAAAAGATAATTGAAAATTAATCTACAGGTGCAAACATTGTTTACCTGAGAAGTATAATAATATCTCAAAGTTTTTATAAAGTAACAACAAAAAATTACAGTCCGGGCTTATACATGAAAATACTCCTTATTTCCCCAACAGTAGATACAGAAAAAAGAACGAATAAAGGCCTTATGATGCCGCAACTGGCCCTTTATATTCTTGAAGGATTAACGCCTCCCGGTCATGAAGTTAAGATAATTGAAGAAGAGGCAGAAAAGATTAATCTTGATCAGGAATGTGACCTGGTGGGCATAAGCTGTATGACAGCAAATGCACCCAGGGCCTATGAGCTTTGTAAGGAATTTAAAAGAAGAAACAAAACTGTTGTATTGGGAGGGGTGCATCCTACAATACTCCCCGAAGAAGCAGAGCAATATGCAGATTGCGTGGTTGTGGGAGAGGCAGAAGGCATATGGGAAACGCTAATTTATGATTTCCAGAATAATAAATTAAAAAGAAAATACCACGATCCCATGCCAGATTTGGGTAAATACGTTCCAAAATACTTCGGTAAAAGTATTAAAAACAGACTGTTTAATCTTGTTCCCATATTAACCACCCGGGGATGTCCTTATGATTGTGAGTTTTGCTGCGTTACCAATCTTTACGGGAAAAAGATCAGACATATACCCATAGAAAATGTGGTTCGGGATATCCAGGAATCCGAATCTAAGAACTTTATGTTTCTGGATGATAATATTATTGGCGATTCAAAGTATGCCAAAGCATTATTCAAGGCCATTAAACCCTTAAAAATAAAATGGGTGGGACAATCTTCAGTATCATTACTGGTTAAAGATAAAGAGCTGATGGAACTTGCAGCAGAAAGCGGGTGCAGGGCGTTGTTCTTTGGATTTGAAAGTGTAGTAGAGGAACATCTTAAATCGATGCGCAAAACATTTAATGATCTTGAACACCTGGAAAACGCTATTAGAAAAATTAAAAAGAGGCGGATCCTTATTCATGCCTCCATGGTTTTTGGATTTGATAACGATACAAAAGATGTATTCAGAAAAACGGTTCGATTCCTTATAAAAAATAAGATATGTACGGTTTCCTTTAATGTTCTAACACCTTATCCGGGAACAAAGATTTATGACGACCTGAAAAAACAAAACCGTTTAACCACTACAGACTGGCGATACTACGATCATAATACGGTGGTGTTTAAACCCAAAAACATGACCCCTTACGAACTTCAAATAGGAAAAGTTAATGCACGGAAAAAGTTTTACAGTTTACTGTCTGTACTAAAACGGTTTTTCGGGAATCTGTATAATCCCGTAATATATTTCCCCATGAATTACGGACATATGAAACAAGTGCGGGTTGAGGCAAAAAGAATAACTAAATTAAAATCAGCGTTGTTTGAAAATGTATAATTAAATAATACAAAACTCATAGGGGCTGTATGCTCAACTATAAGTGAATTTTGCCCATCAAAATAAAATTTACCTGTATTAGCCTTTTAACAGGTTGTTTGCTTTGAGATTCTGGTTTTAATCTTTACTTTTAGTTGATTACCAGGTATGAATGTAGAAAACCCAATTTTTTTTAATACAACAGTGGGATTAAAGTCGTAAGCAAAAATAAATTAATCTATGAAAAACAGAATTTCAAAAGAATGGATCATTATTATTATATTGGCATTTGTTAAATTAGGCATTCACTTAATAGTATTTAATAATTATGAATTGCATCGTGATGCATTATTATATTTTTCATTAGGTGAAAACCCCGATTGGGGATATGTTTCAGTTCCGCCCTTAATTGCATTTATTTCAAGGTTTTCGACCCTCATTTTTGGCCAGACAACATTTGCCCTGCGTTTTTTCCCGGCACTTATCGGAAGTGTTTCGGTTATAATAATTGCAAAAATTGTTAAAGAACTAAACGGAAGTTTGTTTGCTATAGTCATCGCGGCATTGGCATTTATATTTTCCCCGGCTTTTTTGAGATCAAACTCATTGTTCCAACCGGTTTCGTTTAACCAGTTTTTCTGGCTTTTATCAGGCTATTTGATTATAAAATTATTAAGAACTGCTAATCCGAAAATCTGGATCAGTATTTTTATAGTGTGGGGAATTGCTTTTCTGAACAAGTATTCCGTAGCTTTTTTTATTGTGTCTTCTCTTTTAGCGATTTTACTTACCGGGCTCAGGAGTTTAATAAAATCAAAACATTTTTTTATTGGCGGCGCAATTGGAATATTGATTATCCTGCCGAATATACTGTGGCAATACAGCCATAATTGGCCTTTAATGCACCACATGTCAGAACTTCAAAGATACCAGTTTGCGAATGTAACAATTGCAGGTTTTATTATTGACCAGTTTATTATGAATTTTCCCGGCCTGATAATCTGGATGACAGGACTTATTGTTTTTCTTTTTTTTAAACCGGAAAAGCAGTACCGGCCGATGGCTTATACCTTTCTGTTTACGGTACTTATAATTTTAATATTGCACGGTAAATCCTATTACACCCTTGGATTATATAGTATTTTATTTGCACTGGGAGGATATGCTGTTGACAAATATTTTAAACCTTATTTAAAGTATGTTTCAATAGCTTTGGTGCTCCTTATATCAATACCTATGCTTCCTTTAAGTTTACCGATTTATAGTCTTGAAAAAATGGAGAATTTCACAAAAAAGACGGCAGAGTTTACCAATAGGTGGGAAGATGGTGATGTACATAATTTGCCACAGGATTATGCCGACATGACAGGCTGGAAAGAGTTAAGTTCCATAGTGATACAGCAGTATCTTTCATTGCCGAAAGGAGAAAGGGACAGTTGTTTAATTTATGCTGAAAATTACGGACAAGCCGGAGCAATCAATTTTTATGGAAAAAAATTCGGTTTGCCCAAACCGATTTGTTTTAATGATAATTTTCTTCAATGGGCGCCGGATAGTGTGCCGAATGCTTCAATGATTTATGTAAATCATGAAGTTGGTGATATTGAGTTCTTATTTAATTCGTACAAAAAGATCGGACAGGTAAACAATAAATATTTCAGGGAAAACGGGCTGCAGGTTTATTATTGTTCACAACCACGTGATACATTCAGAATATTTTATTCCGGTAAAGTAAATGAATTAAAGAGTTTTTATCGATAACCGTTGTTTTAGAATTCTTCATTACATGCCATTAAGAAGGAAATGATACCTTTGAATTCAAATATTAGTATGAAATTGCCCGGTTGGCTTTTACAGAAGCCATTAATGAAATCTTCAAAAATTTAATACAGAAAGGTAGTGAAAGCAGGGAGTTTAATATTTCAAACATTGAAATAACCGTTCGGTTTATTAACGGTATTATTTCAGAAAGCATGAAGCCGGTGACATTTAATCCGGAGTTGAAAGTTGAAGGATAGGTAATTTCTTCTGTTGGAAAGCTAATTATGTAATGAAATAAGATATACACTTTAATGATTAATAGTTGGGGGTATTGCACCTAAATATTTTACACATAAATTATAACCATGAATAAAATTATCGGACTACTGGCAATTATTTTTCTTACACATCCAATTATTGCTCAAACCGGGCAGGTGAGACTCCAAATTGATGCATCTAAAGAAATCGGGGAAATGAAACCCATTTATGCCTATTTCGGATACGATGAGCCTAACTATACTTATATGGATAATGGTAAAAAGTTATTGACCGAAATTTCCAGGCTTAGCCCTGTACCGGTTTATGTCCGGACACATAATTTATTGACAACCAAAGAAGGGGAACCTGACTTAAAATGGGGATATACTAATGTTTATACAGAGGATGAACAAGGAAACCCTGTTTATGACTGGACAATAATTGATAAAATTTTTGAATCTTATGTGGAACGTGATATGCGCCCATTGGTGGAACTTGGTTTTATGCCCAAGGCGCTTTCCACAAATCCCGAGCCATATGAACATGCCTGGAGTAAAAAGGGCGAGTTTTGGACCGGCTGGACTTATCCTCCGACGGATTATGATAAATGGGCAGCATTAATTTACGAACTGGTCATCCATACAAAAGAAAAGTACGGTGCCGATGAAATTAAAACCTGGTTATGGGAGGTATGGAATGAACCTGATATTGGTTATTGGTCTGGCACATTTGATGAATACTGTAAACTTTATGACTATGCAGTGGATGCCGTTAAAAGGGCCTGCCCCGAATGTATTGTCGGGGGGCCTCATACCACAGGACCAGGCGGTGAAAGCGGAAATAAGTTTTTGTATGGTTTTTTGGAGCACTGTCTGCGAGGTATCAACAACGTGACAGGTAAGACCGGATCGCCCCTTGAGTATATTTCTTTTCATGCAAAAGGTCAACCGGAAATTGTAGATAACCATATTCGCATGAACATGGGAGCTCAATTGAACGACCTGGTCAAAGGTTTTGAAGCAGTGAACTCTTTTCCTGAATTGAAAGGATTACCTGTTATTATCGGGGAGTGCGATCCTGAAGGATGTGCAGCCTGCTCCTGGAAGCGTGATCCAAAATACGGATATAGAAATGGTACAGTATACCCAAGCTATACAGCCTCTTCTTTTGCCAAGATATACGAACTCATGGACCAATATGATGTAAATTTGGCGGGTGCGCTGAGCTGGGCATTTGAGTTTGAAAACCAGGAGTGGTTTGCAGGCTTCAGGGAGTTGGCTAGTAATGGAGTCGATAAACCAGTACTAAATGTGTTTCGGATGTTTGGGATGATGAGCGGAAACCGGGTGGAAGTTACTGGAAATCCCTATTCAGCAAATGAAGTAATTGCCAAAGGAATATTGGGAAAACCTGATATTAATGCCATTGCTGCAAAAGATCAAAACTCCATGACCATTATGGTATGGAACTATTTTGATGACGACATACCGGGAGAAATTTCAAACATTACTTTAAACATTACAGGACTGCAAGATGGAAAACTATTGATGCATCATTACCGGGTGGATCAGGAATTCAGCAACTCGTATGAAAAGTGGAAGGAACTTGGAGAACCGCAAGAGGTGAGCGAGAAACAGTTCAAACAAATAGAACAGGCCGGGCAGCTGAAACTTTATACTTCGCCAGCCTGGATTGAGGCAAAAAACGGAATAACCGAAGTTCAGTTTTTTTTACCCCGACAGGGAGTCTCACTGGTGAAGCTGGAATGGTAAGTGATTGGATTCTGAAATACAACCTGCTCATAAAGAATTAATTACTTCCCCGACTTAAAATACATATGAGTAAAAATATGTTATGCCGGATAATCTTGATTTTAATCCCAAATGGACTTTTAGTTTCTATTTTACAATCCTGCCGTGAGCTTAAAATCAAATTATTTTTTGACACCAAAACAATTATTCCTTACATTTGATTTACAGACCGGTAAAAAATCAAATACCGAGAATTTCTCAACTATTTTTACGTATACTCAATGTGATCCTGGTAAAATCAAAAAATATTCTTTATTAACTTAAAATTAACTAAAATGATTATTGCTATAATTATTGTTGTCCTGGTTCTTCTTTTTATTATGGGGCTATACAACAGCCTGGTACGAAAAAAAAATGACGTGGAAAACTCATTTGGTTCCATCGATGCCATGTTAAAAAAGAGGTACGACCTGATTCCAAACCTTGTTGCTACAGTAAAAGAATACATGAAACATGAAAAAAACCTGCTGACCGAAATTACCCAACTTCGCACCGAAGTATTAAAAGGCGGCCTGTCTGAAGATGAACGCATTGATCTGGATAATAAAATAACAAAACAATTGTCGGGTATTATGGTGGCTGTTGAAAATTATCCCGATCTGAAAGCCAACCAGAATTTTTTGCAGTTGCAGGCTGCTTGGAACGAGGTGGAAGAACAACTATCAGCTGCCCGCAGGGCATTTAATGCTGCCGTTACCAGTTATAACAATGCTGTTGAAACTTTTCCGTCGAATATTATGGCCGGAATGATGAATTACACTCGTAAAAAAGTATTTGAAATTCCGGAAACCGAAAGGCAAAATTTAAGTGCAAAAGATCTATTTAATAGTTAATAGTATCTCGTTATGGAAAACACCAAATCATTCAGGGAGTTTTACGATAACCAGCTACTTCCTGATTTAAAAATATTGGACCAGCAACGAAAGAAAGTAAGCCGCACAGCGCTGTTAATTGCTCTTCTGGTTCTTTTAGTTGTTGTTGCCGAAACTAAGTTGATACCATCTGATGGGAATGACTGGAAAGGATTTGTTCAGATTATAACAGTTGTTATTGGCTTTATTTTTATCAGTGTTGCCAGCCAGGGCTACCGAAAAAATTTTAAAAAACAGATTATTTCCAAAATCACAAAATTTGTAAACAACGACCTTGTTTATAACCCTGACGGTAGTATTTCGAAACCAGATTTTGTTAACAGTAATATTTTTAAGAATTCATGTGATCGATTTAAGGGTGAGGATCATATATGCGGAACAATTGATAAAACCAAAATAGAATTTTCAGAGGTAGTTGCCCAATACAAAACAACAAGTGGTACAGGTTCGAACCGTAAAACCACCTACCATACTTTTTTTAAGGGTATATTTTTTATTGCAGATTTTAATAAAAACTTTTCTACGCGCACATTTGTTTTGCCTGATTTTGCTGAAAAAACATTTGGTAAATTAGGGCAGAAGATGCAATCCATGAATCTGGGCCGCGGTGAACTGATAAAACTTGAGAATCCTGAATTTGAAAAAGAATTTGTAGTATATGGTGATGACCAGGTAGAAGCCCGTTATATTTTATCTACAGCGCTTATGCAGCGTATCCTGGATTTTAAGAATAAATGGAAAACAAAGGTGTATCTGTCGTTTGTTGATTCAAAAGTGAATATCGCCATCGAAATAAAAAAGAACCTGTTTGAAACGAGGCTGTTTAAATCGATTGTTGATTATGATTTAATGGAAGAAAATATGAACTACCTGGTTTTACTGGTAGAAATTGTTAACGATTTAAATTTAAATACCCGTATCTGGAATAAGGACTAAGTTTTAATACCATTTAAACATCTTCAAACCTGCCGTAAAAAACACAACTCCAATGGATGTTAACACAATAAGCGGAACCGATACCTGGGCAAATCCGGCCCCTTCAATAAAAATACTTCGGATACCATCGGCTACCATGGTCAGGGGCATTTTTTGAATATAAGGAATTACAGATTCCGGAAAATTATGATAACTGAAAAATATTCCGGAAAGTAACATCATCGGGAATACAACCACATTAATTAATCCGTTTCCGATTTCGGTTTTAGCCGTACGGCTTGAAATAAAAATTGCAATACCCGCAAAGGCTACATTTCCGGCAATAAAAATGGCAATAACTGCGGGGATACTTCCCTGAATTTGAATGTCAAAAACCCACCAGGCAAAAAGAAACAGCAATACAGATTCGATAAAATTCATTCCAATGCGTACGGTAATCATACCGATAAGAAAATTCGACTTTTTCATTGGAGTAGCCACCATTCTGCGCAATAATTTTTTTGATCTTTTTTCAATAATGCCATAGCTGATGCCCCACATGGTAGACATCATAATTCCCATGGCAATGAGTCCGGGAATTAAAAAATCGATATACCGGGTACCTTGAACCTCAAGCGGGGCAATATACTCTGAAGTATTGGATAAGGGCAGGGTATCCTTATCAAAGAGGTAGGATAATTTAAGGTAACTTAATTGTGCATCCGGGTTGGCCGGATCAAAATGATACAGGATATGATGATCTTGTTCTGTGATAATTAAATTTACACTTCCTCTTTTAAGCCCGGTCATCGCTTCATCCCATGTCATTTCTTGTAACAAAAAGATAGTATTTCCCAGTTTTTCGTTTGGAATGGAAATTTTGTATTCTGCAAAATCCCCTTCATCTGATATGTTTTTTTCACCAAATCTGCTGAGAGCACGGCTTAATCCGGAATTAGTTTCTGCGGTACCTTCGTCCTGAACCGAAACTACCGCGATATTCCGCTCGGTATCTGCTTTTTTGGTAAAAGCAATGCCCAGGCCAAGGGACATTAATATCGGGAAAATAATACCCCAGAATAATACCCCGGGTTCGCGCACTATTTCTTTAAAATATGCCAGGGTGAGCTGAAACAGTTGATATTGAGAAAATCTATTCATTTAAATGTCTTCCGGTTAAAGATGTAAATAAATCATCCAGGGTATTTTTTCTGCATTCCAGGTTTTTTAATGTTAAGTCTTTTTTCCTGAAGTATGATAACAGCTCGGGCAATTCTGTTTCCATGTTATTTATATAGGCGCTTCCTTTTCCGGACAGGTCATCGTATTTAATTTCAAAATTGCACGGAATAAAGAGTTCTGCGGTTGCTGTAGTTGTTTCTAATGTAAATTCAATGGTTTTATGGTTTATTTCGTGATTTAAGAGCTGGTCCAGAGTACCCTCCCTGATGATCCGCCCTTTGTCAATAATAATAATATAGTCACAAAGTTGTTCCGCCTCCTCCATATAATGTGTGGTAAGGATCATGGAGGTTTTTGATTCTTCTTTTAATTTTTTTAAAATGGCCCATACTTCTCTGCGAGCATTCGGGTCAAGGCCGGTTGTAGGTTCGTCAAGCAGTAAAATGCGTGGTTTGTTAAGCAATGCGATTCCTAAAGCCAGCCGCTGACGTTGACCTCCGGAAAGATTTTGAACATATGCTTTCCTTTTTTCTTCGAGTTCAATAAGTTCAATAATTTCGGTTACACGGCTATTATTCAAACGGTAAAAACTGGCAAATAACTTTAATGTTTCGCCTACAGTGAGCTTATCCACAAACCTGGTTTCCTGCAATGAAATACCAATGTTCCTATGAATTTCTTCTTCATTGCCCGACCATTTTTTTCCCAGGAGCAAAATTTCACCGCGATCGGGTTTTTGAATTCCCTCAATCATTTCAACGAGTGTGGTTTTACCTGCTCCATTTGGGCCCAGCAGGGCAATAAAATGACCTGGCAGAATGGAGAGGTTAACACCTTTTACGGCATGAACTGATTTAAATGATTTGTGCACATTTTTAACCTCAACAACAGGATTTTGTTCCATAGTAAAACTTCGTATTAAAGTCTGTGAAGATACGCCATTTCCTAAATATTTGTTTGTATAATAGTATTCATAATAAGCATATGAATAATTAAAATGTTCAATCAAATTTGCCGGGTATTTTTTTTATTTCCAAACAGGGTGGTTACATTTGTTGTTCAATTGAATTAAGAGTTAAGAGAATATTTTAAAAATTTAAAGTGGTAAGAATTTTATATGTACTTATGGGAGGAGCGCTGGGCTCGCTTGCCCGATATCTCGTTTCAGGGTTTGCCCATAAATTTACGGATAGCTCTTTTCCATATGGAACCATGGTAGTAAATATTATCGGGTCGTTTTTAATCGGTTTGTTATGGGGTTTAGTAGAAAACACAAATATATCTGCAAATTTCCGCACCTTTTTATTTATCGGGATTTTAGGCGGGTTTACTACTTTTTCATCCTATTCTCTTGAAACCATGAACCTGTTTCGTGAGGGACAATTAAAACTGGGAATAATTAATGTTTTTGGCAACAATATTCTGGGATTGGCTTTTGTGTTTTTTGGATTTATGCTTGCCAGGTTTTTTTTTCAACAATTAAAATAAACTATTATGAAACTACCGGAAGAAGGTCAGTTGTTACGTATTTTTATTGGTGAAGATGATATTTACCAGGGTAAGGGCTTATATGAAGCTATAGTTTTAAAAGCCCGGGAAATGAATATGGCGGGCGCTACAGTGGTTAAAGGCATTATGGGTTTTGGAGCCAATAGCCATTTACATACGGTAAAAATTTTACGATTATCCGAAGACCTGCCCATTGTTATTGAAATTGTAGACACACAAGAAAAAATTCAATCTTTCCTGCCATTTTTAGATGAGGTAGTGAAGGAGGGATTAATTACGCTGGAAAACATTAAGGTGATAAAATACCGGTCGTCTGAACATAAATGATAGATGAAATGGCATTTTCTTAGTTGAGAAAATTATTAGGTTTAAAACTTTATTTTTGGCTAAGTGTATTAAGTTTTACCGCCTGCTCTTGAGCTTCAGGAAAATTATTAACAATAGTAAAAGGTACCGGAGGTTTTTTTACTAAAAATATGGCCTGGAGTATGTACCGTATAATCGGACTGGGAATTACATAAACCTGGGCAATACATTTCTTTTTAATTAAGTCTTCATTATCAGCAATCCATTTTCCCATATAATTTCTGAATTTTTTGTCCAGATATTTACTGTCCGAACCGTCAATAATCATAACAAAATCTTGATTCTCTTTGTAAAATTGCTTTAACTCTTTTAGATATTTACTAAAGTTGGCTTCTGTAGCATCAGTTCTTGAAAACTTAAGCACAAAAATATTATCATGCTCTTTATATATTGTTGCATATTTCATTTAACGCTGGGGATTCTGGTTGTACGTTATTAAAGTTAGCGATTTATTTTTAATAAATCTTAATATTATTAGATGGAATTATTGTTTAATACCGTATCAGACGGGTTTTTCCCTGTTGCATAACAATTTAAAACACAAATTTCCCGGAAATAGAACAGATTTCAGAATTAGTATTCAGATTCTGTTTTCAGGATAAATCCAACGCCATGGACATTTTCTATCCTGATTGAAGGATCATTTTTCAGATATTTTCTAAGCCGTGAAATAAAAACATCAAGGCTTCTGCCCAGAAAATAGTCGTTTTCTTTCCATAGTGCTGTTAAAATATCTTCGCGAGAAACCAGTTTGTTTTTTTTCTGAAATAAAAATTTTAACAATTCCGCTTCACGATAAGTTAGCCTGATTGTTTGCTCGGCATTAGAAAGAGTAAGCGTATTCATATTCATCTGAAAATGCCCGATTTTGAAATTTGCAGTATCCTTCTGGTACTTTTTACTTCGTTTTAGAAATATTTCGATTCTTAAAACAAGTTCTTCAATACTAAAAGGTTTAACAATATAATCATCAGCGCCGCTTATTAATCCCAGAATTTTATCTTCCTGGAGTGATTTTGCCGTGAGAAAAAGAATGGGTATGTTTTCATCTATTTTTCGCACTTCCCTGGCTAAAGAGATACCATCGAATGCAGGAAGCATAATATCAAAAAGGCATAAATCAAACTTCCCGGGTTGAAATGCCCGGAATGCCTGTTCCCCGTCTTTGTACCATGTAATTGTGTATCCCTTTCGTTCGAGGTTTTCCATGGTTATAAATCCAATACTTTGGTCGTCTTCCACAAAAAGCAGATGAGGCAATTTGTTATTCATACCAGGGGTATTTTAATGGAAACCGCAGTACCTGCGTTAACCTCGCTTTTTATACTTATTTTCCATTTATGGATTTTCACAATTTTTTTTACGTAACTCAACCCCAGTCCAAATCCTTTTACATTATGGATGTTCCCGGTGGGAACCCTGTAAAAACGATTAAAAATCTTTTTTTGAAATTTCCTGGGTATTCCTATGCCATTGTCTTTTAATGTTAATAGAATGGTTTGTTTAAAGTTTACTGTGGAAACTTCAATCGCGGGAATGTTGGTAGTATATTTCAAAGCATTATCCAGCAGGTTAAATAACACATTTTTTAAAAAGGTTTCATCAGCTAAAACAGATGATCTTTTTGCTCCTAAAACAAGTTTAAGTGTACCTTTATGTTGTTTGATCCGGGGCGTAAATCCATCGGTAACCTCAGCAAGAATAGTATGAAGGTCCACTTTATTCAAATTTAATTTTAGACGGTGAGTTTCAAGCCGCGTCATCTTTAAAACCCTGTCAACATGGTCGATTAACAACTGACTTTGATCATTGAGTATTTTTGAATATGTAATAATTCGTTCCGGTTCATGAACAATATTTGTATCTGAGAGGACTTCGGCTGTAAGCTTTAATGAAGACAGCGGGGTTTTAAATTCGTGGGTGAGATTATCTATAAAATCTTTCTGGGTTTCCGAAAGTCTTCGTTGTTTCAAAATCACCATTTGGGTATAACCGAAAAATATAATCACAACAATTACCATGCAGGTAAGAAGGTACCATATTCCCATATTTTGTAATAAATAAGGTTTTCGGTCAGGGAAATATACCCCGAAATAATAAGTGTATTCATCATAAGTGGGTAATGGATTTGAATGAACAGGCGGATTTTTCCCGGGAACCATTTTAACATAGTTTCCATAGACCATCCTGTTGGTATGGCAATCATATATTCCATATTCAAAATCCAGGTTAATATTCCTTTTCGAAAGTTCTTTTTTTAGATAGTGTTCCAGTATTTCTGTGCTAATAATTTCATTTACATTCACCACATAATAATCGGGAGAATACTGATATACTACCTTGCCATAGGGCAAAGTGGAGTTATTATAATCTGCCAGAATTTCTGCAACATTACTTAATGCAATATGAATCGATTGATTTAATTGCCGTTCCCGTATATTAAAATTTTGCTGCAGCAGGTAAATTTCTATGCCGATTATTCCGATAATTGAAACAATGCCAAGAATAATCGTAAGCCGTATACTTTTTTGTCTCATTCCGCTAAATTATTGGAATATGCAATTTAGTATTCATTGTTAACATTTCATTAACAATTCTTATCAAATCGTTAACGTATAGGATTGTATAATTAAGTTATTTTTGGGCAATAATGTATTATTAAAACCATATTATTATGAAGTACTCAAGATTATTAGTAATGACTACATTACTTTCAACAGTTTTTCTTTTTGGTAATTTTAACATAGTTTCCGGTCCGTCAGATAATGCAGACATCACCTGGACCATAACCACATATGATTTCGGAAAAATTCCGATGAGTAAGCCGGCCAGTGCTGAATTTGAATTTTTAAATCCCAGTATGGTGCCCCTAATTATTAGTTCTGTTAAACCCTCTTGCGGCTGTACTGTTGCCGATTATCCTAAAGAACCTATTGCTCCCGGTAAAAAAGGGAAAATAATAGTCGGTTATAATGCAGCTACACCGGGACAATTTCAAAAAAGTATACGAGTGCAGACCAATACGGCAGAAAGTATCACCATGTTAATTATTAAAGGTGAAGTAGTAAAAGAACAGGCAGATTAAATTTGTCCCTGAAAGTTATATAATTTTTATAAGGCTGTTAATTTTAACAGCCTTTTTTATTTCAAATAAAAAGGACCAATTAAGTATAAATTGTAATTCGGGATTATTTACAACTATTTATTAATCGATAAAAATTTTACCTAATCCAAAAAATATTGCCAGCCAGATTAA
>JAFGSZ010000137.1 GCA_016934395.1 Bacteroidales bacterium
GTCCCGTCCGCACCGCCAAATAAACACAAAGCAGGTTCGAAGGTACCTGCTTTGTGTTTAAACATGAAGCATTCACAGTTAACTTGGAAAAGCTTACATGTTATAAGCTGTATAAAGATGTAGAAGCATTATTTCCTTTGTATCTGACCAGAAAACCAGAGAAAGAAAAAGATACAACCGAATAAACTATATTCATATTTGTCCGTATCTCCTAAACAGGTTATAAATATTCTAACTAAAAGATAGTTAGGTATGCATCGTTCTTCCTGTTTTTACCTTCCGCAATTTAATCTCAGAACCCCAATAAGGATTAATCGTCACAGCAACCAAGATCGAGATGGATTGCATAATATTCTTTTACAGGGTAAGTCCCAACATAATATTTACCGTTGCTTAAATCTACTGGAATTGGTTTGTAAGGAAATAAACCAACTTTGGGATTGCCATTTTTAACCAACATTTCTTCCGGATATCCTGAATTCCATGCAAGTATTTTAACTGGCTCATCTTCATCACTTTGAAAGCACCAATTCCATTCATCTTTATACAGAGTAAGATATATTTCCACACCTCCACTTACAGGCATAAATTCAGCATAACCGGCATGCAAAAATTGTCCGGCATAAATTTGATAATCCTTATACACCCCAGTGTAATTAATATAAGTACCCCAATTACCATTTTTAAAGGTATTAAAATATAATCCGAAATCTGAATAGCCATACCATCCCTGGGCTACCCAGGCTGTTTCCCCGGAACAATAATCACATTTAGCATCAGTTTCAGGCTGACAACTTTTTTCCATAACAGCTGAATAATTTAAGTCAGCAGAAGGATCTGTAAATCCAGTGTTCTTTTCGCATGTCGACATAGCAAAAGCAACACAAAAAACAGAAATAAGGTAAAAAAGTTTTTTCATAACTGTTTAATTTTACTTGTTTGACAAAAGAATTAACCACAATTCATTGTAAATTATGAAAAAATCAGGATATGAGAGTGACTTTTAAACCTTAATTCTTAAGGTTTTGATTAATTCACTAAAATTATTGACCAATACCAAATAATAATTGATCAACCATGGAATTATTAATTATGTTGCATAAAGGATTATTCCTAAGTTCAATTTTTTTGAAAACAATCAGCCAATTCAAAATCACATTCACTTTACTTACATGGTCTTTTCAACGATCTTATTGTGTTTTTCAGACTTATGTAATTCTCAGGTCCCAGCAGTGTCATGAAAGTTCTTTTAAACCCGTTGATTAAATTTACATAATTATTGTCTGATGGAATAATCCGAATTGTATTCTGTAAGGCGTCAAGAAATTTCATATCCTCATCTGAAATTTCAAAATCCATATCAAGATTTTTCAGGATATATTCCGGGTGTTTCGATTTTGGCAGGGGGAGTACTCCTTTCTGCAAGATATATCGAATGCAGATTTGAGAAATTGTCTTATTGTATTTCTGAGCAACAGTTTTAATATTGTCATTTTCGAGAAGAGCACCAGTTGCCAGGGGCGAGTACCCTTCAACAAGAATATTCTTACTCTGACAGAAATGAGTAATATCCTCCTGAGCATGGCCAATATAGAATTTGATCTGGTTTACCATCGGGACAACCGAGCAATTATTAATTATGGAAGAGAGGTCTGAAACATCAAAATTTGAAACCCCGATTGCCCGGCAACGTTTACTATTGTAGATTTCTTCCATAGCCTTCCATACCAGTATATTTTCCTTTGTAAAATCCTTTTTATTATTAAGCCAGGGTCTGGGAGCATGTATGAGGTACAGATCAAGATAATCAAGATCCAGGTTTCTCAGTGTCCTATCGAAGCTATTAGTAGTTCCCCTGTACGTTTTGATTTCAGCCGGCAGCTTTGATGTGACAAAGATCTCGGATCGCTCGATACCGCAACCCCGGACTGCTTGCCCAATACTTTTCTCATTGCCGTAGGCATGAGCAGTATCAATTAGTCTATAACCTATTTTCATCGCAAATAAAACTGATCTATAGGCATCCTCTCCGTTCAGAATTCGAGCGGTTCCAAACCCGATAGCTGGGATTTTAATTCCGTTGAATAGGGTAAAGTATCCGAAAGAATTCATTTTAGTCATTTTATCGTTGTTTTTTGCCAGACTAAAATAATAAAAAAGAAGATCACTCCTAGATTGCCTTCAAATTCGGGCTAATTATGTCTAATTTCGCCAGGACACTTTAGCACGATGATAAATATTATAAGTATGAGATTAGCGTCGCAGTCGATTATTTAAAAATCCGGCTCTGGCCTGGTGGATGATTTTTGTTCCTTAAAACAGTTTTTGAATTGTCTAAAGATTATCCTAATTTTGATAGCAAGGTGACATTCTGAAAACAGAATAAGTTTTTGACATGTACCTGCGAAAAAGCTATTTAATTATTAAAAGATATAATTTATTTTTTGAATCTTTTTGAGCAAATTTTTTGATCATGCCGATATCTAAGTGCAAGCAAAATGACATTGATTACATTATAGTTAATCAGAAGGGAACGCATTTTTAACACGACATCATAAATATTATAGAATTATGGAGAAAAACAAAAGAAAGTTTCTGGAACTGGTTCTGGGATTAATTTTGCTATTACCTCCGGTGATTAGTGTTTTATACTTTATTATTCAGTTAATACCAAGGCAGTTGTTACCTTTTTTAAGAAATTGGGATACTTTCAACGCTTATAAATTAACTTCCTGGACCGGAAACATAATTGGCAGTGGAGGCGGATATACATCAGCTCTGCCTTTATACATAGGACTAATGGCAATCGCCGGAGCCTTGTTGATCATTAACAGTGAAAAAAAATAAGGTTATAAAGCATGAAATTCTTAACCAGCATTCTGCCACTAAGGATCATTATCAAACATTTTGAAATTTAAAAATCCGGGCTAGCTGCACTAAAAATATAGCCAGTATCCTTTAAATGCACCTTTTGAGTTTAATTCAATTGCAGGAAATGGGAACTTTATGAAATTTAGGAAGGTAAAAACGGCTTTCAAGAATCTTGATTCGATATCAACTTTTGACCAGTCTATATCAAGGGAAAGCAAAAACTGACGGTATCTTGTTGTTTCAGGGATTGGCACATCGTTATGCGAATCGATGTTTTCAAATTCACCAAACAAACCGTTAGCACTGTAGCCTTCGGCAACACTGATCCAATCAGGAATATTCTTGATTGGAATTAAATGTTTTGCATTGATACTTAGTCGACCCTTAACAAGTCTTGTTTTTCAATAAATCAGTACAGTTGCATATTTTACCGACCAGTTGCCGGTCAGTAAATCCAGGACAAAATAAATGGCATTCCGGATCTGCCTTAATCTTTTCATCATATTGAAGGCTACTGCTGCCATA
>JAFGSZ010000138.1 GCA_016934395.1 Bacteroidales bacterium
AATTGTTTAATTATAAAATTTAAAAAATATGAATGAATTACAACCAGTCAATCAAAATGTGTTGTTAGACCTTTCAGAGGAAAAACAGGTACAAAAAACCGCTTCGGGGATTATTATTCCAGATACGGCAAAAGAAAAACAAAACATAGCTAAAGTAGTTGCCATGAGCAATATCGAGAACGTTGAAATAGCGGTTGGCGATAAGGTGCTTTATAAATCGTTTAGCTGTAACGAAACCGAATTCGAAGGTAAAAAGTACCTGTTAATTCAATATTCAGAAATACTTGCTAAAATTGTTGAAACCGAAAAAATTTGATTAAAAAATATCATGGCACAAAAAGAAACTGTAACAGCAAAATGGCTCGACAAGATGGCTTTTGAAGCAGAAGCTAATGGACATAAAATTATACTCGATGCTGAATCAGAGGTAGGCGGTGAAAACCGTGGACCACGGCCAAAACCATTCATGCTGGCAGCACTGGGTGGTTGTACGGCAATGGATATTATTTCTATTCTAATGAAAATGCGGGTAGAAGTGGATAAATTCAATGTATATGTTGAGGGAGACCTTACAGAAGAACATCCAAAGCAATTTTATAAAATGCATGTGGTTTATGAGTTTACCGGCAAAAATCTGCCATTCGACAAACTAAAAAAAGCCGTAGACCTTTCAGAAAACAGATATTGCGGGGTAAGTGCCGTATATAAAAAGGTAATGGAACTTACTTCTGAGTTAAAAATTATAGAATCATAAAACAGAAATATAAGTCAAATATTAAGTGATTGAACTTAAAATTTTTGAAAACGGGAAAAGCCATGTAATTGAAACTAAACCGGGAGAGACCTTATTAACAATCCTGCAAAAACATGGTTATTCTGTTTACGCACCTTGCGGCGGAAGGGGCACTTGTGGGAAATGCCTTATAAATATAAAAGATAAAGGGCATGTACTTTCGTGTACTTATTATCCTGAAAAAAATATTGAAGTAATACTTCCGGGGAAAGTTGAGTCAACTATTTTAACAGGTCAAACCGATTGTTTAGAAGACCTGCAATTAGATATTAATAACGCCGGTTATCTGACAGGAAATCCTTATGGCGCTGCGGTTGATATTGGTACAACGACAGTTGTTTTATATTTTCTAGATATGCTTACCGGTAAAATTGAGAAAATATCTTCTTTTTTAAATCCGCAGAATATATATGGTGCTGATGTGATAACAAGGATCGGATATTGCCAGGAATACGAAAACAGCCTGAAAGAATTGCAGATGGCTGTTGTAAATGAAATTAACCGTTCACTGGATGATTTTACAAAAGAAGTTAAATGCACACCTGAAAATTTGGAAAAACTTGTTTTTGTGGGAAATACCAATATGTTGCATATTCTTTTGGGAGAATATCCTGTTTCTATGGCCCTTGCACCGTTTACCCAAAAATTTATCGATACGCAAACCAAAACAGGTAACCAATCCGAATTAAATGTTAATGCCAATGCAGGTATTGTTACCCTGCCATGTATTTCTGCTTATGTTGGAGCTGATATTGTTGCCGGTTTAGCAGCTTTAAAAGTTTCTCACAAGAACTATTTATTTATTGATATTGGCACCAATGGCGAAATAGCCCTGGTAAAAGGTAAAGAGATTTATACATGTGCCACTGCTGCCGGCCCAACATTTGAAGGGGCTAATATTTCATGCGGAATGGCAGCCGTTTCCGGTGCTATTGCTTCATTCACCGGAAACAACCATTACAGGATGATCGGGAATGCCGGGCCTGTGGGTATATGCGGATCCGGAATTATAGATATTATGGCTTATTTAGTCAAAAACAGATTGGTTGACGAATCAGGCCTGTTGCACGAAACATTTATTATTCATAAAAAAAACAATATCAGGGTTACACAAGACGATATTCGTGAAATACAGTTAGCTAAATCGACTGTTTATTCAGGTATAAAAACACTTTTAAATGTAGTGGGGCTTTCTTTTACCTCAGTCGAAGCTTTGTTTATAGCAGGCGGTTTTGGAAATTATATCAATATTCACTCGGCACTGCTTATTGGCCTGCTTTCCTATGAAATAAAAGATAAAATTTATCCTGTTGGCAACAGTACCGGAATAGGGGCGCTTCAATATTTAAAATCCGATTTTTTTAAGAAAAAGTCAGATACTATTATTAAACAATATCATTATACAGAATTATCTGATTTAGATGAATTTACAACAGAATTTGCATTAAATATGAATTTCAATCAATATGTATAAAAAACCTATCCGTTTTGCACTGGCAGTTAACCATGCGGGCTATTTTCAGGCAAAACATTTTGGCGATGCCGATAAGTACTGCATTTATGAATGGCAGAATAGTAAACTGACATTTCTTAAAGAAGAACTCAATCCCTATAAAACTTTTGATGAAGAACAAGAACATGGGTCACAAAAGAAAGGCAGGGCGATTATAAATTTATTAAAAAGGATGGATGTAAAGGTATTGGTTTCCAGGCAATTTGGCAGAAATGTACAGTTGGTGAACCAGTACTTTATACCGGTCATTATATATACAGAGACACCCGATGAAGTAATGCCTGTGATAAAAAGGCATGTTAAATGGATTGAAGATGAGTTTAATAACCATCCTGCAGCATATAAGCTTTTTGTGTTAAAAAATGGTGTGTTGAAAACAATAATCAAAAAAGAAGATTAATATGGAACGAAGAATATATGGCCCGGTACCTTCCAGAAGATTAGGAAAAAGTTTGGGGGTAAATAATATACCGCACAAAATATGTACTTATTCATGTTCCTATTGCCAGATTGGCAAGGCAATTAAGATGCAGGTAAACCGGCAGGAATTTTATAGACCCGAAGAACTGGTTGAAGAAGTAAAAGCAGTTCTTTGTAACATTCAGGATAACAGCGAATACCCTGATTATATCACTATCGTGCCCGATGGGGAACCGACACTTGATATTCATTTGGGGGAACTTATTGATGAA
>JAFGSZ010000139.1 GCA_016934395.1 Bacteroidales bacterium
AATGATTCATTATTTTTTAATCATCTTAAATTTAAAGAAAAAGATTTTGGATTTAAACATTCAGTCCCATTGAGCACAAGTATAAAATTTTTACGATTTTTTACTTTTTCACCGGGAGTTTTTTATAACGGCATGATTTATACAGAAAAAATTGAAGACAGGTATTGGGTTTGGACAGATTCATTAAAAAAGGATGGGGAATTTATTGATTCTGTTTCAAATGGATTATATTATGTGCAAGGTTATGCGCCACGTGCATCAATTTCAACTAATCCCACCCTATATGGGATGTACCAGTTTAAAAAAGACGGAAAAATTGAAGCTATAAGGCATGTATTCGATCCAAATATCAGTTTTTCATATGTTCCGGACATGAAAGGATTAGTGCCGGATTACTATCGCACAGTATATAACCCAAAAACTAAAAAAACTGAAGAATACAGTATCTTTGAAGAAGGAATGTACAATACACCAACTTTATCAGGTCAAAGTGGTTCAGTTAGTTTTTCTTTGCGAAATAATCTCGAAATGAAAGTGAAAACATATAGCGATAGCGCCCAGGATACAAAAAAAATTGTACTTATTGAAAACTTGAATATATCAACAAGCTACAATGTTTTTGCTGATTCTACACAAAGAGCATGGAGCCCGATTGACATGAGGTCAAGTCATTCTCTCTTTAACGGTAAGCTAAATGTTAGTCTCACAGCACAAGGAAGTATATATGCAATCGATTCAATAAACACTGTGGAATATATTGATAAATATATCTGGGAAAGTACAAATAAATTTATGCGTATAACAAATGCCGGAATTTCTTTAGGTTCTTCCTTTAAATCACTTCAAGGTTCCAAAACCACTAATACAGAAAACCAACCAGTAACTGACACTCAGGATGAAGTAATTCAGGAAATAACCCATAAAGAATATGTTGATTTTGATATTCCCTGGGATTTCCATATTAATTATTCCCTGGTTTATTCAAAACCATATCTCGCCCAAAAAATTACACAAACTCTTAGTTTTGATGGCAACTTTAGCCTTACCCCAAAATGGAAAATAGGATTCAGGTCGGGATGGGATTTTGAAGCCAATAAATTAACATATACTACTGTTAATATTTATCGTGATTTACATTGCTGGGAAGCCCGTTTTAACTGGGTTCCTTTTGGCCGGATGAAAAGTTACGGCTTCACTATTCAGGCCAAAGCTGCTATTCTACGCGATTTAAAATGGGACAAACCCAAAGAAAGCTGGTATGATAATAGATAGAGAACGAAGTGAGTTGTAAGATATGAGAAGACTAATAAAAATCCATTTTATCCATAATAGATTAAAGGATGAATTGGGAATAATAGAGTGATCACTTATCAAATCAGCTATTTATTCCAATTTCAGAAAATGGAAAAATCGAATTTTTCAGTAATAATAAAATCAGCTTTGAGTTAATAGTACTTCATTTTGTTTTTGTAATTCAGTGTATTGATTTTGCAAGGATTCACAAACTATTTCAGCAATATCTTTTACTATAAGTTCGCGGTTTTTAGCAAAAGTTTTTTTACATAAAGGGCATGAAGTGACAAGAAAATCAGGTTCGTATTTAAGGTATTCATTAATAGCAGAATTCATGATTTTTTCTCTCTCGTGCATTTGAATTTTAATATTTGCTAAGCTGCCGCCACAACAGTAACTTCTATCCTTTTCTGCCTGTATCGGTATAAGTTGCGTATAAAAACCTAATAGTTCTCGAGGTTGTTCGTAAATATTACTCCCCCTACCAAGTTCACAAGGATCGTGATAAATTATCCGATTAGCAGGCTTAAAATATGGAATTTTAGTTTTGTATACTAAATCCAGTAAATATTCAGAATGGTGCATAATTTTTATATGAGGCAGGGAATAATCTTCTTTAAACACTTTATAACAAATTGGGCAGGAAGCAACTAATGTATGTGCCCCGGATTCAATTATTCGCTGGCGGTTGTTTTCAATAAGTTTTTGAGCAGCATCATATTGTCCCATCTGCATTAAAGGTCTCCCACAACAAGGAGCTTTATCTTCATCCATGAACCAGTAGTTAATTCCGGCATAGTTAAAAATATATTGCATGGACTTTTTTATAGCCGGGGTAAGGTGTGTCATACAACCTGCAAAATAAACCACATCAGCCTTTTCTGCTTTAGTATGCTCAAGATATTCATAAGAAGAATTGTATTCGAATGTAGATTCTATTCTCTGGGTAATCCTTAAATCATTCAACTCAATTCCAACAGGACAGTCATTCTGACAACGTCCGCATAGCAAACAATTAAATAAAGTCTCATCAGTCAGGCTTTTATTTCGAATACTTTTTAAGACATATACCGATTGGGTATTTTTTATTTCAGCATTCATTAACTGACAACTATCAAGACATATACCACATCGTGAACAACTAAATACCTGAATCTGTGAGTAGGTATTGAATCTCTTTTTAAGATTTACACCATATTTTCGCAAAAAAATAAGTAAAATCTCTGTAGGAATGTGCATATACCTCGAATTTGGCAGGGCAATAAAGAAAAATCCCAATGACATCGAATATGCAAGCCACATATAATCAACGGCAGGTTCAAGTGAAAATGAAGAGTATAAAAGATTTCCTAAAAGCTGAGTTAAAAATCCACCATTATTATGTATTCCTGCGCTAAAACTTTCAGCTAATAATCTCAGTGGAAATATCAACCAAAGTGCCGAAAGCGCTATTTTATCGCCTGATTTAAGTTTAGTTGTCCTTTTTATCCCATAAATACGGCTGTTAATCCTTTTATAATAAGCTAAAAATACCCCGGATAAAACAAATAACAATAATAAATCCATCGTTTCTGAAAACAAATTGGCTATAAAATTCCCGGTACTTTCATGAACAAAATATCTGAAAAAAATGGATTTATAAAAAGGAAATGCCATTGTCCCTTCATGATATATAGTTTCAATATGTCCGATTATTATTAGTAAAAACCACCCAAACGCAAGGCTCATATGCATATAACCAAGTAATGAATTTGTTTTAAATATCTTCCTGTGTAATAAACCTTCGCTAACTGCCTCTTTAATTGAGTCCCATGTTTTTATTGTAAACACATTCTTCAAAATACGTATTTTATCAATTTTTGATAAACCTATTACCCATCGCACAAATCTTATTATTACAATAATTCCCAGGTAAATAGCGCCGATAGTAAACGGCCATGTGAAATATTGACTAATTATTTCGTTCATCATTTTTCGGATTAAATTTTACTAGTGCTTTTTTTATCAGCATAACAACATTTCTGATATTTATACCACGCGGGCAAACTAAAATACACTTTCCACAAAGCATACATTTATCAATTTCTGCAGCTAATGATTCTGGCTTCCCCCTTCGCAATCCCAGGCTCATTTTCCTGATATTAAAATCAATCAGGTTTCCTGCACTGCAGGTAGCAGTACATCCGCCACAAGACATGCAGGTCATAAATGATGATTCATGTTGGAGGACATATTGAAGTATCTGATTATCGAATTTATCGAAATCAATTGTGCGGGAAGGTGAAATATCAAATCCAAACTTATTGCTCATTTTTTAAATGATTTTTATGAAATATTATAACATGCCTAATGATCAGAATTCATTAAATACTTATGCACTTCAACAGCTGCTGATCTTGCATTGTCTAAGGTTTCCTTCACAGACATCGGGGATGAACATGTTCCAGCTAAAAATATCCCTGCCTGAGAAGAATTATTTCTGGCTAAATGGGGATCAACAGGTTGCAAAAAGCGGTTACTGTTAAAGGATAAATTAGCACATTTACCTATTTGCTGAGTATTTTTTCCTGACTCCATACCAACCAGCAAAACTACTAAGTCAACATTCATTTTTATAGGATATCCTGATAATGTATCTTCGGCCTTAATTAAAATGGTTTTATCCATATTTTCAGCTGCTTCGGATAGCTTTCCCCTAATGAACTGAATATTATGCTGTTTTTGGGCTTTTAAATACAATTCCTCAAATTCTAATCCATACATTCGTAAATCAATGTAAAGACAATAGATTTCAGCATCAGGCAATATTTCGTTCATTTCAATTGCCTGTTTAACACTGGTAACACAACACAATTTTGAACAATAATGGTTGCCAGATTTTTCATCACGCGAACCAACGCAATGTATAAAAGCTATTTTCTTTGGTATTTTTCCGGTTGGCGTAGTAATATTTTTGCCATTCTTTAGCATGTTTTCCAAATCAACCGAAGTAATAACATTATCATAAATTTTATACCCATATTCTTCTTTCCGCTTTGCATCGAAAACCTCAAAACCAGTTGCTACAATTACTGAATCGGCAATTAGTTTAAGCTCATCGCCAGCAGACACTTCCAATTTATCCTTTTTTCGTTTTATCTGGTTTACTTCAGTATTTTTAATTACAGTAAAACGATTACTATCGTATTTGGATTTCATATAATCTTCGATTTCACCTATTGGCCTCATATTTGGAAATAAATAACTCCATTTGGATACATTTCCGCCCAGGCTTTTTTCTTTTTCAACTAAGGTTACTTTATAACCCATTTCAGCAAGAACATCGGAAGCCTCAATTCCGGCTATTCCTCCGCCTATGGTAACAATGTGTTTCATTTTAAATTATTATAATTGACAAACGGGTAATTCAGGAATACCAACATTTTTTTTGTTATGTACTAAAAATTTTTCTTCAGGGTCATAGTCGATCCCGATTTTTTGCAAAAAAGACTCACAATCAACCTGGTGCATTTGAAGTCCCAAATCCCAGGGATTATAGCCTAAAATTAATCCAGCAAGTTCCTCATAAGTTAAAACCGGTATACCCTGTCCATTTCCATATGTTTTCCCATCTATTTCAGCAATTGTATATTGCCATTTATCAATAAACATAGTACATCCCGGACAATTACAAATAATAGCATCAGGTTTATAGGGCTCCATTGATTCCAGTTTTTTCTTTGTATTTGCAACCGAATATCCACGGTTTGCCTGTACCAGGTAATGTCTGAACCCAAACCCACAACAATGACGACGTTCAGGATAATCAACCACTTCACCTCCCCAGGCTTTGATCATGCCGGCAAGTACATCCGGAAATTCAGCCCCGCCTACACCTTTTTCCGGAAATATTTTAGCATAATGACAACCAATATGTTCAACAATTTTAAGCGGCTTCCCGGTTAATTTATTGATTAGTTTA
>JAFGSZ010000020.1 GCA_016934395.1 Bacteroidales bacterium
GATCATGATCACCGGGATATCGGTTGTTTTTTCCATAATTTTCCCCAGTACCTCAATACCATCCATATCCGGCATTTTAATATCGCAAAGAACAACGTCAAAATTATTATTGTCAAATTTTTCCAGACCTTCTGGTCCGTTTTCTGCAAGCTCCACAGTATGCTGTTCATATTCCAGGATATCTTTCAGGGTATTCCGGATACTTCTCTCGTCGTCGATCACTAATAAGTTTGCCATGGTATTTTTTAAAATTTAAAGCCAGTTCTGTGATATCTGTATCGTAATAACAGTTTAATCACACATTAATTAATTCAGTTATATTTGAAAAATATAAAAATGAATGATTAAAAATAGCAGATTTTTATGAATTTGTGGAATTTTCTGTCCCCAGAGTTAACAATTTGAAATTATATGCAATTCCCAATGTTAAAAAAGGTATCGAAGCATGCTTATGTTAAATGGACTGTTCTGACCAAAAATGAACGGGCAGATAATCTGATTATTTTGCTGGTATTAATCCTGGGAATGTGGCCGGTGGTTTTTATGAAATATACTTTAAAATGGGATGCTGAGAGCTTGTACCTGCCCTGGAAACATTTTATTACCGAAAGCCTGGTTAATGGTCATATTCCATTATGGACCCCCTTCATTAATGCCGGTTTCCCGCAAATGGGCGATCCGGGTACCTGGTATCCGGTAAGCTGGTTGTTGGGCTTTATTCGAAAATACGATTTTTATTCTCTTAATATTGAATTTCTGATCCATCTTTTTATTGCCGGTGCCGGTGTTTTAAAGTTTTGCCGGTTTTCTAGATTTACCAGGAATACTTCCCTGATTATGGCTATTTCATACATGTTCTCAGGATTTTTTATCTCGAATGCCCAGCATATTGGCTGGCTTGTCGGTGCAGCCTGGATCCCGTGGATATTCTATTTTTTGTTACGATTATTAACAATCCCAACTTTAGAAACATCAGTATTATTTGCATTGGTCTGTTTTTTTTCACTTTCCGGCGGGTACCCGGGGGTATTTATCATTACTGCTTATTTGGTATTGCTTGTAGTGATTTATCAATTGCTGAAAAGCCTCTTTTTAAAAGAATACGCGAGGTTAAAAAAATCTCTCTGGTTTTTAACTACTGCCCTGGTTGTTTTTATGGTGTTGAGTGGAGTGGTACTATCCGCTTCGTTTGACATTTCGCATTATATCAGCAGGAACAACGGGCTGGAATATCATAATAATTCATGGGGCATTCAGAATGGGTCATTATACCCGGTGGATATGCTTACTTTTATCATTCCGTTTGGGGCTTCGGTAAATGATAAAAGTTTTTGGATAGAAGATTTTTCATTAATCAACCTCTACATTGGAATACTGCCTTTGATTTTAATTTTTACAGGATTACTTGCAAATAGCAAAAATAAAAAAACAGGAATTTTTGTACTAATTGCCCTGGTCTTTCTGGCAACCGGCATGGCTACAATTTTTCCTTTCAGAAGATGGCTGTATACCCTGGTACCTTTTATGGATCTTTTCCGCTTTCCCACCTTGTTCAGAATTTTCACCATAGCCTTTCTTTTATTGGCAATGGGGTATGCCCTGGAAGTATTAATTAAAGACAAAAATTTTAAAGAAAAACTTTTAAAAGGTTTAATTGTAACGCTCTGTTTTATTCTGTTGTTTATAATTGCAGCATTGTTCAAAGTCCGTTTTAAATTTTCCGGCAACTTTAATCCTGCCGGAATGTTCACATTTTTGAAATCCACAGGTGTATGGGAACGAATACTTATTCAACTATTAATACAATTTTTTTTAATCTCCGGGCTTCTTTTCCTGATCAGAAAAAAAACCGGGAATTATGGCAGTCTGCTCTTACTGTTTGTAGTATTTGACATGATTTTGGCAGTAAGGCTTAATTCCCCTGCAACCATAACCGGGGCCCAGTCGCCAAAAAAGTTTATTTCTTTCCGGAATCTGCCGGATGATTATCCCATACCCGATTTATCCAACCCCATGTTATATACGGGCGATGATTTTTACCGAAAAAACAACCGGTTGTTTTATACCAATAATGGAAGTTTTCTCAAAATTCCTTCTTATGATGGAAATTCACCTTACTCATTAAAAACTACTAAAAATGCAATTAAAAACAATTGCTTCGATGAATCTATGCAGTACCCGCTGCTGTTTTTCACTTCAGGAAACGATGAAAGGGGAAGGATCGATTCAATGGAGGTTGACCGGGACTCTGAAGATAAAATTAGAATTATATCCTTTGATCCAAATCGTATCCTGATGAAGACAAAGGCAGAGAAGCCCGGAACACTATGTTTTTTGCAGAATTATTATAAAGACTGGAAAGCTTTTGTTGATGGCCGTGAAAGCGCCATTACCCTGATGAACTGCACTTTTATGGGCATTGTATTACCGGAAGGGGAACATACAGTAGAATTCCGGTTCGCGCCCGGGAAAATCAGGTTTCTTTTTTACGTTTCTTTTATTTTTTTATTGATAATCCTGGTATATCTGCTTATGGATACCATTAGACATTTGCAAAGCGAAAGCAATAAAACCAGCAGAAATATTTTGGTTTTGACAGTGATGATTATTTTGTTTCTGATTTTAGGAAATAAAGTTTCTAGAAATACAAATGCAGAATTGTACAATAAACTTCAAACGGAATTACAGAAAGCTAAAGCAGAAAACCCGTCTTCATCATTTTTAACTATATTGAATATCGATAATCCGGATAATCCAGCAATTACTTCGCGCAAAGATTCATTCTGTCAAATACGGTTGTCTGGATATGAAGATTTGCCGGGGTTTATTACTCTGCTGGACACCATTTCAGCGGATAAACTATTTTATGCACATATTAATGCAGCCCATATTCCTGAAATTGAATTTATGCTAGGAGACAAATACCCTGCAGTTATCTCTAAAAAAGAATATGGGAATGCCCGGTTTTACTTGTTTGGAAGCGAAAGTAATATTAAAGAATCCGGGAATACTGTGAATTACTTAAATGATTTTGAAAAAAATTATCCGTACTGGACAGATATACCGAATATACTAGATAGTATTGTAAAATGGGACGGGAAATACTCAATTAAACTTGATTCGAACCATATATACAGTCCTGCGTTCAGGTGTAAATTTAAAGAGGTAACTGATAAGAAGAATACGAGGATAATAATAAAACTCAAAACAAAGTTCGATCCGGATGCCCATCCCTTACTGGTATATGAGGTAATTAGAAACGGGAAAAGGATAATATGGGAAGTGCAGGATATGGCATTTTTTTATAATCAGAATACATTTTGGCAAACTGTGTATTATCTTCAGAATGAAAATTCATTTTTAAAGCCCGGGGATGAAATACAGATCTATGTATGGAACAATACAAAAAAAGAAGTTTTTATTGATAATTTTCAGGTGCAGTTTATTATTTCAAAAAAGTAAACATAGGTGAAAGGATCATTTATTTGACTTGACTGAATATGGGGAAGATTAGTTATTTTCGATTCATGAAAGAAATTAAGGAACATATTTTAATTGTTATTCTGCCTTTATTGTTACTGGTTACCGAATTTTGTTTCAGTAAGTATTATCAGTACTTTTATATGTCGGTTGCTGATCCGGTATATGCGTATCTGTTTAATGGTTTAAATTTAGCAATTGGAGAATGGGAACTAGGCCATACAGACCATCCCGGAACCCCGCTTCAGATTCTGGTGGCCCTGATTATCAGAATTGCCTACTTTTTCAGGAAAACGGATCTTGATATTATAGCTGATGTTCTTTCAAATCCCGAGTTGTATCTTGGATTAACAAGTCATTTATTAATTTTATTAAATATTTCAGTTCTATGGTTTTCAGGAAGTTTAATCCTGAAAAAAACCAATTCAGTTCGTAAAGCCATTTTTTTTCAAAGTGCGATATTCCTTTTTCCTACCATATTCCTGAAGCTTTCAATGGTAATGGCTGAAGCTTTTTACCCGGCCATAATGATGATGCTTATAACATGGATTGTTTTGCATCTTATTTCGCGTTCCAATAATTCGGGACATACTTTTAAATACCCGTTAGTGTATGGTGTGTTTACAGGTCTGGCGCTGGCAACAAAAATCCTTTTATTTCCGGTAATAATAATACCTCTTTTAATTATTAGAAGTTGGAAAGGTAAAATTAGTTATCTCCTTATATCAATGATCAGTTTTATTGTA
Organism: Bacteroidales bacterium; assembly: GCA_016934395.1. Taxonomy (GTDB): domain Bacteria; phylum Bacteroidota; class Bacteroidia; order Bacteroidales; family UBA10428; genus JAFGSZ01. Next base: position 4,227 of record JAFGSZ010000020.1, read on the forward strand.
TTTATCCTTCCGGCTATAAATAAAATGCAACGGTTTATACAGTGGTTTTTACGGATACTTTTTCATAAAGGAGTTTATGGAACAGGAGAATCCGGGTTTGATCTTTCCGCGCACGTAAACAATATTAAATTAATTGCAGAAAATAACCTTATGTACGTGTTCTTCTATTTTTTATTGTTGATTTTTCTTGTCTTTATTGTATCCGGAAAAATCAGTAAAAAAATACGAAACAAATCATATTTTCGGGTATTTACAGGCTTGTTAGTTTTTCACACTTTACTGATATTATTAGTCAGCAAACAATATTCAGATCATTATTTAATTGCCGGATATTTATTTATCCCGTTAACAGCATATATTGTCTACCAGTTAATTCAGCAAGAATACCCGGGGCTGTTTTCAAAATTTAAGGAAAATAATCGGAATTTTTTATTAATTGTTTTTATCGGATTTAATTTAGCTAATGTGCTTATTAAAGTTGATATAGCCAGTTGGAGCAATAATCCTTTAAAGGAAACCATAAAATATAGTACTGAAAATATTAAAAGCCAACCGCGTATTATTGTTAGTAGCGGGGCTTTTGATTCCCCATTTAAAGAATCCGGACTATATTTTGGATTATCCTATTCGGGGAAGTTGAAAAGTAGATATGCCGCTATGTTGAAAAAATTGTATCCTGATACCTATTTTTATTTTAACCGGCAAAATTTATTAAATGACTGGAGCAGCTTATACTTTGCTGAAGATATTTTCAGGAAATATGATTCGGTTTTTGTTTATGTTAAAGACAGAGATAGCCTGCTGATCCGAAACCTGTCGGATAAATTTATTCATTTGGGAGAATCATCAGGAATTAAAATTATTCAGCAAGACTATTATAAAAATCAACAGTCAAAGGAATCTCTATATAAATTTAAATGTATAGACAGGATAGACGACAGGAATGTAAAGCATATTGAAAGAACTTATTGTAATTGTGAGGAGAAGGATTCTTCCGGCCAGTTTCTCACTGGCTCTGAAGGTTGTTTTGTAAGCAAGGCATTTTTGCAAACTGATGAATCCAGTTTTCGGGGCACGTATTCCGTAAAACTTTCACCGGAAGAACCTTATGGCCTGGATATGTTTTTTAAAGTCAATCCCGGAGATCAATTTAGACTTTCGGTTTGGAGAAAAAGCTCTCAGGGGGAGGGTGTATTTGTATTCACATCCTTTCCGGATAAAAGTTTTTATGAGGCGGGCGGCGCGGTTCAGAAATATTTAGGGGAATGGGGGAAAATTGAGTTTAATGTTGAGGTGCCTGAATCATATTCAGGCGATAGTTGTCATATTTATTTTTGGAATCAGCTACAAAAAAATACTATTTATTTAGATGATCTTGAAATTGAAAGGTCACCAAAGAATTAATTTAGACATCCTGTAAAAGCTCATAAACCAACCCCTCTTTCATAGAAAAATTCGACTGAATTATTTCACGGATCTGTAATTTTTCAACCACTCTTTTTGTAAATAAAGCAGCCAGCACAATAAATTCTATTCGCAGGGGTTCCAGGCCTTTCATTTGCTGACGTTCGGCAATTGTTGAAAAGATTAATTTATTATACAAGTGTAAAAAAGCCTCTAATGTTATAGGTTCTGCATGGGGAGCTTTGGCGGTCTCACTTTCAAAATGCTCATTCTCTCTGATCATAGCCGTAAAACTCTCAAATGCACCAGATGCTCCTGCCAGGGTGGTTAAATGATATTCCCCGGCAACATCGTATAATTCGGATAATTCTGTATCGATATATTTTTTTAAATGTTCAATCTCAGCTACAGTAATCGGATCGGAGGGTAAAAATTTTTCAAGCAGCAGGGCTACACCGAGTTTATAACTTTTTCTCCAGAATATCTGGTCCCTGTTGGCAATAATAAATTCATTGCTTCCCCCGCCAATATCAAGAATTAATATTGGGTTTTTGTTCAGTTTCAGGGTTTGTTTTACACCTAGATAAATTAACTCGGCCTCACGCTCACCGGAAATATTTTCGATAGTTATACCAAATCGGGTGAAAATCTCTGCAACAAAATCCTTCCCGTTATCGGCATTCCGGAGGGCAGCAGTACCGAGTGAATATATTTTATCAACGTGGTAGTTTTGCAGGGTCTGGTAATGTTCTGAAATGGCGTTTATGCCCCTGGCATAAGCGCCTGAACCTATAATACTTTTATGTATCCCTCCCTGGCCAAGCTTTACAGGAATTTTATGGTTATATAAAATCTGATAGTCGCCTTTTTTGAAACTTTCAGCAATAAGCAGGTTAAAAGTGTTCGTGCCCAGGTCGAGAACGGCAATGCGCATATAACAATTAAGATATTTGGAGTTAATACTTTCCCATCGAAAATCCTGCTAATATTTAAACCGTATCCACTTCCAGATTTCTTTGTAGCTCACTTTTTTTCCATACATTAAAATTCCGGTACGGTAAATTTTTCCGGCAAGCCACACAGAACCAATAATTGTAATCACGAGTACAACCATTGATGTAAGTACTTCGGTCCATGGCACGCCAAAAGGAATGCGAGCCATCATCACAACAGGAGAGGTAAGCGGAATTACCGAAAACCAGAAGGCAATTTCTCCTTCAGGATTGGTTATGGCATTTACCATAACCAGAATACTGATGATCAGCGGTATGGTTACCGGCAGCATAAACTGCTGGGTATCGGCCTCGTTATCTACAGCAGAACCAATTGCAGCAAAAAATGATCCGTACAAGAGGTATCCTCCCATAAAATAAAATAAGAAGGACCCGATAATTACTATAAAATTCACACCTTTTAAATCGTCCAAAAATCCTGAAAACTCGGCGTTACTTGTCTGTGGCGTAATCTGATCTGCAGGAACATTTCCTGCCTCAAAAATACTTTTAGGGGCAAGTTGTTCGGCAGGCGGTACCTCGGGACCCAATACAAAGTGCTGGGCTGCGGTGGTTAACGCAAAGGTGAAAATTACCCAGAATAAAAACTGGGTCAGTCCAACCAGCCCAATGCCCACAATCTTCCCCATCATTAACTGAAAGGGTTTTACCGATGAAACGATAACTTCAACAATACGGTTGGTTTTCTCTTCAATAACACCTCGCATAACCTGGGCGCCAAAAAAGAAGATGAAAAAATACAATAAAAATGCAGCGCCATAACCCACACCGCGTTTTAAATTTTGAAGGTTTTGTTCCTGGTAGCCGCCCTTTTCCAGTTTTATGGTTTTAAAGTTTATGTTGGTTTGTACAGAGGCCAGCACATCTACAGGGATATTCTTTTTAATCAGCTTCGTATCCTGAATATATTTCTCCAACGATCGTGTAATATGGGATTCAATACCCAGGCTGGGCTGTTTTTTTGTGTAAAATTCAACGGTCTCCGAAGTATAAACATTATGCGGAATGAATAGTACTGCATAATAATCGGATTGCGGCAATGCAAGTTTCATATCTTCCAGACGAGTGTTTCCCAAGTACTCGAACCGGAGGTATTCTTTATCGGGAATTACACCCTTAAACATCATAAGCGAATCCGGAACAGGCTGATTATTTTCACTGTATTCGATAACGGCAATAATTTTTTCCTCTTTATCTTCTACCTGCGAAAGCCATACTGGCACAACCATTAACGCAGCAAATAAAATGGGCCCGAGGATAGACATGATAAGAAATGATTTTTTTCTCACCCTTGTCATGTATTCCCGTGCAATTATCAGACTTATTTTACTCATAATAATTAGTTTGATGGAAGGTTTTTGATTTAAGATGCCTCAACGGCTTTTATAAAAATTTCGTTCATTCCCGGAATAAGTTCCTTAAACGATTTAATCTGAACATGAGGAATAAGTTTGGACAACAATTCATTGCTTGATTTTTTATCGTCTATCTTAATCTTTGCTAAATTTATTTCTCTTTCGCTTTTATTTTCAAGAACTTCAAACGAATTATTGATAGCATGTTCCAGATTTTCAGGTAAACCGATGTACTGAATCTCAAATATATTGGATTTGTATTCTTGCCGGATATCGTTGATTTTCCCCTCAAGCAGGGTTTCTGATTTATTGATAAGGGTAATATGATCGCAAAGTTCCTCGACCGATTCCATATTATGGGTGGAAAAAATAACCGTGGCGCCTTTGTCGCGCAGATTTAAAATTTCCTGTTTTAACAATCGGGTATTGATGGGATCGAATCCGCTGAAGGGTTCATCAAAAATTAATAACCCGGGTTCATGAAGAATGGTTACAATAAACTGAACTTTTTGCTGCATGCCTTTCGAAAGCTCTTCCACTTTTTTATTCCACCAGGCCTGCATCTCAAATTTATTGAACCAGTAGTGCAGGCGCTTCATGGCTTCTTGTTTTGGAATTCCTTTTAGCCTGGCCAGGTAAAGGGCCTGTTCCCCGACTTTCATTTTTTTATATAATCCACGTTCTTCAGGAAGGTAGCCGATATTATAAATATCTTCGGCCTTAAATTTTCTTCCATTGTAAATTAATTCACCTTTATCGGGGGCAGTAATCTGATTGATGATGCGGATTAATGTGGTTTTTCCTGCGCCATTGGGCCCAAGCAGGCCGTATATACTCCCCTTCGGGACATGTATACTTACATTATTTAACGCGAGGTGATTTGCATACCGTTTTTCAATTCCAATAGCGTTGAATAGTTCCATTAAGAAAAAGTTAAATATAGGGTTTGAATTATTTGAGCACTTTTACTCTGTAATATTACATATTACTCAAAATAATTTTTCATTTTTTCAAAAAAAGATTTATCTACATCCCGCATATCGGGAACTAGATTTGGTGATTCCTGCAGTTTTTCAAATATCCGTTTTTCTTCTTTTGTCAACGATTTTGGAATCCATACATTTATACTTACCAGAAGGTCTCCTTTTCCATATCCGTTAATTTCAGGAAGTCCTTTTCCACGCAATCGTAAAATTCTTCCGGGTTGCGTGCCGGCTTCGATTTTGATTTTTACTTTTCCGTCAATAGTAGGGATCTCAACGGTGTCTCCTAAAATAGCCTGGGAGATACTTATAAAGAGGCCATACAAAAGATCATTTCCATCGCGAACCAGTTCAGGATGTTTTTCTTCTTCAATAATAATCAGCAAATCTCCATTGATTCCCCCACGACGGGCGGCATTCCCTTTACCCGAAACATTCAGTTGCATTCCTTCACCAACACCGGCAGGAATTTTAATGCTGATTATTTCCTGATCTTTAACAATTCCTTCACCATGGCACTTTGTACATTTTTCCGAAATAATTTTTCCTTCTCCACCGCAGGACGGACAGGTTTGGGTGGTTTGCATCTGGCCCAAAAAAGTGTTTGAAATTCTTGTAACATGCCCGCTGCCGTGACATGTAGAACAATTGGAATAAGATGAGCCCTGCCGCGCTCCCGTACCATTGCAGGCATCGCAGCTTACATATTTATTAACTTTAATTTTTTTCTCAACACCATTGGCAATTTCCTGCAGGGTAAGTTTTACTTTAACTCTCAGGTTGGATCCTTTGGTAGTTCTTCGTGAAGTCCGGCTACCGCCACCAAAACCGCCAAAACCGCCAAAGCCAAAATCACTAAAGATATCTCCAAACTGGCTGAAAATATCCTCCATGGTCATATTATGTCCGCTAAATCCCCCGGCGCCATTACCACTAACTCCTGCATGGCCAAATTGATCGTAACGGGCCCGTTTCTGAGAATCGCTCAATATCTCATAGGCTTCAGCAGCTTCCTTAAAATTTTCTTCAGCCTGTTTATCTCCGGGATTTTTATCCGGGTGGAATTTTATGGCCTGCTTACGGTACGCCTTTTTTATTTCTTCCTGCGTAGCATTTTTCGACACATCCAGTATTTCGTAAAAATCTCTTTTCGCCATAATTTTTATTCTCCAATTACTACTTTTGAGAACCTGATTACCTTATCATTGAGCAGGTAACCTTTTTCTATTACATCTACAATTTTCCCTTTTAGGTTCTTCTCAGGGGCCGGGATTTTAGTTATTGCCTCGTGGAAGTCATAATCAAAATCCTTTTTCAGGGCATCGATTTCTTTTACTCCGTTTTGTTTTAGAAACTCACCGAATTTATTGTATATATGGATCACACCGTCTTTAATGGCCTGAATATCGCCAGCCTGTTCAATGTTTTTCATTCCCCTTTCAAAATCATCAATAACCGGCAGGATATTTTTTAAAATTTCCGCACCGGCATATTTTGTCAGGTCCGCTTTTTCTTTTAAGGTACGCTTTCTGTAATTGTCAAATTCAGCGGAGAGCCTGAGGTATTTATCATGAAGTTCTTTATTCGTATCCTCCAACTCTTTTAATTTATTACTGCTATCGTCTTTTTTTGGAGTATGTTTTTTAGCAGTTGATTTTTTATGTGTTTTTGTTGTCGATTTTTTTTGTGAAGCTTTTGTTACTTCCTCTTTTTCGTTTTTATTTACCACTTCTTTATCTTTTACGGTATTATCAATCTTTGTCATTGCTCTAATTTTGAAAATATTAATATTCTCTTTTCAGCCACGAATGTTGTCAAATAACTTGCCATTTTTAGTTGGCAGGACAATTTGACAGACAAAAAGTTATCTTCTATTAACCCCTGAAATGTTGAATAGTTATTAATTTTATATGATGTCAGTTTATTTCCTGAATTTTTCCAGGGTATTTTTAAGTTCTTCTCCCCGCAGGTTTTTAGCAATAATTATTCCGTTTTCGTCAATAAGAAAATTCGAAGGAATAAAATTTACATGGTATATAGCAGCGGGTACCGATTGCCATCCTTTCAGGTCGCTGACATGATATTTCCAAGATAAATTATCCTGTTGAATGGCAGCTACCCACGATTTTTTATCTTTATCGAGTGAAACACTGTAAATTGTAAATCCTTTACCATTAACAAAGGGAACATTTTTAAAGGCATGAAATGTATTTACCAGTTCCGGGTTTTCTTTCCGGCAGGGCGGGCACCATGATGCCCAGAAATCTACCAGCACCAGTTTACCCTGCAGGGATTCCAGTGTATAATTTTCACCTTCTGGTGATAAAAAGGAGAGTGCCGGCGCTTTATTTCCTATGTTCAGTCCGGGTTCTGCTGAAACGGTATTTATAGTAGTTTTTTTTGTAGCGTTGCTTTCCGTATTTTTTTTACAAGAAAGGGAAAGCAATATAATAACAGTTAAAATAATTATTATGCTCCTTTTCATAGGTACGGCAATTAAAATTTTCGTGAAAATATTTTAGTCTATTCGGGTAATTTTTGCTCCCAGTGCTTTTAACCTTCCGTCAATATCCTGATATCCACGGTCAATCTGGTCGATATTATGTATGGTACTGGTTCCTTCAGCCGAGAGGGCTGCAATCAACAGGGCCACCCCGGCCCTGATATCGGGTGATGTCATTACCGTTGGCCGCAGTTTTACCTGCTTGTTTAAGCCAATCACTGTGGCACGGTGTGGATCGCAAAGGATTATTTGTGCTCCCATATCAATGAGCTTGTCGACAAAAAAAAGCCTGCTTTCAAACATTTTCTGATGGATGAGAACGCTTCCTTTAGCCTGAGTTGCCACCACAAGGAGCACGCTCAACAGGTCGGGTGTTAATCCCGGCCAGGGCGCATCATCGATGGTCATGATGGAGCCATCAATAAATGTTTCGATCTCATAAGATTTCTGTGCAGGGATATAAATGTCATCCTTATGTTTTTCGAATTTTATTCCGAGCTTTTCAAAAGATCTGGGGATAATTCCAAGATTCTCAAAGGATACTTTTTTTATGGTAATTTCAGATTCTGTCATAGCTGCTAATCCAATAAAACTGCCAACTTCGATCATATCTGGCAGAATACTGTGTTTGCACCCGGAAAGTAACTTTACACCTTTAATGGTTAGTAAATTAGAACCTATGCCCTGAATGTTTGCACCCATTCTGTTCAGCATTTTACAGAGCTGCTGAATGTAAGGTTCGCAGGCGGCATTGTAAATTGTGGTGGTTCCTTTGGCTAATACGGCTGCCATAAGAATATTGGCAGTACCGGTAACAGAAGCTTCTTCGAGAAGCATGCTGGTTCCTTTTAGGTTTTTGGCCTCAATACTGTAATATTCGTTTTTATGCTCATATGTAAACCGGGCTCCAAGGTTAATAAGACCGTTCAGGTGCGTATCGAGTCTGCGTCGGCCAATTTTATCACCTCCCGGCTTGGGAATAAATCCTTTACCAAAACGCGCGAGTAACGGGCCGATAATCATTACAGACCCACGGAGCCGTGCACTTTTAGATTTGTATTCTTCACTTAATAAATAATCAATATTGATCTGTTCAGCAGTAAATGAATATTTACCCGCATCCAGTTTTTGAACGCGCACCCCCAGTTCACTAATTACTGAAATCAGATTGTGGACATCAACAATTTCCGGAACATTTTTCAGAATAACTTCTTCCGGGGTAAGCAATGTGGCACAAATTACCTGTAGCGCTTCATTTTTTGCTCCCTGAGGCTGAATTTCACCATGTAATCTGCAGCCACCGTCTATTTGAAATGAGCCCATTTTGTCCGGTGGGGATTATTATTTTTTTCGTGGTTGAGTTCTCTTCTTTTTATTCTTGCTTAGTAATTCCCTGATTTCGTTCAGTTTTAAATCTTCATTTACAGAAAGCTTTCCTTTGGATAATTCTTTAAGGTCCTGCAAAATTATTTCGTCGCTAACAATTTCGCGGTTCCATGTGAGGTATGATTTTTTCATATGGTTGGCGATGGTTTTAATCAGTTGCTCTTTTTCCGGACCTTCAGGAAATTTTACAGCTTCATCGATTAAATATTCGATTATTTTCCCATAATGTTTATATCGGATCGTATGTGTGCCGTAAGCAACACTCTTTGGTTTTTCTGTTAAAATAGAAGGTTCGGGAACTTCATAAAGGTAATCTATATCCAGATCAAAGTTAGCCATAATGGCAAGATGATCCCAAAGCTTATGTTTAAAATCTACCACATCACGTAAGTGGGGATTCATATTTCCCATGATGGAAATCAGCGCTCTGGCCAGCCGGTTTCTTTCTTCTCTGTCATCCTGTTCTTTAATGTAATCCACCATCTTCTGAATGTTCCGCCCGTATTCAGGTAATACAAGTTTCGAACGTCTGGTGTTATAATCGTAGTTCATAAGTCTTTAATTAAATATGCTGCAAATCTAGTTGATAAAATGATGGTTTCAAAAAAAAATATTCGATTTATGTGGTTTTCACAATCCTGAGTTTGGCAAATTTTAACAACAATTGTTTTTCCTGTCCAATTTTCTGGAAATATACCGTAGCCTTCTTATTTGGAAATTCACCTTCGATATGAATAATTTTTCCTAATCCAAAACGCTGATGTTCGACATTCATGCCTAATTGTATTTTTTCAGGTGGATCGGGCTTAAAATTTGGATCGGCGATATGGTTTACCGGCACTCCTCCTGATTTGGAAATATTGCTGACTTTTGTAAGTTTCCGTTTATCAAATGGAGTATCCTGATATGTTTTTTTCAATGGCAGATCTGTAAATTCATTATCTGAAAAATCTTGTGGAAAAACATTATTCTTGCGTAAAAACGGATTAGTATCTTTGTCGGGCCAGCTGACAAATTCCGAATCGATTTCTTCTATAAACCGGCTGGGCCTGCAATCGGTAGGTAATCCCCATTTGTATCGGGTTTGGGCGTACGAAATAGTAGCCCGTGTTTTTGCTCTTGTAAGGGCCACATAAAATAACCTGCGCTCTTCCTCCATGTTTTTTGGTGACTCTACTGCCATTCTGGAAGGGAACAATTCTTCTTCTGCACCGGCGATATACACGTGGCCAAATTCCAAACCTTTAGCAGAGTGGATGGTCATTATAGTTACTTTGTTTTTATCCTCGTCTTTTTCGTTATCGGCATTGGTAAGTAATGAAACATTTTCCATGTATTTGTCTAACGTTACCTTTTCCAATTCCTCATCGTTTTGCTCTGTAAAATCCCGGATACCATTTAAAAGTTCTTCCACATTATCGTACTTGCTTCGCTCTTCGGGACTTTCACTTCCAAAGAGATCTTTTAATATACCGCTGATTGATGCAATATTCATAGCCGCATCGTAGGCATCCAGGGTTTGTACCTTATTTGCCGCATCATTAATAATCCCGATAAAATCGGTAATTCTGCCTAAAGTGCCTTTATTTAATCCCGGGTTGTGTTCCTTTAATCCGTTAATAATCTCCCAGAGACTTACTTCTTTTTCGTTTGCTGCATATTCGAGTTTTTCAAGCGTTGTTTTTCCAATTCCCCGGGCCGGGTAATTTATAATACGTTTTAGGGCTTCATCATCCAAATGGTTTATTGCAAGCCTGAAATACGCCAGGATGTCTTTAATTTCTTTTCGCTGATAAAAGGACAGACTTCCGTATACTTTATAAGGGATATTTCTTTTTCGAAGGGCTTCTTCAAAAATCCTCGATTGAGCATTGGTACGGTATAAGATGGCAAAATCGCTGAACATTACCCGTTCTGAATGCTGGGTATCCAGTATCGAATTCGATACCAGAAATCCCTCTTCATTATCAGTAAGCGACTTTATAATATTTATTTTATTGCCAATTTCGTTTTTTGAATAAACCTCTTTGCTGATCTGGTCTTTGTTTTTTTTAATCACACTGTTTGCGGCATTTACAATGGTCTGGGTCGACCGGTAATTCTGTTCCAGCTTAAACAGGGAATGATCCGGATAATCGTTTTTAAAATTCAGGATATTTTCGATTTTTGCACCTCTGAAAGAGTAAATGCTCTGGGCATCGTCCCCAACCACACACACATTTTTATGGCGGGCTCCCAGCTTGTTCACAATTAAATATTGCGAATAATTCGTATCCTGGTATTCATCAACCAGAATGTACTGGTATTTTTGCTGATAAATTTTTAATATATCCTGAAAATCACGGAACAAAATATTAGTGTTTAGCAAGAGGTCGTCAAAATCCATAGCCCCGGCTTTTTTGCACCGTATGGCATAAAGCTTATAAATATCGGCCATACGCGGTCGTTTCGTTATCTGGTCGCGGGCCTGGATTTGAGAATTGCTAAAATATGCCTGGGCTGTGATCAGGTTATTTTTAGCCGAGGAGATTCTTGAAAGCACCTCGCCGGGTTTATAGGTTTTATCATCTAGGCTTAAATCCCGGATAATTGACCGGATGAGGCTTTTGGAGTCGTCGGTATCGTAAATGGTAAAATTTGAATCGTAGCCCATAACAATTCCTTCTTTGCGCAATATACGCGCAAATATGGAATGAAAAGTTCCCATCCACAAGTATCTGGCAAGATCGGGGCCAACCAGGTTTCCGATACGATCTTTCATTTCCTTAGCTGCTTTATTGGTGAAGGTAAGGGCCAGTATTTTTCCTGGCTGGATTCCCTGACTAAGCAGGTAAGCTATTCGATAGGTAAGTACACGCGTTTTTCCCGATCCTGCGCCTGCAATTACCAGCGATGGGCCATCCACATTTTTTACAGCATTTAATTGAGAAGCATTCAGACTCTCCAGATATTTTTGCACGAAAACTTATTTTAAATGTATTGGGTGGCCAAAGTTAGCATTTGTTAAAAAAAATTCATGGATTTAAATCATTTCTTATTCATAAGAAATTAACATTGTCTGTTACAAGAAGGATACGAATGATTAATTCGGTTTATTTTTTCTTATCATTGCATTTTACTATCAGAAAATTAGATCGGGGTATACTAAAGTTCGACTAAAGAAGTTATTTTTATTGTTGATTTTGTGAAAAAAAATGTTTAGAAATTTTGTAATCATTGTCGTATTTATTTTTCATCCGGTATATATATTTAGCCAATTATATGCACCTGATGCCAACTGGTCGGATGTAACTGACTATCCGGAGATATTCAATTCGGCAGATTTGTTGTGTGTTTTTAATGCATCCGAGTTTGCCGGAACAGTTCAGGGAGAATTGCTGGCCTATTCTATTGATTCTACCTATAGCTGGAATTTTGAGTGGTCGAAATATAATCCTGCAACACTGAATTATGAAGTAATTTTATCGGATACCGGAATGTTTTCAGAATTATCGGGTATTGTGGAGACGGGTTCTTACAAGGTAAAAATGACCAAGGGCAGTGAGGTAAGAAATTATGCCGGCTGGGTTTTTCTTCATGATTTTAATGTAGAGATTTTGAGTAAGGATATTCCGGGTAACACGGTACCGATGCGATATTATACCTGCGACTTTCTCGATCTTTCTTCGCAACTTACCCGGGATACCCTCAGGTATAATATACCGGGAATAGATACCAATCTTATTCTCTCCAATAATTATTCGAATATTTCATGGACAGCTGATCCGCCGGTTGAATATTCACCCGCAGGGATACTGAATCCCAGGATTTGGAGTCCACCGGCTGAAGATACGGAATATACCATAACTATAACTGACCGGTTTGGTGCTGTAAGAAGCGATAAAGTACTTTACGAATCCATTCAGTCAGAAGCAGTTTTTTCAGAGGAATATATTAGTCTGAACAACGAAGATTATTATACAAATAAATACGATACTTTATTCTATAACAATAGTTATAACAGCGAGTATCACTCAGCCCCCATGAAACTTAAGTATACTAATAATTCTAAGAATGCAGTAAAATTTACATGGGAATTTGGAGATGGAGAAAGTTTATACTCCGAATTAATTGATGAAGAAATTGTACATACTTACTTGTTTCCGGGCGAATATGAAGTGAAATTAATTACAAAATCACAGGTTCCTTTCGAATGTGTGGATAGTTCAAAAGTTATTATTACGCTGTCACCCCCACAGCTTAATGTACCCAATGTTTTTACACCAAACGGTGACAATAAAAATGATGTTTTCAGGGTATATGATGTATCGGTTATCGATTTTCATATTGTAATTTTTAACCGCTATGGCCGAAAGGTACACGAATATGAAGGCGATATCAGGGAGTGGAAAGGCTGGAACGGAAAAATAAACAATTCAAACGACGAAGCTGCTGAAGGAACCTATTATTACGTGATCGACAGGGCTATGGCCATTAAAGACTGGAAAGATCCGAAACTTGTTGACTTTGAAAATCCCGATTCTTCATCCGGTTCAACACAGCCGGAAGAAACTAAAAAAGATGTGTATAAAGGTGTAATCCATCTTTATCGGAATGCCAGGTAAATAAATTTCCCCCAAAAACGGTCACTTAGATTCTGTATAATATTCTATTAATAACATAAATAAAGCGCAGAATTGGCTGCGCTTTAATATTCGTTTTGTATCAGTATAATGTTGGAAAAGTACCGGAAATTGCACTATTCCGGCTTAATTTCATTTGCAGGGATTTCCAGAAATTCAATAATTTCTTTACTGCCAGACCACAAACCACTAAAGTTATCCTCTAATTTAAATAGAGGAATCATTGTACTGTCAATAATACTTTTAGATATTTTAGTAGTAAAAACTTTTTCAATTCCCTTTCCGGAAGTAATCCAAACTTCACTGTTTTTTTCACTGAAAACAATAACTATTCCGTTATCCCTATCTGCTTTTCCAAGTTCATTAATATCAAAAAACTGTTGTGCATACATCCCAATAGTTTCGTAATCACCATAATTATCTGTGGTTACCAGTACTATTTCATTGGTAGTTTTTTTCTCATGCTTCTGGAAAAGGTCATTAAATCTTTTTTCCTGTTCGTCATTTAAGACATCCTCATAATCATAAACAAATTTTTTCATCTCACCTTTTTTGTCAGATGAGCAACCCATCAGTGTTAGGATTACTAATGAGATTAGGATTGAGTTTTTCATATTATAGTTTGATTTAGTTTTATTTCATATTGCTAACTGTAGACTGAATAAAAGTAAGAATTATCTTTTTTTAAACCAATACCTTCCAATTATTTCGTTACCCGGACAAAAGTAATAAAGTTTGTATTTTAAAATATTCTTATTTACAAAAGTATTGTTAATTATAAAAAAGGGTGTCCAATTAAATCTTGAACACCCTGGTATTTATTCCTTTATCGAATCTGCTATTCTTCCTTATCTTCAGCTTCGTAAGCTTTTAACAGTTCTTCCTGGAGGTCACCCGGAACCTGTGCATATTCGTCGAACTTCATTGAATACATGGCCCTTCCTCCGGTTAGTGAACTCAGTGCAGTGGAGTATTTGTTCATTTCGGCCAACGGAACTTTAGCGCTGATTTTTTCAAATCCCGATTCGCTGGTCATTCCCTGTACTATAGCACGGCGTCCCTGCAGATCACTGATAACATCACCCATTCTGTCTGAAGGTACAAATACTTCCAGATCGTAAATAGGTTCCATAATTTTCGGACCGGCTTTCTTAAATGCCATACTAAACGCATTTCTTCCTGCAAGCTTAAATGAAATTTCGTTTGAATCAACAGGATGCATTTTCCCGTCATAAACAGCCACCCTGATATCGCGGGCATAAGAACCTGTTAGCGGGCCTTCTTCAATTTTTTCCATAATCCCCTTTAAAATAGCGGGCAAAAACCTTGCATCGATCGAACCTCCAACAATACAGTTCAGGTACACTAATTTACCACCCCATGGTAATTTGATTTCTTCCTTATCACGCACTGATATTTTTAATTCTTTCCCGTCAAATTTATAAAACTTCGGATCTTCCATTCCTTCGGAATATGGTTCAATAATCATGTGCACTTCACCAAACTGGCCGGCACCGCCAGATTGTTTTTTATGTCTGTAATCTGCCTGGGCGATCTTGGTTATGGTTTCACGATAGGGAATTTTCGGAGTCACAAACTGGGTTTCTATCTTGTAAATATTGTCTAAATGCCATTTTAAAATATTTAAATGATATTCACCCTGACCGGATAAAATTATCTGTTTAAGTTCTTTTGAATATTCAACAATAATTGTCGGATCTTCAAATTGTAACCTGGAAAGGGCTTCACCGAGTTTTTCCTCATCTCCCTCACTAATGGGCTTAATGGCAGCCCTGTATTTGGGTTCGGGAAATGCAATTTTATCAAATTTATGAGATTTTGACTGATCGGTGAGTGTATGATTACTTTTTGTGGCTTTAAGTTTTACAGTGGCGCCAAGATCGCCGGCTGCCATGCCGGGTATTTTTGTGCGGTTTTTTCCGGCAACAGCAAATACCTGGGATATCCGTTCTTTATTATTGGTATTGTTGTTCAGCAGATCCATACCTTCTTTTATTTCGCCCGACATCACTTTGAAATAGTTGATTTCTCCTATATGGGGCTCCATAGCCGATTTAAAAATAAATATTGATGTAGAGCCTTTAGGGTCACATATAATTTCTTTTCCGTCGGTGGTTTTTGGTGCCGGCATTTCCTGAGGACCAGGAGCAACATTGGTTATAAATTCCAGTAAACGGCCAACCCCCATATCTTTTTTTGCTGAAACACAAAATACAGGAAATATACCGCGTTGAATCAACCCTTCCGTTATACCTTTTCTCAATTCATCTTCTGTTAGGGTATCATTTTCGAAAAAAATCTCCATAAGAGATTCATCATTTTCAGCAGCTTTTTCAATGAGTTCGCTTTGTAATTTCTGAGCGTGTTCCATTTGATCAGCAGGGATATCAAGGACATCTACTTTTCCTTCATCACCATACTTGTACATTTTCATGGTAAGCACATCAATTATAGAATTGAAGCCGGTACCGGGATTAACAGGGTACTGAACCACAGTTACATTATTTCCAAAACGTTCTTTTGCAGATTCCAGCGTTTTTTCAAAGTTAACCTTTTCATGATCCAGATGATTCAGGGCAATAATCATTGGTTTGTTGGCCTTGGATATATAACGAAAGTGTATCTCAGCTCCTACTTCAACACCATTCTGGGTATTCAGGATCATTACAGCAGTATCGGCTACAAAAAGTGAAGAAATTATACCTCCGGAGAAATCGTCAAGACCAGGTGTGTCCAGAATATTAACTTTTTTATTATTGTATTCTGTATATAATAAAGTGGAGAAAACCGAGTTTGTATTCTGGTGTTCTATTTCCTTGTAATCTGAAGCTGTATTTTTGCTTTCTACATCGCCTCTTCTGTCAATAACTTTGCCTTCAAACAGCATGCTTTCTGCCAACGTGGTTTTTCCGCAACCGGAATTACCTGCTAAAACGATGTTTTTAATTTGATCGGTAGAATATGTTTTCATATTTATTATTTAAGAATTAAACAAGGTTGCTCACAAAGTTGTTTTATCTCTGGAATTTCGAGAGTTGCAAAAGTAATAATTTTTTTATACAGAAGTAAATATCTGATTTAAATTCACCAATTAAGTTAAGTTGCACGCGAATACTGCCATGTAAAACACTTTAAATTAATCAAATACAAAGAAATAGCAGAGCATTAATATTATGAGATTATTTGCCGGTTTTATATAAGAAATAGAAAATGTATTTAAACCGAAATATAATGTGTAACTATGCGATTATTTTATGGGGTTGAAAAATTATTCATAAAAGCTAAATTATTTTAAAGCAGCTGTTGTTTTTAAAAAAAAATAATCTACCTTTGCAACCCAAATTTGAAAAATAATTGTTAAAAATTAAGGTTTTATATGCCAACAATACAGCAATTAGTAAGAAAAGGAAGAAAGAAGATTGTAGATAAGAGTAAAGCTCCTGCACTGGATTCCTGCCCTCAGAGACGAGGTGTTTGTGTAAGGGTATACACTACTACTCCTAAAAAACCGAATTCGGCCATGCGTAAAGTAGCCAGAGTGCGGTTAACCAATGGAAAGGAAGTAAACGCATATATTCCCGGAGAAGGACATAATTTGCAGGAACACTCAATTGTATTGATCAGAGGCGGAAGGGTAAAAGATCTGCCAGGTGTAAGGTATCACTTAATTCGCGGAGCTCTTGATACTTCAGGAGTTGAAGGCCGGACTCAGCGTAGATCAAAATACGGTACTAAAAGACCAAAAAAATAAAATTATTCTGAAGCATGAGAAAGACAAAACCAAAGAAGAGGATATTGTTACCTGATCCAAAGTTCAATGATACTTTAGTGACCAGGTTTGTTAACAATCTGATGCTGAGTGGTAAAAAAAGTGTGTCCTACCAGATTTTTTATGATGCAATGGACATAGTGGCGGAAAAAGGTAAAAATATTGAAGATGCTCCACTTGATATATGGAAAAAAGCGCTTGAAAATGTTACACCCCAGGTTGAAGTAAAAAGCCGGCGGGTAGGTGGTGCTACATTCCAGGTACCTACAGAAATACGTCCAGACAGAAAAGTGTCTGTAAGCATGAAACATCTTATAAGTTTTGCCAGAAAACGTAGCGGAAAATCGATGAGCGATAAGCTTGCCGCCGAAATACTGGCCGCATATAACGGAGAAGGAGGAGCTTTTAAAAGAAAAGAAGATACCCATAGAATGGCTGAAGCAAACAAAGCGTTTGCCCATTTCAGATTTTAGGGTTTATTTGACATACGAAATTTTTTTATAAATATAGTTGCTAGCTGATAATTAGTGTTTAATGAGTAAAGATTTAATCTATACCAGGAATATTGGGATTATGGCCCATATAGATGCCGGTAAAACGACTACTACCGAGCGTATCCTGTTTTATTCCGGTATTACCCATCGAATGGGAGAGGTGCATGATGGTGCTGCAACAATGGACTGGATGGTTCAGGAGCAGGAAAGAGGGATAACAATTACCTCAGCTGCCACAACGTGTTTTTGGGACTACAACAACAATAAATACAAAATCAATATTATCGACACTCCGGGTCACGTTGACTTTACTGTAGAGGTTGAAAGATCGTTACGAGTACTCGACGGAGCTGTTGCTGTTTTTTGTGCTGTGGGCGGTGTTGAACCCCAATCAGAAACCGTTTGGCGACAAGCAGATAAATATAATGTTCCCCGTATGGCGTTTATTAATAAAATGGACCGCACCGGGGCCGATTTTTATGGAGTAGTTAATCAAATTAAGGAAAAACTCGGGGCAAATCCTGTTCCAATGCAAATCCCTATTGGTTCTGAAGATAATTTCAAAGGAATCATTGATCTTATTGAACGCAGGGCAATTCTGTGGAAAGAAGACGAAACCATGGGAACCAACTATGAATATTCCGATATTCCCGAAGAGCTTATTGAAGAAACTGAAGAATGGAGAGAAAAGCTTATTGAAGCAGTTTGCGAATCGGATGATGATTTACTGGAACGTTTTTTTGAAAACAGGGAAGCAATTTCGGTTGAAGAATTTATGGAAGCAACCCGAAAAGCTGTTATCAACCGTACTATTGTACCCATATTATGCGGTGCTGCATTTAAAAATAAAGGCATACAGCGTCTTCTTGATGCTATTTCCGCATTACTCCCAAGTCCTATAGATGTGGGTGCCGTGAATGGAATCAACCCTAACAATGATGAAGAAATTACACGCGAACCCGATACTGAACAACCGTTGGCTGCACTGGCTTTTAAAATTGCAACCGATCCTTTTGTAGGCAGACTGGTTTTCTTGCGTGTTTACTCCGGAGTTATTGAATCAGGGATGAATGTGTTCAATCCACGTACGGGGAAAAAAGAACGGATTACCCGTTTATACCAGATGCATGCTAATAAACAAATTCCAAGGGAAAGAATTGAAGCCGGGGATATTTGTGCCGCAGTGGGATTAAAAAATCTGGTTACCGGAGATACTTTATGTGATATTAAAAAGCCTATATATTTAGAATCAATGACATTCCCCGATCCTGTGATTGGAGTAGCCATTGAGCCTAAAACCCAGCAGGATATCGATAAATTGTCTATTGCCCTCGGCAAATTAGCTGAAGAAGATCCTACATTCAGGGTGAAAACTGATGAAGATTCCGGTCAAACAATAATTAACGGAATGGGTGAACTCCACCTTGAAATATTAATAGACCGGTTAAAAAGAGAATTTAAGGTTGAATGTAATGTGGGTGCACCCCAGGTAGCTTACAAAGAAGCTATTGTTTCTACAGTGGCCCATCGCGAAATATTTAAAAAACAAACCGGCGGCCGCGGTAAATTTGCAGATATTCAGGTGGAATTGTCACCGGCAGATCCGGGAGAAAGCGGACTACAGTTTGTAGATGCTATTAAAGGCGGCAACATTCCAAAAGAATACATTCCATCTGTTGAAAAAGGATTTAAAGAAGCCATGCGAAATGGCGTACTGGCCGGATTCCCTCTTGACAGCCTTAAAGTGGTGCTGAAAGACGGTTCATTCCACGCAGTGGATTCTGATGCCCTATCTTTTGAAATTGCTGCTAAACAGGCATTCAAACATGGATTGGCTAAAGCAAAATCAGTATTGTTAGAACCCATTATGGCTGCCGAAGTGGTTACTCCCGAAGAATATATGGGTGATGTGATTGCCGATTTTAATAAAAGACGCGGACAGATTGAAGGTATGGAAAGCAAAGCCAATTCTAAGGTAATTAAAGCAAAAGTGCCTCTTGCAGAAAAATTCGGCTATGTTACCGTGCTTCGCACATTAACATCAGGGAGGGCAACATCTACTATGGAGTTTTCTCATTATGATGAAGTACCGGCTGAATTGGCAGGTAAAATAATAGATAAAATAAAAGGAATTAAATCAACAGTATAATTAATTAACTAATGAGTCAGAAGATCAGAATAAAGCTGAAATCTTACGATCATAATCTGGTGGATAAATCGGCAGAGAAGATTGTAAAAACTGTGAAGACTACAGGAGCGGTTGTTAGTGGCCCCATTCCACTGCCTACTCATAAGCGGATATTCACGGTATTACGTTCTCCCTTCGTGAATAAAAAATCGAGAGAACAATTTCAATTATCTTCTTACAAAAGATTATTAGATATTTACAGTTCTACTCCCAAAACCATTGATGCACTTATGAGACTGGAATTACCCAGTGGAGTAGAAGTAGAAATTAAAGTGTAACTTTTTGAAAAGTATAATATTATGCCAGGATTAATTGGAAAAAAGGTCGGGATGACATCCGTATTTAATGCTAACGGAGAGAATATACCTTGTACCGTGTTAGAGGTTGGGCCATGTGTTGTGACTCAAATCAAAAGCAAGGAATCAGATGGTTATTCGGCAATTCAATTGGCATTTGATGAAAAAAAGGAAAAAAGTTCATCCAAAGCAATGGTAGGCCACTTTAAAAAGGCCAATACCACACCTAAAAGAAAAGTTGTAGAATTGAGAGGATTTGTTAAACACTGGAAAGTAGGCGATACAATTACAGTAGATTATTTTAAGAATGATATCTGGCTCGATGTTACCGCAAAGTCTAAAGGTAAAGGATTTCAAGGTGTAGTAAAACGATATAATTTCCGTGGAGTAAACGATGCTACACACGGTCAGCATAACCGGAACAGGGCTCCCGGATCATTGGGCGCATCATCTTATCCGTCCAGAGTATTTAAGGGAATGCGAATGGCCGGCAGAACCGGAGGAAAATCGGTTAAATTATTAAATCTTGAAGTAGTAAAAATTTTAGCAGATAAAAATTTATTAATGCTGAAAGGTGCGGTTCCGGGCGCCACAGGCTCATATGTTGTTGTAGAAAGCCCGGATAGAATCTGATAAATTCGTATATAATGAAATTAGCAATAGTAAATATTACTGGAAAAGATACAGGTAAAACAGTTGAGTTGAAAGATTCGATCTTTGGTATAGAACCGAACGATCATGCTATTTACCTGGATGTTAAGCAGTATCTTGCCAATAAGCGTCAGGGTACACATAAGGCAAAAGAAAGAGCCGAGATTGCTGGTAGTACCCGTAAAATTAAACGTCAAAAAGGTACCGGTACAGCCAGGGCCGGGAGTATTAAATCTCCTGTATTCAGAGGTGGTGGAAGAGTTTTTGGACCCCGCCCGCGGAACTATGATTTTAAACTGAATAAAAAAGTGAAATCATTAGCCCGTAAATCTGCTTTTACTTATAAAGCCAAAAACAACAGCATAAAAATTCTTGAGGATTTTCAGTTCGAAACTCCAAAAACAAAGGATTTTGCCGATATGATTAAAAACCTGGAAATCCAGGGCAATAAGTCCTTGCTTATCCTCGGTGAAATAAATAAAAACCTTTATCTGTCATCAAGAAATATTCCACAGACAAAGGTTGTTACGCTTTCAGAATTAACCACATACGATATTATGAATAGTTCTCTGATACTTTTTGTGGAAAGTTCACTTGATAAGTTGCAGAACGAAGCTTAAAACTAGTTTAACAAGAGGTTAAAAATGGATATATTAATAAAACCTATAGTTACAGAAAAAATGACTGCCCAGGGGGAGGATTTAAACCGCTATGGCTTTGTTGTGGATAAACGTGCAAACAAAATCCAGATCAAAAAAGCAGTCGAAGAAATGTACGGGGTATCTGTTGAATCGGTGAATACCATGATTTATCCCGGAAAAAATAAATCCCGCTACACACGCAGCGGAACAATAAGTGGCAAATCAAAGTCTATAAAAAAGGCTGTTGTTACTTTAGCACAAGGAGATACAATTGATTTTTATAGCAATATTTAACAAGTAAATATGGCAGTAAGAAAACTAAAGCCTGTTACTCCAGGTCAAAGACATAAGATTATTGGAACTTTTGAGGAGATAACCAAAGCGTCCCCGGAAAAATCGTTGTTAAAACCCATAAAAAGATCGGGTGGAAGGAACAACAACGGTAAAATGACGATGCGCTATATTGGAGGCGGTCATAAAAAGCGATACAGGATCATCGATTTCAATCGTGATAAAGACGGTGTAAGTGCAATAGTAAAGTCGATAGAATACGATCCGAACCGCACAGCCCGCATTGCACTGGTAATCTATGAAGATGGTGAAAAACGCTATATAATCGCGCCCAATGGTCTAAAAGTAGGTCAAACCATTCGTTCCGGTTCCGGTATAGCTCCCGAAGTAGGGAATACCCTTACTTTATCTGAAATACCGCTGGGTACGCTTGTGCATAATATTGAATTACGTCCTGGTCAGGGCGGTGTTCTTGCACGAAGCGCCGGTTCTTATGCTCAGCTTACATCAAGAGATGGTAAGTATGCAATTATGAAGTTACCTTCGGGTGAATCGCGTATGGTGCTGATTACCTGTAAAGCTACCGTTGGTACAGTATCTAATTCTGATCACGGACTGGAGCGTTCCGGTAAGGCAGGAAGAAACCGCTGGTTGGGTAAACGTCCGAGAGTTCGTGGTGTAGCCATGAACCCTGTCGATCATCCTATGGGTGGTGGAGAAGGCCGTGCATCCGGTGGACACCCAAGATCACGAAAAGGTGTTATTGCCAAAGGGTATAAAACTCGGGCTAAGAAAAAAGCTTCGAACAAATATATTATTGAAAGACGAAAGAGTTAAATAAATAGAGCATTATGAGTCGATCATTAAAAAAAGGTCCTTTTATTGATTTTAAACTTGAGAAGAGAGTTCTTGACATGAGCAAGAGCGGGAAAAAAACTGTAGTGAAAACCTGGTCGAGAAGATCAGTAATTTCACCCGATTTTGTCGGTCACACCATTGCTGTTCATAACGGAAATAAATTTATACCTGTATATGTTACTGAAAATATGGTGGGTCATAAACTGGGAGAATTCTCACCAACCAGAATTTTTAGAGGACACGGTGGTAAACAAAGATAAAAATCTGACACAGAAAACTATATAATATTATGGGTGCTAGAAAACGAAATAGAGCAGAGCAATTAAAAGAAGAAAAGAAGAACTTGTTTTATGCTACGCTTCAGAATTGCCCAACCTCTCCCAGAAAAATGAGGCTTGTGGCTGATATGGTTCGTGGCTTAGAAGTTAACCGCGCTCTCGATCTATTAAAATTCAGTTCTAAAGAAGCTTCCGCTAAAGTTGAAAAATTATTGCTTTCTGCAATAGCAAACTGGCAGAACAAAAACGAAAATATTAAAATTGAAGACAACCTTCTTTTTATAAAAGAAATTTTCGTTGATCAGTCAAGAACTTTAAAAAGAATTCAGCCTGCTCCTCAAGGTCGGGCACACAGGATTAAAAAACGTTCAAATCATGTGACATTAATTATCGATTCTGTGGTTCGGGAAGAAAAACCTGTGAAAAAAGCTGCTGTAGTTAAAGAAACCAATACAAAAACAAATTAAAATTAATGGGACAAAAAGTCAATCCGATAGGAAACAGATTAGGGATCATTAAAGGATGGGATTCTAATTGGTATGGTGGAGATAATTATTCCGAAAAACTAATCGAAGATCATAAAATCCGGGAATACCTTAATGCCAGATTGGCAAAAGCCAGTATTTCAAAAATAATTATTGAGCGTACACTCAAGCTGATTACAGTAACAGTTAATACTGCCCGTCCAGGTATTATTATCGGTAAAGGTGGTCAGGAAGTGGATAAGCTTAAAGAAGAATTAAAGAAAATTACAAATAAAGAGGTTCAGATTAATATTTTTGAAGTAAAGCGCCCTGAACTTGATGCTACGATAGTAGCCAATAGTATTGCCCGTCAGGTAGAAGGAAAAATTTCATACCGAAGGGCTATTAAAATGGCTATTGCATCTACAATGAGAATGGGCGCCGAAGGGATTAAAGTATTGGTATCGGGCAGATTGGGAGGAGCTGAAATGGCCCGTTCCGAGATGTATAAAGAAGGCAGAACCCCGCTACATACCCTAAGGGCTGATATTGATTTTGCCCTTGCTGAAGCCCTTACCAAAGTAGGATTAATTGGGATTAAAGTCTGGATATGTAAAGGTGAGGTTTATGGGAAACGTGACCTGTCTCCAAACATCGGGGCTAAAAGTGCAAAGCCTAATAAGCCAAGCGGATCATTTAAGAAAAGGAGAAAATAAAGAATATATTGTTGTTCTGAATAAGGAAAACCGAATAAGATATGTTACAACCAAAAAAGACAAAATTCAGGCGTAGTCAGAAAGCACGGATGAAAGGAAATGCCCAAAGGGGAAACCAACTGGCATTTGGTTCTTTCGGAATAAAAGCCCTAGAATGTGCCTGGATTACAGGAAGACAAATTGAAGCTGCACGTCAGGCAGTTACAAGACATATGAAACGTGAAGGTCAAATCTGGATTCGAATTTTTCCGGATAAACCGATCACTAAAAAACCCGCTGAAGTGCGAATGGGAAAAGGAAAAGGTGCTCCTGAAGGATTTGTTGCCCCTGTAACTCCGGGAAGAATACTTATTGAAGCTGAAGGTGTTCCATTCGAAATTGCCAAAGAAGCTTTACGCCTTGCAGCGCAAAAGTTCCCTATTACAACAAAGTTTGTTGTACGAAATGATTATTCAGAAAATTAATTTTTTAAGTGATGAAATCATCTGAAGTAAGAGAATTAAGTGTAAAGGAGATCGAAGAGCGGATCGATAATGAAAAAAACCTGCTTTTAAGGCAGAAACTCAATCATGCGATCTCTCCACTCGATAATCCTTTAAAAATAAAAGATACCCGCAAGAATATTGCACGCCTCAAAACGATCTTACGGGAAAAATTATTAAGTGAAAATAAGAAAAGCTAAACTTCAATAATGGAAAAAAGAAATTTACGTAAGGAACGTATTGGTATTGTGGTTAGCAACAAAATGGATAAATCTGTTGTGGTTGCTGTTAAGAGGAAAATGAAACACCCTATTTATGGTAAGTTTGTTAATAAAACCACAAAATTTATGGCTCACGACGAGTCGAATACTTCTAACATTGGTGACCTGGTAAAAATTATGGAAACCCGGCCACTAAGCAAAAATAAAAGTTGGAGATTAGTTGAAATTATTGAAAGGGCTAAGTAATCATGATACAACAAGAAAGCAGACTTTTAGTTGCAGATAATAGCGGTGCTAAAGAAGTACTTTGCATTCGTGTGCTTGGTGGCACCAGGAAAAAATACGCTTCGGTGGGCGACAAAATTGTGGTAACAGTAAAAAGCGCGATACCTTCAGGCGAAGTGAAAAAAGGTACGGTAAGTAAAGCTGTAATAGTTAGAACCAAAAAAGAGATCAGAAGATCGGATGGATCTTATATAAGGTTTGATGACAATGCCTGCGTATTATTAAATAATGTGGAAGAAATTCGGGGTACACGTATATTTGGTCCTGTTGCAAGAGAACTTAGAGACAATTATATGAAAATTGTTTCCCTGGCACCTGAAGTGCTTTAACATTAAAAAACTAGTGTGATGCAAAAGAAAATACACATAAAAAAGGGTGATACCGTATTCGTTAATGCTGGCGAATATAAAGGCCAAAAAGGACGGGTGCTGGAAGTAATCAGAAAAACCAACCGGGCTCTCGTGGAGGGTATCAATATGGTGTCTAAACACTCCAAGCCAAATTCACAAAACCCGCAGGGCGGGATTATTAAAAAAGAAGCCCCGGTGCATATTTCCAACCTTATGTTAGTTGATCCTTCATCGGGTGAACCTACAAGAATTGGTAAGAAATTAGGCAGTAAAGATAAATTAGTACGATATTCAAAAAAATCAGGAGAGGAGATTAAGTAATGGACTATACACCTACTCTTAAAAAGAAATACTACGACGAGATTGTACCCGCCTTATTAAAAGAATTTGGTTACAAATCCGTAATGAATGTACCCAAACTTAAGAAGATTATTCTTAACCAGGGAGTTGGTCAAGCTGTGGCAGACAAAAAACTTATTGATATTGCACAGGAAGAACTGACAATAATTGCTGGTCAAAAAGCAATTCAGACCATGTCTAAAAAAGATATCTCAAATTTTAAACTGAGGAAAAAAATGCCTATTGGTGTTAAAGTTACCCTCAGAAGAGAAAAAATGTATGAATTCCTTGAAAGGTTAATCAGCGTGTCTTTACCCCGCATCAGAGATTTTAACGGGGTAACCAGCAAGCTGGATGGCCGGGGCAATTATACCATGGGAATTACAGAGCAAATTATTTTTCCTGAAATTGATATAGATAAAATCAATAAAATCCTCGGCCTCGAGATTACCTTTGTAACCTCCGCAGAATCCGATGAAGAGGGATATGCTTTATTAAGAGAATTTGGGATACCTTTTAGTAATATAAAAAGAAACTAGTATGGCGAAAGAATCTATGAAAGCTCGTGAAGTGAAGCGTAAAAAAATGGTTGACAGATACGCTGAGAAAAGAGCACAATTAAAAGCTGAAGGTGATTACCAGGCATTAAGCCGGCTCCCCAGAAATTCTAATCCTATTCGTTTACATAATCGTTGTAAACTAACAGGTCGGCCCAAAGGTTACATCCGGCAATTTGGGATCAGCAGGATTACATTCAGAGAAATGGCTTCTCAGGGACTTATTCCGGGTGTAAAAAAAGCAAGTTGGTAAAAATTGATTAATAAGATAAATATTATAATAACATGACAGACCCGATTGCAGATTATCTGACCAGAATTCGAAATGCCATTATGGCACGTCACAGGGTGGTAGAAATACCTGCGTCTAATCTTAAGAAGGATATTACAAAATTACTTTTTGAAAAGGGGTATATTTTGAATTATAAATTTGAAGAAAAAGATGCACAAGGTTCAATTAAGATCGCTTTAAAATATCATCCAGAAACTAAAAAGCCTGCTATTAAGCACCTTGAGCGTATTAGTCGACCGGGATTAAGAAAATACACCGGTGGTTCCGATTTGCCTCGTGTGCTCAACGGACTTGGGATAGCTATTGTTTCTACCTCTAAGGGTGTAATGACGGATAAAGAAGCCCGTTCAACGAATATTGGCGGTGAAGTATTATGTTACGTTTATTAAATCGGAGGAATTTTAAATGTCAAGGATAGGAAATTTACCAATAGATTTACCAAAAGGAGTAACCATCACTGTTGGCACCGACAATACAGTAAATGTAAAAGGTCCGCAGGGTGAACTTAACCAGAAGGTAGATCCTGATATTAAAGTTGAGGTAAAAGACAACCAGATTGTTGTGTCCCGGCCTACAGAACAAAAGAGGCATAAAGCCCTGCATGGTTTGTACCGTTCATTAATCAGCAATATGGTGGTTGGAGTTTCAGAAGGATATACCGTGCAACAGGAATTAGTGGGTGTTGGTTATAAAGCTGAAGCAAAAGGCCAGATACTAGAACTTTCGCTGGGGTATTCACATGATATTCATGTTAGACTTCCCAGGGAAATTAAAGTAGAAACCAAAACCGAAAGAAGAAGTAACCCGGTGATTACATTATCGAGCGCAGACAAACAACTTATTGGACAAGTTGCTGCCAAAATCCGTTCATTAAGACCACCTGAACCCTATAAAGGAAAAGGTATACGGTTTGTTGGTGAACAGGTTCGCAAGAAAGCCGGTAAATCTGCAAGTGTATAATAGATTAATTTAAAGAAATATGTCTTTAACGAAGCAAGAAAGAAGAATACGGATTAAAAGAAGAATCCGGAAAAAAATTTCAGGAACTGCCGATATACCAAGAATGTCTGTGTTTCGGAGCAATAAGCAGATTTATGTTCAGTTTATCGACGATTTATCAGGCAAAACACTGATGGCTGTTTCTTCACTTCAAAAAGAAATAGCTGACAAGAAAGATGTTAACAAAACCGAACAAGCCAAACTTGTTGGTAAAATGGCTGCTGATGTTTCCAAACAGGCAGGTATCACCCAGGTGGTTTTTGACAGAAACGGTTATTTATATCATGGCAGGATTAAAGCTCTGGCTGATGCAGCCCGGGAAGGCGGATTAAAATTTTAAGAAATTATGTCTACTAGTATTAGAAAAGTAAAAACAACGGATCTCGAGTTAAAAGACCGGCTGGTCAGCATCCAGCGAGTAACTAAAGTTACTAAAGGAGGGCGTACATTCAGCTTCTCGGCCATCGTAGTGGTGGGCAACGAAAATGGTATTGTGGGTTACGGACTGGGTAAAGCCAGTGAGGTGACCACCGCTATTGCCAAAGGAGTTGAAGATGCGAAAAAAAGCCTGATTAAAGTACCGGTTATTAACAGCACCATTCCTCATGAGCAATATGCTAAATATGGAGGTGCCAGTGTTTTTATAAAACCTGCATCTAGTGGTACAGGAGTAAAAGCCGGTGGTGCTATGCGTGCTGTACTTGAAAGTGTGGGAGTGAAAGACGTGCTGGCAAAATCAAAAGGTTCATCAAACCCGCATAACCTTGTAAAAGCTACTTTTAATGCATTGCTGGAACTTCGGGATGCTTATACAGTTGCAAATCAGAGAGGCGTTAGCCTTGATAAAGTATTCAATGGTTAAAATCAGGAGAATTTTTACAATGGCTAAAATTAAAATTACACAGGTAAAAAGCAAAATCGGGAGTACATTACGTCAAAAGCGCACTCTTGAAGCTTTAGGCTTAAAAAAAGTCGACGGAACTGTTGAATTGGAATCTACTCCCCAAATACTGGGAATGGTAAATAAAGTTCGACATTTAATAACTGTACAGGAATTATAAATAATATTAAGATATGGATTTAAGTAGTTTAAAACCGGCAAAAGGCTCTACTAAGAGTGAGAAACGAATTGGCAGGGGCCAGGGCTCGGGATATGGCGGCACATCAACCAAAGGTCATAAAGGAGCAAAATCCAGATCGGGATACAAAAGAAAGATCGGATTTGAAGGAGGACAAATGCCTTTACAAAGACGTGTGCCCAAATTTGGTTTTAAAAATATTAACAGAGTAGAATATAAAGGAATTAACATTAATGTTATTCAGGCGCTGGCCGATAAGAGGAAAATAAAGGAAATTGATTTCCAGACACTTGTTGATGCCGGACTGGCCCAGAAAAACGATAAAATTAAAATTCTTGGTAACGGAAAGCTTACCTCAAAACTGGAAATTAAAGCTCATGCATTTTCAAAATCAGCGGTTAAGGCCATTGAAGACCTTGAAGGAAACGCTGTAAAAATATAATTTGATGAAAGAATTTATCGAGACCCTAAAAAATATTTTCAAAATTGAGGATTTACGCCAGAGAATTCTTTACACCCTTGGTATTTTATTGGTTTACCGTCTTGGTGCTGAAGTGGTTCTTCCGGGTGTTGATCCATCAAAATTGCAATTATTGCAACAACGGACATCTGAAGGTGTGTTAGGAATACTGGATATGTTCTCAGGTGGGGCTTTTTCAAAAGCTTCAATTTTTGCCCTGGGAATTATGCCTTATATTTCTGCTTCCATTGTTGTTCAATTGTTGGGGATTGCCATCCCTTATTTTCAACGCTTACAAAAAGAAGGTGAAAGCGGCAGAAGAAAAATCAATCAGATTACAAGGTACCTTACAGTACTTATTCTGCTTGTTCAGGCTCCCGGTTATTTAACCCAGATACCACTTGAAGCGAGGGCGCTTCCCGGAACCTATTTTACCATCTCCTCGGTAATTATTCTTATCTCAGGTACAATGTTTGTAATGTGGCTCGGAGAGCGGATTACCGATAAAGGCATAGGAAACGGAATTTCCCTGATTATTATGATCGGGATTATCGCACGCTTTCCGTTTGCACTTTTTGGTGAATGGACAGCAAGACTGGAAAAACAAGGTGGTGGATTAGTTGCATTCTTATTAGAACTGGTATTTTTGTTCCTTGTATTTGTAGTAAGTATATTATTGGTGCAGGGTACAAGACGTATTCCTGTTCAGTATGCAAAACGAATTGTGGGAAATAAACAATATGGAGGCGTTCGACAGTATATCCCGCTTAAAGTTAATGCTGCCGGAGTTATGCCAATTATTTTTGCCCAGGCAATAATGACGTTGCCGTTGGCCTTTGCAAAATTTGGAGGAGAATCCATGTCGGGATTTATAGCTACATTTGCAAATTTTACCGGATTTTGGTATAATTTTGTATTTGCTGTGATGATTGTATTGTTTACTTATTTTTATACCGCCATTACGATTAATCCCACACAAATGGCCGAAGATATGAAGAAGAATGGCGGCTTTATTCCCGGGGTAAAACCGGGGAGGAAGACAGTGGAATTTTTAGATGGTATAATGTCGAAAATTACATTGCCGGGTTCTATTTTCCTTGCACTTGTGGCTATTATGCCTGCTTTTGCAATGATGGCAGGAGTAACGCAGGGATTTGCTCTGTTTTATGGAGGAACTTCGCTTTTAATTTTAGTAGGTGTTGTACTCGATACATTACAACAAATAGAAAGTCATTTGTTGATGCGCAGATACGATGGATTGATGAAATCCGGCAGAATAAAAGGAAGAGCCGGCGGACCATCTTCCATCTAAATTATGAATACGTTCTTTGATGATCTATATTAAAACAGCCGAGGAAATAGAACTGTTGCGATTAAGCAATGATCTGGTATCACGAACCCTTGCTGCTGTTGCTGAATTAATAAAACCAGGTGTTACAACCAATCAACTGGATGTATGCGCCGAGGAATTTATAAGAGACCATAGTGCAGTTCCCGGGTTCTTAAATTACAAGGGATATCCCAAAACACTATGCACCTCGGTAAATAGCCAGGTTGTGCATGGAATCCCTTCTGAATATGAACTAAAAGAAGGCGATATTGTTTCGATAGATTGTGGTGTTATCCTGAACAAGTATTATGGAGATTCGGCTTATACTTTTGCAGTGGGCGAAATCGATAAAAAGGTGGAAAATCTTTTACAGGTTACCCGGGAATCATTGTTTAAAGGTATTGAACAGGCCACAGCAGGTAAAAGAATTGGAGATATAGGAAATGCCGTTCAAATGTATTGTGAATCGTTCGGGTATTCAGTAGTAAGAGAAATGGTAGGGCATGGTTTGGGTAAATATCTTCATGAGTCACCGGAAGTTCCCAATTACGGAAAAAGGGGTACGGGTCCAAAACTTACTAAAGGTATGGTAATTTGTATTGAACCAATGATTAACCTTGGCCGGAAGGACATAGTTCAGGAAAATGACGGTTGGACCATACGGACTCATGATCAGTATCCATCGGCACACTTTGAACTGGCTGTTGCAATAGATCACGAAAAGGCAGATATATTATCGACGTTTAAATATATAGAAGAAGTATTAAAACTTAAAAAACAGTAAACAAAAAATTTGTGTATGGCAAAACAGCCGGCTATCGAACAAGATGGTACCATAAAAGAAGCTTTGTCAAATGCAATGTTTCGTGTGGAATTAGAAAATGGACATGTGATTACAGCTCATATTTCAGGCAAAATGCGCATGCATTACATTAAAATATTACCCGGCGATAAAGTACGATTGGAAATGTCGCCATACGATTTAACAAAAGGAAGAATAACATTTAGATATAAATAAGAAACGCAAATAACAATGAAGATCAGAACCTCTGTTAAGAAGCGCAGCTCCGATGATAAAATTGTAAGGAGAAAAGGACGTTTATACGTGATTAATAAAAAGAACCCGAAACACAAACAGCGTCAGGGTTAATTAACAAATTTTAAATTTTATTAAATTTTATTCTATGGCTAGAATAGTTGGTGTAGACTTACCAAAAGAAAAAAGAGGAGAAATAGGATTAACCTATATTTATGGTATTGGACGCAGCACGGCCCAAAAAATTCTTGATTCGGCAGGCATCGACCGGAATATTAAAGTTGAGGACTGGACCGATGAACAAATCGGAAAAATCAGGAAGTATGTTGGCGAAAATTTTAAGGTAGAAGGTGAACTTCGTTCTTCTGTTCAATTAAACATCAAACGCTTAATGGATATTGGTTCATATCGCGGTATCCGGCATCGTACCGGTTTACCTGTGAGGGGTCAGAGTACAAAAAATAACGCAAGGACCAGAAAAGGAAGAAGAAGGACTGTTGCAAATAAAAAGAAAGCTACCAAATAAGAAATAAATTATGGCAAAAAAAACTGGATCATCAAAGAAAAGAGTAGTACAAGTTGAGCCCGTTGGACAGGCTCATATCCATGCATCATTCAACAATATTATAATTTCCCTTACAAATAATCAGGGTCAGGTAATTTCATGGGCTTCAGCAGGCAAAATGGGATTTAGAGGCTCGAAGAAAAACACACCCTATGCAGCACAAACAGCTGCCCAGGATTGCGCTAAAGTTGCGTTCGACCTTGGTTTGAGAAAGGTAAAAGTTTTTGTTAAAGGCCCCGGTGCAGGCCGAGAATCGGCAATCCGTACCATTCATACTTCAGGAATTGAAGTCACTGAAATCGTTGACATTACACCCTTACCACATAACGGTTGCCGACCGCCAAACAGAAGACGGGTATAAGGTATTCAGAGTTGAATTATTAAAAATTATTATATATAGAATGGCTAGATATATTGGACCAAAATCAAAAATTGCCAGAAAGTTTGGAGAACCAATCTTTGGAAGTGATAGAAGCTTTGAGAAAAAGAATTATCCTCCCGGAATGCACGGTGTTAACAAACGCAGGAGAAAACTTTCTGAATATGGCACTCAGCTTAAGGAAAAACAAAAGGCTAAATATACCTATGGGATCCTTGAAAAACAATTTGTTAATTTATTCAAAAAGGCTTCCAGCAGTAAAGGTGTTACCGGTGAGGTACTGCTTCAATTACTTGAATCAAGACTTGATAATGTAGTTTACCGGATGAACATTGCACCTACACGTTCAGGCGCCAGGCAGCTTGTAACCCACAATCATATTACAGTAAACGGTGAAGTAGTGAGTATTCCATCGTATACCTTACGACCCGGAGATATAATTGGTGTTCGTGAAAAATCAAAATCACTTGAGGTTATTATCAATTCGCTCGAAGGTAAAAGTTTACGCTATTCCTGGTTAGAATGGGATTCTTCACAGTTAACCGGGAAATTTATGAATCGGCCCGAAAGAGAAGAAATACCCGAAAATATTAAAGAACAATTAATTGTAGAATTATATTCTAAATAAAATATTTATGGCAATTTTAGCATTTCAGAAACCCGATAAAGTTATATTGGTCGATTCGGATGAGAATTTCGGTAAATTCGAATTTCGTCCTCTTGAACCAGGTTACGGTATCACTATCGGTAATGCTTTACGGCGAATTCTGCTATCTTCTTTAGAAGGGTACGCTATAACAACAATAAAAGTAGAAGGTGTAGAACACGAGTTTTCTTCAATTACCGGAGTAATCGAAGATGTAACGGATGTTATCCTTAATCTGAAACAGGTACGGTTCAAAAAACAAATCGACGATGTTGACGACGAACGGATAATGATTTCCATAACAGGACAGGAAGTTTTAAAAGCAGGTGACTTAGACCGGTTTTTGACCAGTTTTAAAGTATTAAATCCTGAACTGGAAATATGTCATATGGAGTCTGATGTGGATTTGCAGATGGAGATTACAATTAATAAAGGCCGCGGTTATGTACCTGCAGAAGAAAATAAACCTCTCGATGCAGAGTTTGGTCTTATACCCATCGATGCTGTTTTTACTCCTATCAAAAATGTGAAATATGCAGTTGAAAATTATCGTGTAGAGCAAAAAACAGATTATGAAAAACTGGTTTTTGAAATTCAAACAGATGGTTCCATTCATGCAAAGGATGCATTAAAAGAAGCTGCAAAAATTCTAATCTATCACTTTATGCTTTTCTCCGACGAAAAGATCACTCTCGATGCAGATGAGCGTTCAGCTAACGAAGAATTTGATGAAGAAGTACTTCATATGCGTCAGTTGCTGAAAACAAAACTTGTAGATCTGGATCTTTCAGTAAGGGCATTAAATTGCTTAAAAGCTGCTGAAGTGGATACTTTAGGGGATCTTGTGAAATTTAATAAAAACGATCTGCTGAAATTCAGAAATTTCGGTAAAAAATCTCTTACCGAATTAGATGAACTGCTGTCAAGCATGAACCTAAACTTCGGTATGGACATAAGTAAATATAAACTTAATAAGGATTAACGGGAGTTGATACCCTGTAAATAAATTTGATATTTAAAATGCGACACAGGAAAAATTTCAATCATTTAGGGCGGAAAAGCGGACACAGAAAGGCTATGCTGTCAAATATGGCAAGTTCATTAATAATGCATAAACGCATCCAGACAACTACTGCAAAAGCAAAAGCCCTGCGGAGTTTTGTAGAACCTCTTTTAACAAAGTCAAAAGATGATTCTACGCATTCAAGAAGGATTGTATTTAGCAAATTGCAGGATAAAGAAGCGGTAACCGAATTATTCCGTGACGTTTCTCCTAAAATTATTGACAGGCCCGGCGGGTATACAAGGATCTTGAAAACCGGAACAAGACTTGGTGATAATGCCGATATGTGTGTGATCGAGCTGGTAGACTATAATGAAAATTTATTGGCTGCTCAGGAAGAAAAAGGCGGTAAATCCAAAAGAAGAAGACGGGGTTCGTCTAAGAAGAAAGAAGATAGTCCTAAGGCTGTAGCAGCACCTCAGACTGACCTTGAAAAGAAAACTCCTGCTGTTGAAGAAACTAAAGAGATAACTTCTGAAGAAGCTGCTCCAGAAGCGGCTAAAGCCGAAGAAACTGTAAATACAAATGAAGTAATCGCTGAAGATACCGCAGTTGCTGAAGAAGCAGCGGAAATAAAAGCTGAGGACAAAGACGTCTCAGAAAAAAACGATGATCAGTCAGAAGAAACTCCGGAAGAAGAACCAAAGAAAGAATAATACGCTTCTCGTGAATACAATATTTTATCAAAGATAGGGATAAGGCTGTAATCAACTTATCCCTTTTTTGTTCAAACTGAATTATAAACTAATATAAAACTTAAATTATGGGACAAATTGCGAATATTCATGCACGTGAAATTTTAGATTCACGGGGAAATCCTACAATCGAAGTTGAAGTTACCCTGGCCAGTGGTTTTGTTGGCAGAGCAGCCGTACCTTCGGGAGCTTCTACAGGAGAAAATGAAGCGCTTGAGCTAAGAGATGGCGATAAAAACAGGTATCTCGGAAAAGGAGTGCTAAAAGCAGTGGATAATGTAAATAACGTTATTGCAAAAAAATTAATGGGAATGAACGCCCTTGACCAGGTATCTATAGATAATACTATGATCGCACTGGATGGTACCAAAACAAAAAGTAAATTGGGTGCCAATGCCATACTTGGTGTTTCACTGGCAGTTGCTAAAGCAGCCGCAGAATATCACGGCTTACCATTATACAGATATATCGGTGGAACTAACACTAAAACCCTCCCGGTTCCAATGATGAATATTATTAACGGAGGTTCCCACTCCGATGCTCCCATAGCTTTTCAGGAATTTATGATCAGGCCGGTTGGGGCAAAATCTTTTAGAGAAGGTTTAAGAATGGGTGCTGAAGTATTCCATTCATTAAAAAAAGTATTAAAATCAAGAGGATTAAGTACTGCAGTTGGTGATGAGGGTGGATTTGCCCCTGCCCTGGATGGCACCGAAGATGCCTTAGGCTCAATTATCACAGCTATTAAAGAAGCCGGATATAAGCCCGGACGTAAGTCTGATGGTGGCGATGTTTCTATTGCTCTTGATTGTGCCGCTTCCGAATTTTATGTAAACGGCAAATACGATTATACAAAATTTGAAGGGGAAAAGGGAGCTGTCCGTTCTTCAGGAGAACAGGCTTCTTATCTTGCTGAACTTATTTCAAAATTTCCCATTGATTCTATTGAAGACGGGATGTCTGAAAACGACTGGGATGGCTGGAAATTAATGACAGATAAAATTGGTGATAAATGCCAGATCGTGGGAGATGATGTATTTGTTACCAATGTAGAATTCCTTAAAAAAGGAATTAATTTAGGTTGTGCGAATTCCATCCTGATTAAAGTTAACCAGATCGGATCACTAACTGAAACACTGGATGCAATTGAAATGGCACATAGGGCAGGATATACTACGGTAACCTCACATCGTTCCGGAGAAACAGAAGATGCCACAATAGCCGATATTGCAGTAGCCACAAATTCCGGACAGATTAAAACCGGATCGCTTAGCCGCTCAGACCGTATGGCAAAATATAACCAGCTATTAAGAATTGAAGAAGAACTTGGCGATTCTGCAATCTATGGGTACGAAAAATAATAACCGATCGTTTGTTTGATATAAAAGCTCCTTCGAAAAGGAGCTTTTTTTTTATTCAGTAAACAACCTGTCTGTTTTTGTGTTATCTTAATTGATAATTTATTTAGAAAGATATGTCAAAATTAAAAGAAAAATTAGCAGAAAAAATCGATGAATGGCGGCCCCGAATACAAAAATTACAGGATGAATACGGAGATGTCGTAGTTGATGAAGTTACCGTAAATAAAATTTTGGGAGGAATGAGAGGGCTAAAAAGCCTGATCACCGATATATCCTATCTCGATCCTATTGAAGGGATACGTTACAGGGGGTATACACTACCCGAGCTTTTTAAAAAATTGCCCAAGCCCCCGAATTCGGAAATGCCATATGTTGAAGGTGTTGTATATTTATTACTTACAGGCGAAATACCCGGAGAAAAAGAGATTGAGGATGTGCTTGATGAATTTAAAAAAAGAAGGATACTGCCACGCTATGTCTACGAAGTAATTGATGCATTTCCATGTTGCAGCCATCCCATGGCAATATTTTCAACGGCTATTCTAACCCTGCACAGAGAATCTTTTTTTGCAAAAAAATACCATGCAGGCCTGCCAAAAGCAGATTATTGGGATCCGACATATGAGGATGCGTTAAACCTGTTGGCTAAGCTTCCGGAGATTGGTACGTATATTTATGCAAAGTTATATCGTGATGGTAAACGCATACAATCCGATCCAAATCTCGATTTTGGAGCTAGTTTTGCACATATGATGGGGAAACCCAAACCCTATGACGATGTGTCGAGAATGCATTTTATCATCCACAGCGATCACGAAAGTGGAAATGTTAGCGCCCATACAGGCCACCTGGTAGCCAGTTCCCTTTCGGATATATATTTATCTACTTCTGCAATGATCAATGGACTTGCCGGACCATTGCACGGACTGGCCAACCAGGAAGTGCTTCGATGGCTTCATGAAATGATGGGAAAATTAAACGGTCAGATACCCAATGAAGAAGAAATGAAGCAGTTTGTATGGGATACATTAAACTCAGGACTGGTAATTCCAGGTTTCGGGCATGCTGTGTTAAGGAAAACCGACCCCAGGTATATGATCCAGAGGGAATTTAGTTTAAAACACCTTAAAGACGATCCCATCTTTAAGTATGTGGATATGTTGTATAAAGTTGTTCCCCCAATACTAAAGGAACATGGAAAGGCAAAAAATCCCTGGCCAAATGTGGATGCACAATCCGGAATTATTCAATGGCACTATGGTGTGCAGGAATATGATTTTTATACCGTGCTCTTCGGTATAGGACGTGCAATTGGTATTTCGGCAAATATTATTTGGGACCGTGCCCTGGGATACCCGCTGGAACGTCCAAAATCAGTTACCACAGAGATGCTGGAAAAAATGGTTCAGGAAAAAGTAAATAAAGTGAAATAATATTTTTAAAATTATTTATTGTTACATAAGGTGTTGGTTATCTCCGGCACCTTTTTTTAATTTCCGGAGCTATTTATCGGGATATATTTTTATTCGAATTTTTCAATTTCGAATCCTTTTTATTTTTAATGGTTTACCACAATTCCATGTAAAAAAATGTATTGCTGAATTTGAGATAAAAATTGTATCTTAAACTTTGCTTATGTATTTTTATTATGGTTATTTATAAACATATTTTTGAATGAACAGGGCTTATTTTTTAATATTATTTGCACTTTTAAATTTAAGCCTGATATCTGAAGCTAAAACCTCCGAAATATTACATTATAATACGATTGACGGTCTTTCACAAACCAATATAAAGGATGTTTTTTTGGATAAAAGCCATTACTTATGGATTGGAACAAATGATGGGTTGAATGTATTTAATGGATATGAATTTAAAACCTTTAAGCATAATCCTGAAAATAGTGCCTCTATATCCGGGAATATTATTAACCGGATCGGACAGGATAAAAACGGTAATCTTTGGGTGGCAACCAATAACGGGGTAAATATTTTTAATTTTAATACCGGAGAATTTTCTACGGTTTATCCTGAAAAAGTTGATGCTAAATTTTCGAATAATATATCCAATCTGCAAATAGATCAGAATTATGCATATATAATAAGTGAAAACTATCTCGGCAGGTTTTTGCTTAACGGGAAGCCGGATACTATCATTGAATTACCACAATCATTTTTTAATTATGAGTATAAATGGAGACTTCCTATCTGTGTTAACAGCAGAAATCATGAAGTGTATTTCTCCAACCGGCAGGATATTTTTAAGATTACCGGGAATAATGAGCTGATTAAAATCAACATTGATTTTTTGTTTGAAGATGAGCAGATACATACTTTCTATTCGGATACCTCAGACATTTTATGGATTGGAACTTCCAGGGCAATATATGCCTATCGGATGAATACTTCACAGGTTGAAAAAAGAATTAATGTATATGATGAACAGTCAAAAACAGGCTGGTCTGTTTTTTCCATGTATCCAAAATCAGATCAAACAATTTATTTGGGTACCAATAATGGGATTATTATTTGTAATACTGATAACGGGAGGATTTCTATTCCGGAGTTTAATGAAAAAATGCCGATTTCATTTAGAAATTCTCTTGTCACCTCTATCGAAAAAGATTCTTCAAATAATTACTGGTTTGGAGCTTATAGCGGGCTTTTAAAATACCATGAAGGGAAAAGAATGTTTAATAACTATTCAACAGAAAATATTCCCTCGCTACCGAATAATATTATTACTTCAATATATAAGGATAAAAATAACCGGATTTGGGCGGGTTGTTTGTTTAGCGGATTAAGCATAATTAACAAAGATTTTAAAGATGCCACAAGATATTATGTAGATCATGAAAATATCAGGCAAAGGCTTTCAGGGAACCGGGTAAATGGAATCTACGAATTGTCCGATGGAGACATATTCATTAGTACAGGTAATGGATTGGCAGAATATGATCCGGTTTCTGAAAAATTTATGCCTTTAGTCCTCAAGGATCAGGATAGCCAAATAATTTCATTATTGCATACACAAATATATAAAATAGAAGAAGACCTTACGGGAAATTTATGGATGGGCACTTCTAAAGGCCTTTTTAAGTATAATATTATTAGTGGTATAACAGAAAGCTATTTTACAGAAGAAGATTCAATACAATTATCTGTAACTGCATTACTTCTGCAAAACAAAGATACATTATGGCTGGGTACTCAATCAGGACTTGTTCTGATGATTCCGGAAAACGGAAGATATACTGTAATTATACCCGAACATCCTGAGTTCAATCCGGTTCCTAAAGAGATATATTCAATGTATATTGATAAAAACAATATTAATTTATGGCTGGGGACCAATTTTGGCTTGTGTAAATTTGACAGGAAAAATTTTGTTTGCGAAATTTATAATGAAGACGATGGCTTTATAAATAGTTTTATTTATAATATTCTTGAAGACGAGGCAAATAACCTCTGGCTGAGCACAAACAAAGGATTAATAAAATTTAATTATGTAAACAATACTGTTCAAAATTATACCACCCGGGATGGCCTGATCAATTTTGAATATAACACAAATGCAGCATTTAAGAGTTCAGACGGGGAATTTTTTTTTGGCGGCATTTCAGGGTTTAGCTCCTTTTATCCCGATTCGTTTATTATCAACAATCATATCCCACCGTTAGTAATTACAAAATTTAATATTATCCAGGGTGATAAAATAAGGGATTTTTATGTTGGCGAAAAAGATACTGTCTACATATCCTATTCGAATAATTATTTTGATATATATTTCGCAGCATTGGATTATACGGCTCCTGATAAAAATCAATACCGGTATTCGATAACCAAAACAGGTAAAAAACCAGAATGGACATCCCTGGGGAACAAGAATAATGTTGTTTTTGCCGGCATGGATCCGGGTACGTATTTATTTCAGGTACTGGGTTCCAATAATGACCTCGTTTGGAATACAGAGGGAAAATCATTAATAATAATTATTGAAACCCCCTTTTGGAAATCTACCGAAGCAAAAGGTGTTTATATACTGATTTTTCTTGGAGCTATTTTATTTTTCTTTAGAATGAGAACCCGATCTTTAAGGGTACTTAACCGAGAATACAAGGAACGTGAAAAAGTAGCCAGAAAAGTGGCGCTCCAGAAAGAAGAACTCACATTAATCAACAAAAATATTACCGATAGTATTAATTATGCAAGGCGTATTCAGGAAGCAATGATGCCATCCAAAAAGATATTTAAAAATCTCTTACCCGAATCATTTATAATACACGAACCAAAAGATATTGTAAGTGGAGATTTTTACTGGATCGGTGACGTGGAGGGAAAAACATTTATTGCTGCTGTAGATTGCACAGGGCATGGTGTTCCCGGAGCTTTTATGTCGATAATAGGATTTGAATTGTTTCGAAGAATTACTACAATTGAAAAGATACAGGAGCCTGCAAGAATACTGAATTCTCTTAACGAAGAATTCAAAACAATATTTAGTGATGTTGAAAATATTGCTTTTCGTGATGGTATGGACCTGGCATTTTGTACTATTGATATAAAAAACCGTGAACTCGAATTTGCCGGGGCATTTAATTCAATATATATTATCAGGGAAAATACAATTATCGAAATAAAAGGTGATCGTTTTTCAGTAGGTTTAACCGATGATGAATTCGGTCTCCAGCCCTTTAAGAATCATGTTATTCCTTTGCAAAACAACGATATGCTTTATCTTTTTACTGATGGATTTGCTGACCAGTTTGGAGGCCCGGAAGGGAAAAAGTATAAGTATCGCAGATTCCGGCATTTATTACTAGCCATTCATCAGCTACCCATGGAAAAACAAAAATATTTCCTGCAAAAAAGTATATCCGAATGGAAAGGTGATCTGGATCAGGTGGATGATATTCTTGTAATTGGAACCAGAATTATTTTGCTTTAAGTATTAGCTGTTGACGGATTAAGTAATTTTTCCATTTTCTGGAGCAAAACTTCTACCTGGAATGGTTTGCTTATATAATCATTCATGCCGGCAGCTAAACAGGTTTCCCTGTCACCCGAAAGCGCATTGGCGGTTATTGCAATTATCGGAGTATGCATTTTTGTGCTGGATTCGAGTTCACGTATTTTTTTTGTAGCAACGTAACCATTCATTACCGGCATCTGAATATCCATAAGTATAAGATCGTATTTTGTAGTACCAAACTTATCCAGCGCTTCTTTTCCATTAAATGCAACATCAACACTACCGACCTTATTCTTTAAACTTAATATTACAATCTTTTGATTTATACCATTATCTTCTACAAGCAGAATATTGGCCTGCTTTAGATCTACCTTTTTCTGAGGTTCTATAATTTCTTCGGATAGTTCTTTTTTATCTTCTTTTTTGGATACTCTTGCAGCTTGTTTATCTTTTGCAAATTCCAGCTGAAATTGTATTAATGTTTCATCTTTCTTCGGCTGAAGATTAAAATTTCCTCCATAAAAATTAATGATTTTCTTGGCGATTGAAAAATCAAGGAAATATTGATCGTGCCGTTTATTTGTATTATTTTCTGCCTGTGATATAATAATGTAATTATCATATTCATCCTGAGAAGACAGCACCGCAGGAAAGTTAAGAGCAAATGTAACTTTTGTAAGGCTGTCAGTATCCTTTTGGGGAATAATTTCAATATTTAAATCTACCTTTTGAGTTAATTCAAGCTTGGTAATATTATCCATAATATTCAGGAACACTTGTTTTACCCGAATTGGATCTCCAATAAGATTGTTTTTTAAGCCTTTAGAAAAAATTAAATTTACTCCGATTGTATCTTTATGTTGAGTTTTGAAGAGCTTAAATGTATTCTCAATCGTCTGCTGCAAATCAAAAGAAACATTATTTATCTGATCTTTATCTAACTCGGTATGTGTAACTTTAACAATATTATTTACAACATTAATAAGATTATTTGTGGATGCAATTATTGTTTCAAAAACATCTTTCTGATCTTCATCCAGTTTTTTATTATTAAAAAAAGTGGTAACCAGGGTCAGGTTATTTAAGGGAGTACGAATTTGGTGCGAAAGTTTTGAAATAAAATCATCTTTTTTTCTGGTCTCACTCCTGGTGTCGCTGATTGCTTTTTCCATCTGCCGCATATTCATCAAACGTAACGATTCAGCAAAATAAACTATTGCCAGTATAAAAATATATGCTCCGGAAAATTTCACAAAAAAGTTGAATTCATATCCAGCCCGAATTAAGATAATCTGATATAAAACCGGGATAAGAAGTGCAATAACTAAAAAGGAAACAGATATTATGGTTCCCCGTTTTAAACCGTTAATAATAACAGATATAATAGGAAATGAAAACAACCATAAATATCCGGAATAATATATATTATCGGGTAAAATAAGATATAATAAAACCAAGCCGATAATAAGGGTAATCATCGAATTACCCAATCGGTAGTTCAGGGTTTTTCTTACATATATATAGTTGAAAAGACTTAAAATAGTTGCGCATAGTAGAATGCTGCCCAATACAAATAGCTGACTAAAAAGTGAAATCAAAAAAAATACGAAAAAGAATAAACAGCTAATTAAATTGACAAAAAACAGAATTGCCAGTTTATTGGTTACTTCAAATTCAGTATTACTATCAAATCCGTAAAGTAGTCTATCGAAAATTTTTTGTGACATTTTTGTACAATTGTGCAATTTTTATTGCATAATTATAATTATTATTTTTAAAGTTACTAAATAAAATTATAAACATTATATATTCGTTTATTTGCAGACCTGAAAGTGTATTTAAATTTTAATTAATATCAGGTAATATTTTATATTTATGTTGCATAGATAATAATTTTCATGTTCTTTATTATAACACCCGGCAGATTTTATCGTTATCTATTTATTAATTATTTTTAGTATAAATAGCTCTGTAATGAAAAGATTGTTTTTATTTATTTTCATTTTTGGTTCAGTCTCTACATACTTATTTGCTCAAAATGATTCGGCGAACCTCGTAAAATATACTCCTGATTTTAAATTTAACGAGGGGATTTTTGCCAGCTTTGCCCAGGTAAAAATAAACCAGCCTATACCAAAATCGAGAATTTTGTCAGATCTGGATTTCTCCGATCAATATTTTTACGACCGGCTGCTTGAGGAAAAGAAAGTATATTATTTTGATAATATAGGCATAAAACATGAACTCCAGACTAAAAATATCTGGGGGTATTCCAGGAACGGATCTTTATATATTCATATCAATGATGATTTTTATAAAATTACTATAATCGGAAGCATTTGCCACTTTGTGGCCACTCAGACTACATATTCCAATAGTTATTCTGATCCGTATTATTACAATTATTACAATCCGTATCAATACAGGTATTA
Organism: Bacteroidales bacterium; assembly: GCA_016934395.1. GTDB lineage: Bacteria > Bacteroidota > Bacteroidia > Bacteroidales > UBA10428 > JAFGSZ01. Next base: position 47,702 of record JAFGSZ010000020.1, read on the forward strand.
CCCGCGTACAAGTGAATCAACTGAGGTGAAGCAATATCTTTTTGATTTTAATACCGGTAAAGTATATGAATATACGGTGAGTGCATTGGAAATTTTATTAATGCAGGACCCGGAACTGTATGATGAATTTATGGCCTTGCGTAGTAAGAAGAAAAAACAATTAAAATTTTTGTACATAAGAAAATTTAATGAAAGAAATTCATTGTATTTTCCTAAAAATTAAAAAAGAAAGTCTATGAGAAAATTATTTGTTTTGTTGACAGGATTGCTCCTTTGCGGAGCAGTGGCAGCACAGAGTTATGTTCCTTCTAATGATGATATTAGCGCATTTTTTAATACAAAAACACTGGTAGTATTAGAAGATAATCCATTACTGGAATATAATATTGTGATAAAGGAAATTATGGAGCAGGAATGGAATATTACAGAGTATGAATTTATTTCGAAGAAAGAATTCGAGGAAAAAAGATTAGACCCGCAATACTCTTTTCTTTATAACACATTGGTAACTTTTGAAAATGATAAAACCGATGCGCGATACCGTTTTCTGCACTTATCTTTGGGGGGCGATTACTTCAGAATAAATCAGATGCCCGATATTGCTTCTGTACCTTTATCGTATTTCAGTGTAGATGAGGATAATTATATTTATAAGCTGGGAATACTGGTACGTTTTATTCAAAACCATGCAAAACTTATCAGGGAGCATCCTGAAATTGTTTCTGCCAATGTTTTTAAACACTATAACGATAATATAAAAGATATGCAGGGCAAGGTGCTTTATCTTCTGGAAGAAGAACTTGCCAATGATGTAAATTCAGTACCCAGAATAAAAGATGTGTATCCTAACAAATTCAGGATTGTAACAAAAGAAGATATTGCACAGGCAATTAAGGAACGGAATAATGATGTTGTGTTTTTACATAAAGTGGGGCCTGAGGGTACAAAAATTAATGCCAGGTGCTATAAGGTTATTATTGGAGCCGGTGACGCAAATTTTTATTATTTTGACTATCATAAAATAAATAGCAAGAATCCTGATGGATTCCTTAAACAGGATTTTAAAAAGCTTGTCAAATAAAAAGTTAATAAAACCTGCAGAATAGCAGGTTTTTTTCTTTATTTTAGGTTGTGGTTTTATACAATAACTTTAATTCGCAGTTATTTATTTAATTTGTAAATTTGAATAATCACAATAATTGATCTTTTTAAAGGATGAGGATTATTTCTACTTTATCGATTCTGGTATTTTCAATTAATTTTCTTTTGGCACAAGAAAACCCTCAGGTAAGCGAACTATTATCACAAGCCAATAATCATATAAATGCAAAAGCTTACGACCAGGCCTTAGATAAACTTCAACAGGTGCTGCAGATTCAAATAAACAATGTGGAAGCTGAAAAGAAAAGAATTGAAGTGTATATTCTTATGGATAATCTTAAAGAAGCCTCAAACCTTATTGATGAAAATATTATAAAAAATCCTCGCGAGTTTTATTTTTTCTATCTGAGAGGTCTTGTAAACCTTAATAAAGGAAAATACGATAAAGCTATTAGTGATTTTGACCTTGCTTTAAATGCTACTTCTCCCAAAGAACGTTCTACCATTTACCTTAGACGGGGTATTGCCAATACTTATATTCAGGAATATGATCTTGCTATAAAAGATATGACTCTTGCTTTAGAAAATGACAATAGCAATTTAAACGCTTATAACAGCAGAGGAATGGCATATTATGAGTTAAAGGATTACGTTCAGGCCGTAGACGATTTTAAAAAAGTACTTGAATATACCAGCGATAATGCAATAACTTACTATAATCTGGCCATGTCGTATTTTAGAATGGAAGATAAAAAGAATGCCTGCAAAAATTTTAGTAAAGCTTGTTCGATGGGGTATAAAAATGCCTGCCGTATGATTATGATGGAGTGTGTTGATGAAATAAATTTGCCTAAATAGCGGGGCTTGTCACGAAACCGACTGATATCACATCTACTGAACCTTCAATAATATTTAATGGATCTGAGTATTGTAATAGTAAATTATAATGTAAAATATTTTCTGGAACAATGCCTGCATTCAGTATTTAATGCAATTAGCACACTAGAGGCTGAAGTTTTTGTTGTAGATAATAATTCGGTTGATGGTTCCTGTACCATGGTTTCAGAGAAGTTTCCCTTAGTAAAACTAATTTGTAATTCGAAAAATTACGGTTTTGCAAAAGCCAATAACCAGGCAATAAAAAAAGCATCGGGGAAATATATTTTATTGCTGAATCCCGACACTGTGGTTGAAGAAAACACATTTGTAAAATGTTTTCATTTTATGGAAAAACATTCGGAGGCCGGAAGTTTAGGAGTAAAATTAATAGACGGCAAAGGAAATTTCCTTCCTGAATCAAAACGCTCCCTGCCCACACCCGAAGTGGCCTTTTATAAAATTTTCGGCCTTGCTGCATTATTTCCCGGATCAAAAAAGTTTGGAAAATATCATTTGTCGTACCTCGATAGCCTTACACTTCATGAAGTTGAGGTGTTGCCCGGAGCATTTTTCTGGGTTAGAAAACAGGTATTGGATACCATCGGGTTGCTTGATGAAGATTTTTTTATGTATGGCGAAGATATTGATTTGTCATATCGCATTCTTAAGGAAGGATACAAAAATTTTTATTTTCCTGAAACCACGATTATTCATTATAAGGGCGAGAGCACTAAAAAGGGTAGCGTGAACTATGTACTTGTGTTTTACAATGCCATGCGCATTTTTGCCCGCAAGCATTTTTCCAATAAAAATGCGCGTATTTTTAACCTGTTGATCAATTTTGCTATTTTTTTCAGGGCCGGATTGTCCATTCTCAGAAGGGTAGCATTAAATATAATTACCCCGGTTCTGGACATGGGTTTAATGTATTCCGGATTTTATTTAATCGCCGTAGCCTGGGCCAGGTACAAATTTCATGACAGCAGTGCTTATCCAGAAGAATTCTTATATTTTGTGGTTCCGGCTTATATTTTACTCTGGATGGGGTCCATATTTTTTAACGGGGGCTACGATAGAAATTTGCGTACAATTAATCTGCTTAAAGGAATATTTTCAGGAGGATTGATTATCCTTCTTATTTATGCCCTGCTGCCGGAAACACTTCGCTATTCAAGGGCCATAATACTTATTGGAGCTTTTTGGGTAGGTTTCTCCACGCTGGGCGTCAGATACCTTTTAAGCAGGTTGAATCCGGGAAATTTTAGTATCAAAATAAAAAAAGTAAGAAAACGGATTGTTGTTATCGGGAAACTCACAGAAAGCAACAGAGTGATTTCCATCTTAAAAGAAACTCAGATTATCCCTGAAATAATCGGTATTGTTGATCCGGGAAAAGAAATGAAAAAATCAGATTATATAGGGCATATTTCACAAATAAATGATATTGTTAAAATAAACAAAGCTGAAGAACTGGTGTTTTGTGCAAAGGATATTTCATCGCAGCAAATAATTAAAACAATGCTTGATTGCACAGGAACCGATCTCGAGTTTAAAATTGCTCCGCCTGAAAGTCTGTCTATTATTGGCAGCAATTCAATAGATACTGCAGGGGAACTGTATACGGTTAATTTTAATTCAGTGGGAATTGCTATTAACCAACGTAAAAAACGAGTGCTGGATATAACACTGTCTATTTTGCTGTTGAGTATAAGTCCGGTTCTTATATTTTTTATACAACATCCCGGCAGGTTTTTTATTAACCTCCTAAAGGTGTTTCTTGGTATAAATTCCTGGGTAGGGTACCATAGAACTAATAATACACCCGATGTTGACCTTCCTGAAATTAAAAAGGGAATTTTATCACCTTCAGATTCAGTGGATAAGTTTACGGATTCTGAGGAATTACAAATCCGGATGGATCTGATTTATGCCAAAGATTACCGGATGATCAATGACATAAATATAATTTTAAAAGGATTTAAACATCTTGGAAGAAAAGTCTTATAATTTTTTGATAGTATGGCGAATATTGAACTAATACTTCCTTCTATAGGTGAAGGTATTATCGAAGCTAAAATAACAAAATGGCTGATCTCTGAAGGGGATAAAATTGAAGAAGATGAACCCCTGATAGAAATTGCCACAGACAAAGTTGACTCTGAAATTCCGGCTCCGGCAACCGGTAAGCTGGTAAAAATTATTTACAGGGAAGGAGAAACACCAAAAATAGGTGAAGTAATTGGTATTTTGCAAACTAATGGAGAAGATATTGAGAATCCTTCTATAAAAACCGGCAACACCGGAAAAATGGATAAATTAAAAACGGATAAAGAAAAAAGGCAATCTCCCAAGCCAGCTGTAGCAAAGGGTGAATTTGAGTTTACCAATGAAAATACCATTCAAAATAACATTTCCACACTTATCAGGAACCTGGCAAAAACCCGTGGAATTACCTATGATGAGCTTAAACAAATTAAAGGATCCGGAAATGACGGGGATATTACAAAAGAAGATTTAAATAATTATATCCTGGCCAACCGTCCTTTCAGGGTGGAACAACCCGCTTTAAAACCTGTGAGGCCGGCAGATCCGGAAGAGATGATTACACCCGGGATTCGTGAAGGTGAAGAACTTGTTGAAATGGACCGTATGCGGAAAATAATCTCACAGCATATGGTAGAATCCCTGAAAATTTCAGCTCATGTTACCTCATTTGTCGAGTTGGATGTTACCGGCATGGTCCAATGGCGAAATAAGGTGAAGAACCTGATATTGCAAAGGGAACAGGTAAAGCTTACATTTACTCCGATAATAGTAGAAGCTGTTGCCAAAGCGATCAGAGAATATCCCAATATAAACATTTCTGTAACCGGAGATAAAATAATAAAAAAGAATTATATAAATATCGGTGTAGCCACTGCTCTTGATAACGGGAATTTAATTGTACCTGTAATTAAATTTGCTGACAAGGAAAATTTATTGGGTCTTGCACATAAAATTCAGGATTTATCAACACGTGCAAGAAAAAATGAGTTAAAACCGGTTGAAATTACAGGAGGCACTTTTACGGTTACAAATATGGGACAGTTTAATAATGTAACCGGTACTCCGATTATTAACCAGCCCGAGGTGGCTATACTGGCAATAGGTTCTATAAAACGTAAACCTGCGGTAGTTATTTCCGATGGAATAGAATCTATAGGAATCAGGGATATTCTGATATTATCGTTAACGTATGATCACCGTGTGGTTGATGGAGCATTGGGAGGTTCATTTTTAAGCAGGGTAGGATATTATCTTGAAAATTTTGATATAAACAGGCCTGTATAATATCAGGTGTATTTTTGTTTTCAGAGGATTTATTCTAGGGCTTATCTTTGTTTTTTCATAAATTGCAATGAATTGAAGGTTCAGAGTTATAATGTTTTTATAAGTTTGTTAATTTCAGGTTTTTAAGTGTCTGCTATTTTTTTTTATCTTTACGAAAGACTAATTAAACGTATTATGAAAGTGTTCCGGATTTTGAATCGAAGTGCTTGTGTTTTAATTCTTTATTTTTTAAGCTTAGGTTCCATTTCGATATTCGCACAACTTAAACATGACTCGAAAAGCATGTTTCTCGATGCTGAATCCTATTTTCTTTTTGATGAATATAAAGATGCATTACCACTTTACCAGCGTTTATTATCAGAAGATCCAGATAATGCAAATCTGAATTACAAAATCGGGGTTTGTTATTTAAACGATAAATATCAAAAAGAGAAATCCATTGCATATTTAAAAAAGGCTGTTGAGAATACCAGTAATAGTTACAGAATAAATTCTTTTAAAGAACGAAATGCCCCGCCCGAGGCATATTATTACCTCGGAAATGCTTACCGGGTGAACAACTTTCTTAATGATGCACTGGAAACATACCAGATATTTAAAGAAAGCGTAGATCCTGCAATATATGATCTAAACCTTGTAAATAAAGAAATTGAATCATGTAAGCGGGCTATAAAGATGGAACAAAATCCGGTATATTACGAGGCTGAAAATCTTCAGGAGCCTGTGAATAGCAGGTTTTCGGAATTAAATCCACTTATCTCGGGTGATGAAACAGCCCTGGTATATACTTCTGAATTACCTTTTTATACTGCCGTATTTTATTCAAAAAAACAAGCCGACGGTACCTGGGGTAATCCCATTAACCTTACCCCTTATTTTGGTGTGGATGGGAATACATATTCTACCGGTATTTCTTATAAAGGCGATGAAATTTATGTATATAGAAGTGATAATTTTGATGGAAATATTTATGTGAGTACACTAAATAACGGTCAGTGGTCGGTTCTTGCCAAACTAAATGAAAACATTAACACAAAATTCTGGGAATCGCATGCAACAGTTTCAGCGGACGGCCTTACCTTATATTTTACAAGCAACCGCACCGGGGGGTTCGGTGGCCTTGATATTTACAAATCTACACGTACAAAACGAGGCGCCTGGGGACCTGCGATAAATCTCGGACCGGTTATAAACTCGCCATATAACGAAGAAACACCTTTTATTAGCGGTAATGGAAAACTATTATTTTTTAGTTCTTTTGGACATGATAATATTGGAGGATATGATATCTACTATTCTGCTTTAAATCAAAATAACGAATGGTCTAAACCTAAAAATATAGGTTATCCGATTAATACCACCGATGATGATATGTTTTTTGTTCCGTATGATAACGGGGCATTTGCGTATTACTCAATGTTTAATTCTGAAACTACCCTTGGCCTGAGTGACATTTACAAACTCCAGTTATTTTATGAACTGCATCCGCGGCAGTTTGTTATTAACGGCTCCGCGAAACCTAAAGGAACAAATACAATAAATTATAACAATCTTAAGGCCAAATTATTTAATAGCAAATCGCTTGAACTGGTGGATGAAAGTTCAATTAATCAAGACGGATCTTATCAGTTAAACGCTACAAATGGAGAGTATACTTTAGTGCTTAGCGGAGAGGAGATAAAAACCAGTGAGAAAGCCATTTCTCTTCCTATCAATAGTAAATCAACAAATATTAATATTGAACCAATGGCTCTTGAGGCCAGTATAACTGCCGAACCTCAGCCGGAAATATTAAAACCCGGGCCGGTAGCCTACGTTCCTGTTCTGAAGGTGGATAAGGAGTACATTAAAGTTACTGATGATGAGGGAGTGCAGATTCGGTTAAATGTTGAAAAGGGATCAAAACTACTGGTTGAGGTTTATGCCGAAAACGAACAGTTAAGCTCGGAGCAGTTTGATATTAATCGCCGCCGTTTCAGTTACGGGTTTAAACCTGTGCCCGGAAAAAATGAAGTGCGGTTTCAAATTACTGATGCTAATGGCAATATAAATTCGAAAAATGTTGTGGTTGAATATACCCCGGCCGTAACTGAGCAAACTCTCCCATTACCCCAAAAAACAGCCTTGCAAAAGTTAAATCCGGTATCGTCCCTGCTGCCATTTACATCGGGCAAAACCTATGACTATTTAGCTGAATTAAATAAGAAAGGCGGCATAAAAGATTTCAGTGAGTTATATGAGTTGCTGTCCCGCTTTGCTGAAGAAAATAATATAAGTCAGGATAGTATCAATTCGATTTTTGCTTCCATATTATCTCAAAAAAGCGCCCAACAGTTAAAAAATGAAATGTATGATATCTCCGGATCTGGTTTTCAGGAATCACTGAATACTATTCAACCTGAAATTCTTAATAGTCTAACTTCCGAAACCCTTATAGCTTATTTACGAAACCATCCGGATAAGCTTTTTCCTGAAGAAGAGTTACAAAACCTGTTATTAAGATTAACAGAAGATCCATCATCAGCAAAAACAGTGTTAAAACAATTAAAGAATTATGCCGGTCCCGAAACCCTGAATAAACTACAGAGTATTAATCCTACCGGTATTGATAATCAGCAACTATTGGGTGAATTATCCAAACTCCTTTCAAAGGAAGAACTATGGAGATTATTAACTGATGCAGCCGCAAGCGAACCTTTAAGTCCGTTTTTCTTAAATCTGTTATTTGTTGCTGAAGGTGGAATAAAGGAAGCCCTTTCAGAAACTAGTTTTGAACAGCAGGGCATAAAAACATCCAGGGAATTAATTGATTATTTATTCAAAAGAGGTTCTGATTATGGATATACCGGAAGTGAATTAGTTGCTTTTATTGAAGAAGCACAAAATAACCGAGAAGCTAACATCGAAAGATTTGTTGCGATACTTACCAATAAAGCTACCGGTACACTTAAGGATTACCTTACCGGATTTGATCCGAAAAAAGAAAAGGTTAAATCATTTTCCGGCTTACTCAATAAACTTGTTGATCAATCCCGCTATTCGAATTTTAGTATTGAACAGGTATATACGCTGCTGACCAGTCTGATCGAGATTAACAATATGGAGGATTTTATTAATAAAATGGCGGGTTATGCCTCCGGAGACCTGAAACTATTGCTTGAACGGGTTGATAAGTATAAATTTTCCACTCCTGTTGAACTTATTCAGTATTTATTAAGTCAGCGTGAAAATTATAATTATACTGAAAACGATATCAATGAATTACTGCTAAGGATGATCCTTGAAAAAGGAATAAAATATCTCGATACCGGAAAGGAATTAGTCATTCATTCACGATCGAAACAAGAACGAAACAGACTGATTGTTACCTTAGGGATTGCTAATGTGTTAATCTTATTTTTCCTTTTCTTTTTATTGTTCAAAAGAAGAAAATCAAAAAAAGATAAAAAACCTGATAATAAAACAGTTTAAATTTTCCAATAATGACCGGAAAAGCTTTAAAGCGAATTATTAGTTTCTTTGCAGCACTGTATTTTTTTTTCAATGTAACTGCACAGATATGGTCTTCAGACGAATATATTTATAACGAAGCCGAAGATTATATTATTTCAGAGGAATATACAGAAGCATTACCTCTTTTTCAGATGCTGGAAAAAAAGGGCTATAATAATGCAAATATTAAATATAAAATTGGCGAATGTCTGATTAATATTCCCGGCCATAAATTGGAATCATTACCCTACCTGAAAGATGCATCAAACAAATGCTCTAAAACATACCAGGAAGGATTACTAAACCAGTCCGTTGCCCCATTGAAGGCTTTGTTGTACCTGGGAGTAGCGTATCGTCTCGATAATAACTTTGACAAAGCGCTTGAGACATTTCAAATCCTCAAAGATTCATTGGGTGAGGTAGCTGAATTCGAAACCATTGTTGATTTTCATATTAAAAGAATTGAGAATGCGAAAGAAATAGTAAAATCTCCCGTGGAATTTACGGAAAGCAGGCTCCCGGATTTTATTAATAACAAATTTTCAAATTTTAGTCCCCTGGTTAGCTCGGATTTATCACGGATTTTTTATATGACCCAATACCAGTTTTACGATGCCGTAATGGAAAGCTATAAAATAAATAATGAGTGGAATGAAACGATAAACCTTACACCTGAAATAAAATCTGATGGCGATTATTATATTGTTGGTATTTCTAAGAACGGAGAAAAGATTCTTTTAAATTCATTTAACAGTTTTACCAGTGGCGATATTTATATTACCGAATTTATAGATAATGTATGGACTAAATTGCACAAGTTAAATGATAATATAAATACCCGGTATAACGAAACCCATGCAAGCTTATCCCCAGATGGGAGAACCCTTTATTTTACCAGCAATCAGCCCGGAGGATTCGGCGGGCAAGACATTTATTCTTCGCAATTAGGCAAAGACGGGGAATGGCAACCTGCAAAAAATCTGGGCCCGGAAATTAATACTGCATATAACGATATTGCACCTTTTGTAACTGATGATGGCAATTCACTCTTTTTCTGTTCCCAGGGACATTATAATATGGGAGGATACGATATTTTTCATTCCCGGACAGGGGAAAACGGCAACTGGCTTTATCCCTTAAATGTAGGGTATCCATTATCCACTACCGACGATGATATTTGGTATTTCCCGGTCGACAGCATTACGGGTTATTATTCCAGGTATTCTGATAAAGGGGAAACAGGAATGGATATCTATTCTGCAAGAATCATTGCTTTTTCCAATCCTGCAAGATTTTTAGTTAAAGGTGACCTTAAAACTGAGGATGAGGCCACGATATCAAATACCCGGTTAAATATTGTTGATGTTCTTAATAATAAGAAATTTGGGGAAATAGTGCCTGAAGATAATGGGACATTCAGTTATAAATTACCTTCAGGAAAATATCTGTTTCAGTTACAATCTGAAAATTTCGAACCATTTGAAAAAACGATCAATTTGCCAAAATACCTGCCCGAAGAGGAGATACTATTTACCGCACAGCTTAAAACCAAAATAATTGCAGAAAAAGATACTTTTTATATTGAAAATATACTTTTTGCCTTTGACAGTTATATAATTGACGGAGAAAGCAAAAGTTTTCTTGATAGTCTGATTATGTTGTTGAATCAATATCCTGAACTTACTATTGAAATTACCGGGCATACAGATGCTTTAGGTTCTGCAGCATACAACCAGATTCTTTCTTTACGCCGGGCCCGTGTAGTCAGCGACTATTTGGTTGATAATAAAATAGGCAATGAACGGATTACTGTTAAAGGAATGGGAGAGTCGCAACCGGTAGCTGTAAATAAAAATTCTGATGGTACCGACAATCCTGTTGGCCGAAGATTCAACCGGCGTGCTGAAATTATTGTTAAAAACGAATATGATACCCTGATAATTCTCAAAAGCTTATTCATTCCTGACAGCCTCATTATTCCCCGTGATTAGATTAAATTCATCCTTTTCGGCATGAATAATAATTTAAAATACCATTGTATTTTTCATGAAAAAAGTAACTATATTGTTAATTCTTAATAACTTTAAAATTATTTTATATAAAAGGTATAGCTTATATAGATAGTTAGCTTGCTTACGTGGTTATAGATTAATGATTTAGCGATTTCTCGATTTAAATTGCTAATTTTGTTTTAAAATTTTGATTTCATGAAAAAATCTGTAATTATTTCATTTGTCTTATTGTTCTGTATTCTTGCAAGAGGTCAGAAAACTGAGGTTTCAACCAGAGATTATTTTGAAGATGCAGAATTTTTTCTTGAAAACGAGGAGTATGCCGATGCACTATATGATTATTTAGAGCTATACAACAGGGGTTATGAAAATAATAGTAATATTAATTACAGAATAGGGTCATGTTATTTAAATATTAAAGGGCAAAAAGAAAAAGCTATACCCTATTTGCTTAAAGCCGTTGAGAATACTACAAAACGTTATCAGGAGAGTGTTTTGCGCGAAACCAGGGCACCCATAGATGCTTTTTTATACCTGGGTAATGCTTACCGTGTAACAGATCAGTTAGAAAAGGCCATCGCTACTTATAATCAATATATAAAATTAGCCGCAGATTTTGACGAGTCGGGTATTGAATACGCAAAACAACAAATCGAAGCATGTCTTATCGCTAAAGATTTTATGGAGACTCCTGTAGAATTTGAGAAAAGGAATTTAGGCCCCGAAATTAATACTTCTTCCTCAAATTATAAAGGGGTGATTTCAGGCGACGGAAATACCTTATTGTATATGATGGAATTACCTTTTTATCATGCCGTGTATTTTTCACAAAATGTAAATGGGGAATGGACAGCTCCTGTAAATATTACACCACAGATTCAATCGGATGGCGACCAGTTTGTAACCAGTGTTTCTTACGACGGGAAACAACTTTTTCTTACTAAGGAGGATAATTTTAATAGCGATATTTATATTAGTAATTACGAAAACGGATTATGGACCAAATCTGTTCCGTTGAGTAATAAAATAAATACAAAATTCTGGGAATCGCATGCCAGCATATCGGCTGATGGCAAGACCTTATATTTTTCCAGCAACAGAAGGGGAGGCCTTGGTGAAATGGATATTTATAAATCTGAATTGAACGAATTTAACGATTGGAGCGCACCGGTAAACCTTGGAAACAATATTAATACTGAATTAAATGAAGATACACCCTTTATCACAGAAGATGGCAAAACATTGTATTTCAGTTCACAGTCGCATAAATCAATGGGTGGTTACGATATTTTTATATCGCATAAAGACGAACAGGGCAACTGGTCGGGACCGGAAAACCTGGGGTATCCGATAAATTCCACCGATGATGATTTATTCTTTTATCCCTGGAAAAATGGTAATGTAGGTTTGGTTTCAGTATTCTCCGATGATGGATTTGGAAAAGAAGACCTTTATGAATATTGGTTTGTGCCTTTCACGGCATTTGAAGAAGAGATAGCTTTAAAGGTTGGAGAAGACGTTGAAGAAGAAATGACTCAGCAGGAAATTGCAGATACTATACCTGCAGATATGGCCGAAGCAAAAACTGAGGAACCGGTAGCAAAAGATACCATAAGCGAAATTGCTAAAATTGAATTTGATCTGGAACCTGTTTATTTTGGTTTTGACAGCTACCTTTTGAGAGAGGAAAATATAAGGATAATGGAAAAACTTATTGTTTTATTAAAAAACAATAAAGAATTTCAGGTAGTTATTACAGGTCATACCGATGCCCTTGGTGAAGCCGTATATAACTTAAGACTATCAGAACGTCGTGCCAAATCGGCATTGGATTATCTTGTAAAACATGGAATAAAAATAGAAAGGCTCACATCAAAAGGCATGGGCGAAAATCAGTTTGCAGCAATTAATGTAAATCCTGACGGCTCGGATAATCCTGAAGGCCGGAAGTTAAACCGAAGGGTTGAATTTGAACTTATAGGTGTGAATCAGGATAAAATTATCATAAAAATAAAACCAATTCCTGAAGAATTACGATATAAAGAGTAATGTTTTGTTGTTTCTTATTTCCATATCGTTTGGATAAACAATAAAACAAAATTTTTGTAACTAAATTTGAATATCAATTTTTTTCACCATGAGGTATTCATTGCTGATATTCCTGCTGCTATTCCAGAGTTTACCTTATCTTACCGGTCAGGAAACCGGTACAATGGAAGAACAATTTGACGAAGGAGAATATTTTTATAAAAGAGGCGATTTTGATGAAGCCTTGTTTTACTATTTGAAATTAGTGGAAAATCAACCAGAAAATGCCCATTTTAATTTTAAAGCAGGCGAATGTTTTATGAATATCCCTGGAAAGGAAACAAAAGCTATTCCATACTTTTTAGTTGCATCCCGAAATATTACCGATAAAAAATCCTACAGATCAAAATCTTTTAATGAAACACGTGCACCCTTGCATGTGTTGTTCTACCTGGGGAATGCCTATAGGATAAATAATGAACTGGACAAGGCCTTAGAGGTTTACGAAAAGTTTGTGAATTCACCGTATTACTGGGAAAATTATAATCTGGTGGTAGTGGAAAATGAAATAAAGTCAAGCGAACGGGCTAAAATTATTCAGGATAATCCGGTAAAATTTACTGAACATAAATTGGATACTTTAATTAACTCCGGATTTGCTGAACGCAATCCTGCAATATCAGGCAACGGAAATTCTATGGTATTCCTCCGGTCTCTGAAATTTTACAATGCTTTGTTTTATTCTGTAAAATCTGATAATATTTGGTTGCCGCCGGTTAACATAAATCCACAGGTTGTTTCAGACGGGGAATATTCTCCGGTCTCACTTTCTTTTGATGGAAAAATATTGTTTCTGGTGAATAACGATGAAAATAACAAGGATATATTTATAAGTTATTTGCAGGATGGAATTTGGTCGAAATTAGAAAAACTGGATAAACCGGTGAATACTATTTTTAATGAAACACATGCCTGTCTGAATAAAGAAGGAAATATTCTTTATTTCACAAGTAACCGACCTCGCGGTGAAGGGGGTACAGATATCTATATGTGCAAAAAAAATAAAAACGGTGAGTGGGGCAAAGCAAAAAATCTGGGTAAGGAGATCAATACTGAATTTGATGAGGATACCCCGTTTATCACCAATGATAACAAAACCTTGTTTTTTAGTTCAAAAGGACATTACAATATGGGAGGTTTTGATGTTTTTTATACCAATATGGGAGCAAAAAGCTGGGGACAGCCCATAAATCTGGGCTATCCGATAAACACTACCAGTGATGATCGTTTTATTGTTCCTGTTAATGCCGGTAAAATTGTGTATTTATCAAAAATTTCATCTGGCAATACCGGTGATCCGGATATATTCGAACTTGATATACAATCCAACCTTTATCACCTCTATCAAGATTTTAACCGCAAGGAATAATTTTCGTATAGTATTAAGCTAAAAGATTAGTAATAAGTTAAAATATACAGTTATTGCTACTAAAATTTATTATAAATTTAATGAATTGCAAAATTATCAAGGTTTAATATAAGGAATTGAATGAATTGGCAATTCATTAAATATCAACTAAAGGCAGGATTAATTTGTATTCTGATTTGTTTTTCTTTTAAAGGATTTTCACAAACCGAAAAAGAAAACAAACAGAATTTTTTATATGGCGAATATTATTTTAAAAAAGGATATTTACCAGCTGCACTCGATTTTTATCTTTTTGTCAATAAATCAAATCCTGAAAATGCCAATGTAAACTATCGTATTGGTGAGTGTTATTTTGGTTTAAAAGGTAAAGAGAAATTGGCAATACCTTATTTTGAAGCCGCAGTAAAAAATATAAATCCTAAATATGTAGAAGGCAAGTATAAAAAAACCGAAGCTCCGCCTGAAGCCTGGCTGGAACTTGCTAATGCATATCATTGGGACCAGCAGCTCGAAAAAGCATTAATGGCCTATAACGAATATAAAAATTGGATAAAGAGGGATAAAAAGAAACTGGAAGAAACCGATCGCAAAATTCAGCAATTGGAGACTGCACGCAAATACATTATTAATCCATTAAATATTCGAAAAGTAAACCTGGGGGAAAAAATAAATACCCGTTTTACAGATTATAACCCGGTTATTTCGGGCGATAAATCAACTATGGTTTATACGTCATTTTGGGAATCGGTTGACCGGATTTTTATGTCAAAAAGAATTGATGGGGAATGGTCGGCATGGGTTGATATTAGTAAAGAAATAGGATCGGAAGGCGATTGCTATTCAGCCGCTTTATCCTATGATGGTAAAGAATTGTATATAATACAGCTTGGGATATTCGATGGTGATATTTTTGTAAGCAAAAGTAGTAAACGGGGTAAATGGTCGCGCATGGAACTGTTGGAAGGTAAGGTGAATTCTGATAAACAGGAAACCGGGGTAAGTATTTCACCTGACGGAAAGGTGCTTTATTTTTGCAGTAACCGAAACGGAGGCGAAGGAGAATTTGACATATACCGGGCCACTCGCAAAAATGGAATATGGGACGATGTTGAAAATTTGGGCCCTGTTATCAATACACCGTACAACGAAAAATCACCTTTTATAATGGACGATGGCAAAACCTTATATTTTTCTTCAGAAGGATTTGAAAATATGGGTGGATCTGATGTATTTTTTTCTGTACTTAATGAAAATAATAGATGGTCTGCTCCGCAAAATGTTGGATATCCTGTTAGTACCACCAGGGATGATGATTTTATCCTGGCTTTCGACGAGGGTAAAACGTTATATTTTTCAAGGGACTTTGATGATGGATTTGGAAGAAATGATATTTACAGTGTTCAAATATTACCTCCTGAAGAAAAAACCGCAGAACTGTCAGTTCAGCCCATAAACGAGATTATGGAAGACAATTATCAAACAAATACAGCCATAACTGCAACCGAAGATATTGATTTACAAATTCCCATTCAGGAAAATGTTCCTGAAAAAGTGGAAGAAACCGATTTTAGTGAAAATTTAGCATCAAATGAATTTGAAAATGAACAGGCAGCTATTTCGCAAAATGAACAATCAGATATTATAAAAGATGAACAACCTGCAATAACACAAAATAAAATTCTACAAGATAATAAAGGAGTTCCATTATATACCATTCAAATTATAGCTTTAAAAAATCCAGTAAATACAAGTTATTTCAGAAATTTAAAGAATGTAAAAATTTCGAGAGGGGATGATGGATTTCACCGCTATACATATGGCGAATACCCGGGTTACTCAATTGCCGAAACGGAGTTGCTGAAGGTTAGAAAACTGGGATATCCCAATGCTTTTATACGAAAAGTGGAATCGGTGCAGAACTATTAAAATTATAAAGAAAATGCCTGAGAGAATTCAATTACGCGCTCTTGAACCCGAAGATTTGGATTTGTTATATAAATGGGAAAATGATACAAGAATCTGGACGGTGAGTAATACTATAGCGCCATTTTCAAGGTTTGTTATTAAAAAATACCTGGAAAATTCTCATCTGGATATATATCAAACCCGGCAATTACGATTAATGATTGATCTTTATTTATCAGCTGACAAACCGGTAACCATTGGAGCTATTGATCTTTTTGATTTTGATCCTTTTCATAACCGGGCAGGTGTCGGGATTTTGATTGCCGAGTATGAATACCAGGGCAAAGGGTATGCATCCCTGGCGTTAAATGAATTAATAGAATATGCATTTTCCCTGCTGCATCTTCATCAGTTATACTGTAATGTTCTTACAGATAATAAAACAAGTTTGAAGTTATTTATTAATCATGGTTTCCGTAAAGTAGGAATTAAAAAAGAATGGATTAAGACTACCGGTACCTATAAAGATGAATATACGCTGCAACTTATTAATAACAAAAACAAACCTGCTTAAATAGTAAACGGAATACACATCAGCCTCCTCCTTAAGAGTTTTATTCTCAAAAAAAAATTCTAAAAGCTTGTTGCTAAGCTGGAATAAACATATGTTCATTTTATGTCCATTAACTTTCAGAAACTTACAAAAGATTTATGTTATTATATAAAATTATAGTATAATTGCGTTTTTTTAATTTATAAGATTATAAAATCCAGGCTTTTAATAGGATGATTTTTTAACAAACAGGGTAGTCGCCTTCGATTTTAATCGTCAGGTTTATTTTTTGTTAATTATTAAACTTGAATATTGATAAAGTATTTTATACTTTAACATATTAATATATTTTATACCTATTTGAATTTGATCCTGTTGGAGTGAACAAAACTATTAAATACATACCGGGTAAGGCTCTCACGTATATTTTCTTTCTTTTCTTACTTTCTAATCCTATACTGGTTTCGAATGGACAGTATGCTGATATTTCATCAATATTTGATGTTTCAGATACTAAAAAGATAGAGAAAGCCGATAAAATGATCCAGGACGCAGATAATATCACTGCTGAAGTAAATGAAATTAATCTTGAAATCCTTTCCTTACAAAATAATTTTGAACTTGATGAAAAAACAGTACAAAAAAAGATCAGCAAATTAGAAGATAAATCTGTAAGTAAACAATTTGAGGCTGCTCTTAATTACCAAAATGCAAATGAGATTAAGTACAAAATTTATAGTGCATATGCAAAAAAATTCCGCGAAAGCAATGATAATGACAATACTGATTATGTAAACTATGTGTTGATAGAAGAGCAAGCAAGTGAGTTTTATAATCAGGCAGCTGATAAAAGGAAAAAATTAGCCAGAATAAAAGATAATACTTCCAAATTGGCCTCCATCAGTGAAATTCAGGAACTTGAAAACAATGCATTAGAAAAACTAAGTTCTGTGCTTTCAATATATTATGGTGTAAGCTCAGCAATATCTTATCCTGAGCCGGTAACCCGGGATATACCACAGAATAATATTGAGGAACAGGAAATCTATTACCCCGAAGCACAAGCAGAAGTAACTGAAAATTATTACACGCCGCCAGAAGTAAGTCAGCCAGAAAGTACAACCGGTGATATCCGGCTTAACGAAAACCAGATACAAAAGTATCAGCGATATGCTGACGACCCTTCCATTCCGGAACCTATAGTTATTAATAAGGACGGAGTTGGAGATATTACCAGCTTTGAGAAAGATCGGATAAAAGACTTGTGGCTTGCCTACCAGGGAGATACAACCACTGTGGGTGTCAGAGAAACAGAATTACTTGCAGAAGAGTTGTATGAACCTGTACCTGAAGCGGTCGCAATATCAGAAGAAGAACATGAAGGGGCATACGAAGAAGAAATTGCAGTTGTTGAAGGTGAGGTGGACGAAAACCTGATACCCGCGGATGAAACAGTAATTTACAGGGTACAGTTAGCAGCTGATAAAACTAAATTGTCTCAGGGGATGTTGCAAAAGTTATATTATGGCAACAAAAACATTGAAATGATCAACGAAGGAGGTTGGTTTAAATATTCGGTGGGTAATTTTGATACCTATAAGGATGCAGATGTTTTCAGAAAAAATGCAGGACTTAAAGAAGCATTTATTGTAGCTTATAGAAAAGGCACACGATTTATTCCAGGGATTGCGGCTATAGAAAAAGAGCAGGTAACTGCAGAGAGTATTACCCAAACCATTTTACCACAGGAATTGTCATTTTATGTGCAAATAGCAGCCAGTCGTCTGCCATTAAGAAAAGAAACATTGTATGCTTTTTATAAAGGTGATTATCCTGTGGAAGTGATGGTGGAGGATGGATGGTACAAATACCGTATTGGAACATTTTGCCTGTATTCAAATGCCGTGAAAGTAAGAAATATTACGCCGGTTAGAGGGATATTTATTATTGCTTATGAACAGGGTATTAAGCAAAAACTTTCTGATGCAATAAATAAATCAACTCGTGTAGAAAATGATTTGCGTTCGGGAAGAATCCTGAATACATTAAAAGAGGTTTATTTTTCTGTCCAGATTGCTGCTACAAAATCACCCTTGTCTGAAACTGCATTGCAAAAAATTTATAACGGAGACCTGCCCGTGACTTTAGTAATTGAGGACAGCTGGTATAAATACCAGATAAAAGCAGGGAATACCTATGAACAGGCACAACTAATAAAAGCTTCAAGTAATGTGGAAAGAAGCTTTATTGTAGCTTATAAACATGGGAAAAAAATGGAGTTATATCGCGCAATACGCGAATCAAGATAGAAATATTGGATTATTTAAATTAAAATATGTGGCTATGAAAATAAAAGTTCGATCAATTTTTAAACTAATTATGGGATTGTTTTTGGCAGCCTCAGTACTTTTATCTTCGTCGTGTGTTTCACAACGAAAAGTAAAATTATTGCAGGAAAAATCAAAACAGCCTACTACCCAATTTGAAAACACCAAAACAAGTACCTATAAGGTAAAAGTGGGTGATCATCTTTATATAAGGGTTTATAGCGTTGATCCGAAAACCAGCAAATTTTTTCAAACAGACTTTCCGTATTTAATGAATTCAACCTATCAGTATTTAAATACATATCTTGTTGATGAATTTGGTTTTATCAATTTTTCGTTCATCGATAAATTGTATGTAAAGGGGCTTTCGGTGCTGGAAGTAAAAGATTTAATTCAGAAAACCCTTGATGAATATTTTAAAGAAACCACAGTATATATAAAACTTGTTAATTTTCAGGTTGCTGTGCTTGGAGAAGTTAATTCTCCCGGAAATTTCACCATTGAGCAGGATCAGATTAATATATTCCAGGCTCTTGGATTAGCCGGAGGGGTTACGGATTATGGAAATTATAAAAAAGTAAAAATAGTAAGACAATCTCAAACGGGTTCCATCATTGAAATTGTTGATCTTACAGAAACTAAAATACTGGAATCGCCCTATTATTATCTTATGCCAAACGACATGGTGTATATCGAACCCAGAAATGCAAAATCATGGGCGCCTTCACAATTTCAGTATGGTACATTGGTCGCATTTATTTCAACTATTTTATTGGGATATACTATCTTTGCTCCCTGATAAAGTATTTTTCATTTTTTCATAGGGATTGAACTTAAAGACAGAGGAATTATATTATGGAAGACCGGTTACCTTATGATGAAATGGATGAGCCAATTGATATTAAGGCTTTTTTAATAAAAGTATTACGAAATTGGCATCTGTTTGTTTTTTCAGTTTTTATAGCACTTTTTATAGCCACCGTTATTAATAAATTTTCCGTTCCGATATACCGTGTTAACTCATGGATTTTAATTCGGGACGAGGAGAACCCGCTTGCGCAGCAAACCATGTTAAGCACCCCCCTGCTGGGGAATCCGTATAAAATAGAAAACGAAATAGGTGTATTGCGGTCAAAGGCGCTTACCAGTCGCGCAATTGACAACCTTAATCTGGAGGTAAATTATTATGTCGAAAGCAGGTTTAAATCCATCGATATTTATCATCATTCTCCATTTTTAGTTTCTTATGATTCCCTTTTTCTGCAGCCGCTGGGAGTTAAATTTTATGTGAATATTATTTCAGACAGTTTGATCAATGTTCAGGCAAAAGCCGAAAATGTAGCCTTGTATGATTATAGCCGGAGAACTGTGGTACAATATCTTGAATATTTTGAGTTTCATGATACTGTGGGATTTGGTGAAATTTCCGGTAATCAGTATTGCCGGTTTATATTTATACCTGATTTTTTGAACTTTCAGCACCGATCCGGAAACAAGTATTCTTTTTCATTTAATTCATATGCATCTCTTATCAACAGGTACCGGGCGCTTGATATTGTTTCTTTAAAAAATTCTTCAATTATTCAGCTTTCCATTAAAGATGAAAATGTAAGCAAAGCAGCAGATGTTCTTAATGAAATATCTGCAGCTTATCTGGATAAGGGTATTGAAAGAAAAAATAAAATGGCCACGGCAACGGTACAGTTTATTGATCGTCAGTTAACGGATATTTCCGATTCTTTAAAAACATCTGAAGATAAGCTTGAAACCTTTCGGGTTTCCAATAAGGTGCTGGATTTTGATTTACAGGCCAAGCAGGTGTATTCAAAAATGGAAGATTTACAGTCGCGTAAGGCCGAATTAATGGTAGAATCGAGATATTATAATTATTTAAAAGACTACCTCGAGAAGAATAATGATGTTGGCGATTTAATTGCACCCTCATCCATGGATATCAATGATCCGCTGCTTAACAATTTGATTTTTGAACTCACACGACTTTATACAGAAAGAACCCAATTTTCTTATAATTCCATAAAAGATAATCCTTACCTGAGTTCACTCGAGTTACAGATTAAGGATACAAAATCCAAACTGCTTGAAAATATAGCCAACATTATACATACTTCTACTATTTCTATTGATGAAATCGATCAGCAAATAAATACTATTGAGGAACGGATGCAGAAAATGCCGCAGAATCAAAGAGAATTATTAAAGATTGAAAGAAAATTTAAACTGAACGATGCCCTGTTCACGTTTTTACTTACCAAGCGGTCTGAAGTTCAGATATCCAAGGCTTCTAATCTGCCTTCGAATGAAATTCTCGACCAGGCTTCTCCTGATGAATATGCAGTGGTTTATCCCAATAAGCGGTTAAATTATATAATTTCTTTATTGCTTGGTTTGTTTATCCCGGCAGGATTTATTTATTTACGCGACTTTTTCCGCGATAAAATTGATAATAAAAACGATATCCAGAAATCTACAGATTATCTTATTCTTGGACAAATTCTGCATAACAGAAATAAAAATGCCAACGTATTGCAACATAATCCAAATTCGCTGGTATCGGAATCTTTCCGTTCACTGCGTACCAACCTTCAGTTTGTTATTAAAAATACCTCTAATACTATTCTCGTAAGTTCGGTGGTAACCGGAGAAGGTAAAAGTTATACTTCCATTAACCTGGCAACTGTTTATGCACTAAACAAAAAATCAGTGCTCCTGGTAGATTTTGACCTGAGGAAATCAAATATTAAAGAGTATCTGAAAATTGAGACAGACCTGGGATTAAGTTCTTTTTTAAGCCATAACAATGAATTGGAACAAGTTATTGTTAAAACTGAAAATAAATTTCTGGATGTGGTACCGGCCGGAATTATTCCTCCAAATCCTACTGAACTGATATCTTCTGAAAGAACCGGTCAATTTTTTAATCGTATTAAAAAGCTGTACGATTATGTTATTATTGATTCTCCGCCTGTGGGTATGGTATCCGATGCCTTATTGCTGATCCCGTATTGCGACATTAATTTGTTTGTTGTACGGCATGGTTTTACGCCTAAAAGCATGTTTGTATCTATTATGGATGATTTGAAGAAACGAAAAATCGAAAATAATTATTTAGTGATAAACGATTTAAAAAGCACAAATAATGGTTATGGCTACGGCTACGGTTATGGATATGGTTATGGCTACGGGCATAAACAGGAAAAAAAGACTTTTACCGAAAAGATAGGATCGGTTTTCTCCAAAAACTAGGCTCAGGGTTTCTGAATTTCAAGTTCATTATATTCCGGAATATGATCCATAAATAACAGTTTATTATTTTTTGTATCGATCAATGCACAATAATGGGTAAGTCCGTTGGTTATCATCAGGTAAAGTACCTGAAATTCCAGGTTATACCGGCTTACCTGATCGAAAGTTTTTTGAGAAACCTTTACCTGTGGGGCTTTACATTCTACCAGCACAATCGCATTCCCCAGCCTGTTATACACCACGATATCGCTTCTTTTGGAAAGTCGGTTGATTTTAAATTCTTTTTCAAAAACAATGAGCGCTGAAGGATAATTTTTTTCATGAATTAAATAGTTCACAAAATTCTGTCTCACCCATTCTTCCGGGGTAAGCAGCAAGTATTTTTTCCGTATTTCATCAAAAATATAGGGTTTGTTTTCTTTATAACGTATCTGAAAACTATATTCGGGAAGATTTAATTTTTCCATCTGTTGGAACTTATAAAGTATTGTGCAAAGTAAAAAATTCAACCGGATGATTTATAATTTCCTTCCCGATTTTAACTAAAATATTAGTATATTCAATGGATCGGCTTATTTTTGTTTTCTGAAAAATATAAGCATGACGGCAGAACAGATTATATCAGATATTAAAGCTAAAAATTATAAGCCCGTTTATTTATTAATGGGAGAGGAACCTTACTATATTGACAGGGTTACGGATTATTTCATAAAGAATGTATTAAACGAATCCGAAAAAGCTTTTAACCAGGTAGTTTTATATGGTAAAGATACCGATGCCCCTGCCATAATTAATACTGCCAAAAGGTATCCTATGATGTCATCACACCAGGTAGTGATTGTAAAAGAGGCTCAAACCTTAAAAGATATCGACGATCTGATCCATTATACCAATCATCCGCTTAGTTCGACCCTGCTTGTAATCAACTACAAGTATAAAAAGCTGGATAAAAGAAAAGCATTGTATAAATCGATTGAAAAGAACGGGGTAATATTAGAATCAAACCGCTTGTACGACGACAAGATTCCGGATTGGATCAATGCGTATCTAGCAACAAAAGGAATAAAAATTCAACCTTCGGCTTCTGTTTTGCTCACGGAATTTTTGGGGAACGATCTTAGTAAAATTGTAAATGAACTTGAAAAACTGATTATTACTCTGGAATCTGGGAATACAACCATTTCGCCTGCACATATTGAAAAGAATATCGGGATCAGTAAAGATTATAATAATTTTGAATTACAAAATGCGCTCATTCAAAAAGATGTAGTAAAGGCCTATCGTATAATCGATCATTTTGACAGAAACCAGCGGGATAATCCATTTGTGGTTACTATTTCGGTGTTATATGCATTCTTCAGTAAATTATTACTCTATTTTAATTTGCCCGATAAATCGAAAAGTAATGTTACGGCGATGCTTAAAATTAATCCCTTTTTTGTGAAAGATTATCTTGCTGCTGCACGTTCTTATCCTGAGGCTAAGGTAATTCGGATTATTTCTCTGCTCAGGGAATATGACCTTAAATCAAAAGGAGTTGGCAACGTATCTGCATCACCCGGCGATTTGCTGAAGGAATTAATTTATAAAATTCTACACTAATATAATTTTTCAGGGTATTTTCCCTGTTTGTATATCTTTGTACAAAATTTAAAATATGACATTTATTCTAATCGCTTTTACAGCAATAATATCTATTGTTTCATTTAGCAATTCGGAATTATTTTCGAAACTTCAGTTTAATCCTTACCAGGTGTATCACAAAAAAGAGTTTTACAGGCTGATTACCCATGGTTTTGTTCATGCAGACTGGATGCATCTTATTGTAAACATGTTTGTATTGTTCTTTTTTGGCCGCTCGGCAGAATATTATTTAAAAAGTCTGCAAGCGGGCGGTATTATTAAATTTTATCCCTTAATTTTTGTTTTATTCTATCTGGTGAGTATTGTAATTTCTTCCATGGTTAGTTTATACAAACACAAGGATAATATCTGGTATAATTCGGTAGGCGCATCAGGAGCTGTATCGGCGGTAATGTTTTTCAGTATCTTTTTTAATCCCTGGGAAAAACTTTATCTATATGCCATGTTGCCTATTCCCGGAATTATTTTTGGAATTGCTTATCTTGTATACTCGCAATATATGAGTAAAAGGGGAGGCGATAATGTAAATCATGATGCGCATTTTGTGGGCGCTGTTTTTGGATTCCTGTTTCCCTTAATTCTTGATGTGAAACTGATAAATCATTTTATTAGCAGTCTTTTCGGTTAATTGTTACAGATCGTTTAATTCTCTGATTTTCCAGCTATGTCTGTCAAACAATATATACTTTTCGATGGAAATTTTATTCCGGCCGATTCACCTTCGTTACCTGTAACCAACAGAATCTTTTATTATGGAGACGGATTGTACGAATTAATTCATGCCAATGGCACAGAACCCCAGTTTTTATCCGAGCATCTTAGCCGCCTGTCAACAGGGATGAATGTTTTGAGTATGAATATCCCGGGTAATTTTGTAGAAGAATTTTTCAGAAATTGGATTATAAAACTTTTAAATAAAAACAGGTTGTTCCAGGGGGTACAGGTAAGGCTAACGGTTTTTCGAAAAGCTAGTGAAGAAATTACCCAATCACAGAATGAGGTTTCGTGGATAATGGAATCGAAACCACTGGAATATGACCATTACCATTTGAATTCCAGGGGGCTTACAATTGATATTTTTTCGGAGATTATAAAACCTGTAAATGTACTTTCGAATATAAAATCTGTAAATGCCCTTTTGTATGTTTTAGCAGAAAGGTATAAAACTAATCAATCACTTGACGAATGTATCTTGTTAAATCAAAAAGGCAGGATAATAGAATCAACGGCGTCAAATATTTTTATTGTTAAAGCATTTACCGCATATACGCCGGCTATTGCGGAAGGCTGTGTAGCAGGAACCATGCGACATACTATAATCTCCCTGCTGAAAAAACTCGGATACGTAGTTAAACATGATTGTTCATTAACCATACAAGACCTTGAGCTGGCTGATGAAATCTTCCTAACCAATGCAATTACCGGTGTGCGGTGGGTCCTGGCATTTCGTAAAAGACGATATTATAATAAAACTTCCAAGGTTTTAACCACAGCGTTAAATGAATTGGCTTTTGGTTAGTATTTCCAACTTATTGATATTTCGAATTTCTTGTGTATTACGCTTTGTTTTATATAAAAAAAAGCATGCAATAATAATCGCACGCCGGTATTTTCAGGTAGTGTAATTTATACCTTAATTCATTTGAGGATTTTCAGGGAATTGGGACCACAGTTCATATTTTTTACCCATTTTTTGCAGGGTTTTTTTCCAGAAATTTTTATTCATGGGCGACATGATATTATCCAGGTTAATTTCTGTTACCACCCAGGCGTTTTCTTCGAGCTCGTCTTCAAGCTGATGCGAACTCCACCCGGAATAACCCAGAAAGAACCGGATTTGTTCTGCTGACAAATTGCCGGATTTGATAAGCCGTTTTACTGCTTCAAAATCTCCGCCCCAGAATACGTTTCCATGCACATGTATACTTTCCGGAATAATATCGCCCAGTGTGTGAATATAGTGTATGGTATTGGTGTTTACCGGACCGCCGAGCGAAACTGTGGCTTCAAATTCCGGGAAGTCTTTAATCACTTCTGTAACTTTAATGTTTACGGGTTTATTTAATACAAATCCAATAGAGCCTTCTTCCGTGTGTTCGGTAAGTAAAACAATAGACCGTTTAAAATAGTTATCCTGCAAAAAAGGTTCGGAGATCAAAACCTTACCTTTCTGAGGTTTAACATGCGATTCTGCATCAAAAAAGTTATAATCCAAATCCATTGCATTATAGTATAAATTCGATTAATAACTTTCAAAAACTATTCCACTAATGCTTTTGCTTCAAACAAATTTAAGATAAATTCCTTAGAATTTCTTTTAGGAAATCATTAATAAAATTGATTATGTTTGTTAAATATTAAAATATTCGATTGTTATTGCGGAATATGAAAAAAAAAATTAAAACCCCTTCTCTGATTCTGGCCCTGGTACCCATACTTTTTCTTATTCTGTTTTTAGCGCTCAATGTCATTTTTTTTAAAGATGATACCCTGTCAGGGTCAAACCAGATTATATTGCTATTAGCAGCCTCCGTTGCATCAATAATTTCCATACGATTAAATCATAGCTGGGAACATATTCTGCAATCTATGGTGGCCAGCATCGGTAAAGCCATGCCATCGATACTGATTTTGCTGATTATCGGATCGCTGGCCGGTACCTGGCTGATAAGCGGGGTAGTGCCGGCATTAATATATTATGGCCTCAAGATTATTCACCCTTCTGTTTTTCTGTTTACTGCTATTATTGTCAGCGGTCTGGTTTCTTTGGTCACCGGAAGCTCATGGTCAACCATTGCTACGATTGGTGTGGCACTGCTGGGTATTGGCCGGGCGCTGGGTATACATGATGGCCTGGTAGCCGGAGCTATTATTTCCGGGGCTTATTTTGGAGATAAAATGTCTCCCCTGTCTGATACAACAAATCTTGCTCCCGCAGTGGCCGGAACGGATTTGTTTACGCATGTACGGTACATGATTCTTACTACCGGTCCTTCTATTATTATTGCTATGATCATCTATATAATTATTGGATTTACATATAATTTTGATACTGTACAAACGGATATTAATAGTGTGTTAGCTAATATTGAAGGTTCTTTTAATATAAATCCTTTATTATTCCTGGTGCCTGTAATCCTTATTGTAATAATCGTGTTAAAGATTCCTCCTTTGCCTTCTTTACTGTTTTCCACGTTGCTGGCAGGAGTTTTCGCGGTAATTTTCCAGCCTCAGATTATCAGAAACCTTGCAGTGGGAGATTTTAATTATATTACGGCTTCCTATATTTCAATTATGAAAGCCATGTTTGGCGAAGTTTCCATTTCCACAACAGATAAGGTAGTAAATGAATTATTTACCACAGGTGGTATGGCGGGAATGTTAAATACAGTCTGGCTGATATTGTCGGCCATGGTATTTGGAGGCGCTATGGAAGCCGGAGGACTGCTTAAACGTATTACCCGTTCTATAATTAAAATGGCCCATTCCACAGGTTCACTTATTGCATCTACAGCCGGAACCTGCGTGTTTTTTAATCTTACTGCTTCAGATCAGTATATTTCTATCGTGGTTCCCGGTAAGATGTTTGCCAAAACCTATCGTGAACGAGGATTAAAACCTGAGGTACTGAGCCGTACACTTGAAGATGCCGGTACACTTACTTCCGTTTTAATTCCATGGAATACCTGTGGTGCAACACAATCAAGAGTGCTGGGTGTTTCCACACTAACCTATTTACCGTATTGTTTCTTTAACCTCATCAATCCAATAGTGGCCATTATAATAGCCTACCTTAATATTAAAATACGGCGTTATAAAGAAGGAGAGCTTGTGGAAGAAGCTGTTCCGGAACACTCTCATTCCAAACATTAAAACGTATTGTAACTACCCTAATCTATTGATTTCCTGATGCCAGACATTTATATAGAAATGCAGGGCAACCATTTGGGATGAATTGTCATCTTGCTTTACATAATTGCTTGTTTGACCATTAAAACCCAAATTACATGAAAGCACAAAAATTTTACCTGTTTATTTCTGTATTTCTATTTTCCTTTTTTATTGCCAGTGGCCAGGATACCCTATCCAGCCGAATGGGAACTCTTGACCTTAAAATGAACCTTATCGACACAAAATTACAATTGCTCGATTCAAAGATAAGTTTATGGGAATTAAAGCCTGCGCAGCTTGAATTAAAGCTGGCAGCGCTGGATAAGAAAATTGCAGAACTTGATTTTCAACCTGCACAATTAAATTATAAGTTCCAGATTATGGATTCTTTAATCCGTGAGCAGCAAAAAATAACAGAAGAAAATAGAAAAATAGATAATGAGAGCGATAAAATACTATTTATAGCTCCGGTTAGCAATCAGGACCTGGTCCCGGAAATTCCTCCGGCAAAATATGTGATCTCCATTCTTCCGTTACGCCTTATGGAAGGCACCCTGCATTTGTCTGTTGAACGAGTAATAAATTATAAAAATTCAATTGAATTATCAGGGATGGCCACCTATGCCACCATGGAGGGTATGGCGAATTATTACCTGCGAAATCAGGAGTTATCTTATTATAACGATGCCCTTGAAATGTATGATCCTTATGAAAGTGAAAACCTTGCCGGATACGGAGTGGCGCTTCAGTGGAAAAATTATCTCTTACCCCGGATTAAAGGGAATTATAATGCACCTTCCGGATTATATGCATCTACGAACCTTATGTTCCGCAGAATTTGGATTGCCGGGATGGACCAGTTTTATAATGAAGAGGAAGACCTGTGGGAAGATATTGAAATCACTCAGCTGCTTAACATTTATACAGGAGCCGTGTATATCGGCTGGCAGGTTATTTTATGGAATGTAATGGCGGTTGACCTGTATGCCGGCGGTGTAATTCGTTTGAGCAAATACGATACGGAAGAGGATTTTACCCGGTATAAAAAATGGGATAATATCGATTTTTCAGGGGTTATGCCGGGCGGAGGTATAAAAATAGGAATTGTTAAATAGAAGTTTCAGGTTTTATTCTGATCAGCAATTTTTTTAAAGGGGCAAATTACAGATGATCAAAAAACCGGACCAGTAATTTAACAATATCTTCAAATTCAGGAAAGGCCAGATTTTCATACCGGTCATTTATATCATGGTATGCAGGTGACCCGCCCATTGTATAGATAAAAAAACAGGGTACTCCTTTTTTATAAAACATACAATGGTCGCTGTTGCAGGCTTCTCCCCTGGATTTTATAACCGGAAGATATTGATTTATTTCGTTTATTTTTTCCAGTCGGGTAAATTTATCCGGATACACCGATCCGTTCACCACAGTGATCCCTTCTTCACCATTACCCAAAAGATCAAGATTACACAAAAACTTAATTTTGTTTAGCTCAAATACCGGATGTTCTGTAAAGTATTCTGCTCCCTTAATGCCCAGCTCTTCGGCGCTCAGGGCAAAAAAGGCTACTGAATATTTCTGTGGATGCTGTGAATAATATTGTGCCAGGTTCAGCAGCATAGCAACTCCGCTGGCATTATCGTTTGCACCGGGAAAGTATGCAGATTTCCCCATTTTCCCCAAATGATCGTAATGCGCTGTAATTACCAGGAATGTATCAGGTTGTTGAGTACCCGGGATGTATCCTAAAATATTTTGGGTGGTATAACCAGAAATTAATTTTGGCTTTATTTTAAACTCCGTACTGATAACAGGTTCTTCAACGGCCTTTTTTAAAATGGTGAATACAGGTTTATCTCCCTGGATCGGGGCCACATTCCAGCTTAATTTCTCGTCGCTAAGAAAAACAACGCCTTTCAGACCCTGGTCTCTTCCATACTTTAGGTAGGTAATTCGTTCCTTTGCTTTTTTTTGTAAGTGTGGATCAAGTTCTTTCATCCGGATTACCATTAGTTTACCCTGAGCCTTTAAAAAATGCTTAAGATAACTGGAATCGGCCAGCAGATTTTCAATATCCACAATATAGGGCACATATAATCCTTCACCTTTTCCGCTGGACGGATCGACAAGAAAATCTTCCCCGGGTTTGAGGTTTTTACCGTTAATTCGGCATTCGATCTCAGAGGGGAATGTATTTACATTTACCGGAAAAGATTGGAAATAACTTTTTTCAAAGGGGATTATGCCGAATTTTCGATATTCTTCAGCAATATAACCGGCAGCTTTTTTATCACCTTTATTTACATAACCGCGGCCATAAAATTTGGCGCTGCTTAAATCTTTTACAATTTTCCGGGCGTATTGGATATCTTGTGAAAATAGAAAAAAAGAATGGCCGGTTAGAAATATTAAAACAAGGCAAAGAACTGTTTTTTTTATTTGCATTTTTTCAAAGTTTGTTTTCTGTAAAAGAATAGATTTTTTACTTATTAACTTATGACAAATAATAATTGGCAAAATAAAATAAAGTCTTTCGTATACTAAGAGCAGATAAAATATTTACAAAGCTTATGCCCATAAAGATAATCAGCTAATTCTTTTTTGTTTTTGAATCAATGTATTTCTACCAACTGTATAAGCATAAACTGCTGCTGGCACAAAATTAAGCTTTAAACCATTTATTTCTTTAACACCCTCTTTGTCAATAGTTGTTACCAATGCTGTTTTTAATCCATTGTCTTTTAAAAACTGAATAAGAGATTTTAAATCTCCAGGTTTTTCATAAAATTGATTACTCCATTTTATTTCAACAGCCCATTGGGGATGAAAATATTTGTCATCAATTTTAACCATATCTACTTCTCCTTTTGGCCATCTTGCGTAATACGGAGTAAACCATTCACGATGCATCCATTGTGCAAAAATGGCTGTTTCAACCATGTTTCCAATAAATGGATCATTTGGATGAAGAGGAGCAAATAATGCACTGCGTAAAGAAGGATTGCTTAAATATATTTTAAATTGAGTAGCTCTTTGAAAATGTTTGGGTTTGTTTGATATTTTATGGATTATTTTAATTAGAAAAGCAGCTTCGAAATATTCGATATAACGTTTAATAGTATTTTTCTGGACGCCGGAATTTTTACTTAGTTCTTCTAACCGAACTTCTCCGCCTGAATTATACGCAATAGCAGTAAATAATGAATTTAACTCTTGCACATCCCTTATCCCATATAAACTTGGCAAATCACGGAGTAGTACTTTATCAATAATATCACTGCGAATATATCTTCCGGGATTGGTTTGTATTTTTTCTGAAAAAATTACTTCAGGGTATCCTCCATAGTTGATATAATCAATAAAATTATTGTTTAATTCATTAATATTATTCGTACTGTAAATTTTTGATAAACTACCCTCCCAGTTAATTTGACTTTCAGTTATTAACCGATCAAGTTTTTTAAGATGAAGAAATTCATTAAAAGTTAGCGGTGGTAACATAAAATCAGTAAATCGCCCGGCTCCGCTTTCATTACTTTTTAGCCGAAGAGCGGCAGCCGCCGAACCCGAAACCACAAATCGTGTAAAAGGATAACTGTCAACCAGGGATTTCAGATGCACTTCCCAGTCTTTCAGGTATTGAATTTCATCAAAAAAAACATACCAGCCTTTAGGATTATCTTGTCTGGTCCCCTTCCGGCATAGGGTAAACAATTGTTCTAGACTAATTGTGTTATAGATTGGAGTTTCGATAGATACAAATGCAATTTTTAATGGATCCACATTGTTTTCAAGCAACCCGTGTACGGTATGATATAACATCACCGTTTTTCCAACTCTTCGCGGCCCCATCATTACTATGGCCCTGCGTACTTCGGTTTGTGTAACCAATGGCATAAAGAGATTATAATACAATCTTCTTTCCATAGACGCATAATAGTCTTCTATTTGTCCGCTAATCCACCAGGGATTTTCAAAGCGTAAACGATCTAAAATTTGTTCTTCTGAATAAGGAAGTAAAGCCATCGGATCCTTGTTAATTTTCATCTAAATTACAAAATAAAGTCAATATACTGATCTTAAATATGCAAAAAATTTAAAATTAAGGAAATATTTCAATTTCAGAATGCTTATTTGCACATGTTGTGTTTTAGAGTTTATTAAGCTTGCCTTATTGTTGCAAGGTTAATTTCTCCAATCGATCCCTGGATATCGAAAGATGGTATAAAATATTGCGATTTAATCAGGATGTGAATATTTTTTCAAAGTAATATTCCTTATATGGAACATAACTGTCAAACATTTCCCTGATCTCCCCTTTTATAAATCCGTGTTTTTTATAAAATTTATGGCCGCTTTCAAACCGGGTATCAGACCATAATGCAATTTTTTTATATTCTTGTTGAAGTGTCCATTGGGTGCATGTTTTTAGTAATTCCAGGGCTATACCGGTTCCCCGGAATTCTTTTTTTACATACATTCGTTTTAGCCATACCAATTGCTTTTTCGGATCAGGTACTACAGCAACCGTTCCTACAATAATATCAAGTTCCCTGTAAATCCAGAAAATGCCGCCCTTATTAAAATAGTTTTCTGAAAGATCGGTTAAATCAGATTCTGCATCTTCAAGGCATACCCTGTCGTTATATTCCTTGTAAATAGTGTCAATTAGCGTAATAATTTCTGCGCTGTCCGGATTTTGAGCAAGTACTATCATTGTGCAAATATATCGTACAGAATGGCATTTACAAAACGGACCTGCAGGGTATTTGTAAATGTATAAACGGTTATCCCGGCAGTGTTATTTGTAAAGGTAAATAGTGATTAGCCGGATTTTCTCTTGTTCGCAAAATTATGGCTGGTTTTTACAATTTCTTTGGCAAGACTTTTGGGTACTTTTAACTCATATTCGATATCCCATAAATTCTTTTTCAAAATATCCTGCACGTAGCTTTCAAAGATGGTGTTTATAATTTTTTCTGTAATATCCGGATAGTAGATCTCTATCTTATAATCACTTTCAATCCATTCCGAAATATTTTCCGCATATTTTTTCTTAAGTTTTGGAATTACCGGCACTCCGATTGCTTTTAAGGCTGCTGCATTACATTGCTGTTCATATTGGGTTTTCATGGGAATGACCATCAGTTTTTTTCCTAAAAACATAGCTTCTGCCGGGGTTTCAAATCCTGCGCCACATAAAACTCCCTGTGCCGAAGCCATACTATGAATGAAGGCATCGTGAGATATCGGGTAAATCTCAATATTCTTATCGATAATAATTTTTTTATTGTATTTCGAAAAAATCTGCCATCGTGTATCTTTAAATTCCCTGAGGTAGTTAATAAGTGATTCGTCATCGTAGGAGGGCAGATAAACTGTATAATGGTCTTTTTCTTCCAACCTGAGTTCCCTTACTTCTTTTCTGATTACCGGGGTATAAATATTTTTGGCATACTTGCTAAAATGAAAACCAAATTTAGCGCTGGCCGGGGCGTAATTTTTCAGGATAAAGCGGCCCAAAAGGTCCGGCTTTTTGGGTTTCGGGGCATTTTTATTCAGAATAGCTGCCTGGTGGCTGAGAGCTATGGAAGGAATTTTATTAAGATATGCCGCCCATGCTGAAACAGGTTCAAAATCGTTGATAACAAAATCGTAATTTTTTATGGGCAGGCTCTTAATTTCGTTTTTAAGTTTTTTTGTATTCGCCTTTATATAGGTATTCCAAACATCCACACCCCCTTTTTTGCCAAAAATAAAGCTCAACCCGTTAAAACGATAAGTAACATTAAAAGGCAGGGTTATATCTGCCTGGGTGCCGCTTACCAGGATATCCACTTCACATTTTTTCTGAAGTAAGGGGATAATTTCCCGGGCCCTGCTCAGGTGTCCGTTACCCGTACCCTGAATAGCATATAATATTTTCATTTTTTAGTTTTTGAATTCCTCAACTAATATTTTGAAGATTTCTTTATTATCGAGATCCGTTAATGCCTGCAGGGTATTTTCAGTAATCTGTTCCGAACCGTTGAATTTATGTTCATCAGCATAATAACAGATGCTCCATTTTTTATCCTGATACTCAAGGGCAGAAAGATTTTCAATCCAGTCGCCGGAATTTAAATACATAATTTCTCCCTGTTTGAGGGCTATTTTTCGTATTTCCGGATGATGAATATGGCCGCAGATAATATAATCGTATCCTTTGCTGATGGCCATTTGGGCGGCAGTTTCTTCAAAATTGTTAATATACCTGACTGCAGATTTTACATTGTTTTTTATTTTTTTCGAAAGGGAAACCTTTCCTTTTCCCAGCATATTGCTTATCCGGTTTATCAGGGTGTTTACCTGAATAAGGAAATCATAACCCACAGATCCGAGTTTTGCAAGCCATTTGGAATATTCCATCACCACATCAAACACATCACCATGGAAAATCCAAGCTTTTTTGCCATCCAGCTCCAGTTCCAGCTTGTTTACAATTTGGAGAGCGCCAAATTTTAAATCTGCAAATTTTCGAAGCATCTCATCATGGTTTCCGGTTATGTAGTAGGTTTTTGTTCCTTTTGCAGCAAGACCGATAATGTATTTTACCACTTTCATATGCGATTTAGGCCAGTAACGTTTTTTAAACTGCCAGATATCGACAATATCGCCATTAAGGATAAGCTTTCCCGGTTTTATACTTTTTAAATACTGCAACAGTTCTTTCGCGTGGCAACCGTGCGTGCCCAGGTGTACATCAGAAATAACAACAACCTCCACCCTGCGCTTCTTACTTGTCATGGAATATTAAATTAGACAGTAAAGGAATAGTAAAAATATTTCCGGCAGTTTAAGCAATTGTTAAGAATGGGTTAATTATTTGGTATAAAATGTATGTAACCGGATGCGGGGCAGGGGATATTTTAATTATGAAAGCATTTATATTTTTATACAAAAGTTAATGATGGCTATCGTTCCATAGCCTTTGTTTTTAATTCATTGGGCATTTTCTCAATGGCATATCGTAATGCTGTGCGCGGCATTACGGATTTATTTTGCATTACATATTCAAATATTTCCTTTTGGTGGGCCGGACTGGCTGCTTTTAACATCCATCCGTATCCTTTTTGTACCATATCATCCTGGTCCGTTAATAATATATCCGCTATTTCTAAAATAGTGGTTAAAAATTTACCTTTTCGAGCGGGTATTATCAGGGATACTCCAGCAGCGCGACGCTTCCACCGGTTTTCTGATGTGGCAAATATTTTTAGCCGCGATAAATATTCGGGATACTTTTCTATAAATGCCCCTAAGGTATGATTACACAGGGTATCGCAGGCTGCCCAGTTGGTCACGTAACTGTCTACCCATTTTTCGAATATTATAAAATCATCCGGCTTGTAATCTTTATGAATAAAATACGACCAGTTGCAGGCAATAATAGATTCTTCAAGGTATCCTGACTGCCAAAGGGTATCACATAATTCAAAGAGTTCTGATTTTGTTTTGTTATTGAAGGTTTTAAAATATTCTTTACTGATTTTGTGCACAAGTGCAGATTTTACACCATACGTTTTTACAGGCTCTTTAAAAAAATGCTGACTGGTGTCCCGGGTTTTTATATCCGAAATATCTTCAAGTTCCTTACGAATTTTAGTTATAATAGTATTCATGGCAATACAGTTTAAATTGTTATCAAATATAATTTTTCAACGTGTCAACCCTATGTCAGCAGTGTAAAATTTATATAGAGGGGCTTCACTCCATACTCGCGCGCTTTTGTAAAGCGTGCGTCTATTTGTGTTGTTCTAAAAAGTGTGTCGTCCTAAAAAAAGATTACAGGTTTTTACTATAATCCTGCTATAAGTTTATATTTAGTTTTAATCCTATTTTAGGACTAGACAGGGGTATACAAAGTATTTCTGCTTATTTTGTAATACTTCCCCGATTTAATAATCAGCAACATGGTTATTAACAGTATCAGACCTGTTCCCGGCAAAATTTGGTAAGACCGTAAAGGTAAATTTATAAAAATATGGCGCTCCGTTTCCGGAAAATTCAGCAATTCTATCAGGCGGGTATATGGGGTATTTAAAAAAGTTAGTATTGTTGAAATTGTCAGCAGCATATAAAATGCCAAAGAACCTATCCATGTCCAATAGATTCTTTTATATAGTCCGTACATAAAAAGTAATACACATAAAATACACAGGTCATTCATAAAAATTCCCGGAAGGCCGGTAAGCATTGAACCAAAAAACGGGAATATTCCATGATAGAAGATTATTACATGAAAACCTAAAACGTACAGGCAATAAACCAACAGAAGTAAAATTCCCTGCACAGGCATCTTTTGTATTCCGCGATCTGACAAGGTTGTGTTGCTGAATAATTTTTGTACACTCTTTTGATTATAGAAATAGAGCAGGAACAATGGAATTCCGATTATAACTATCAGAACAAAAACCAGGAATAAGAATACAGGATGTTGTACCTCATAATCCTTCATGAAAAACAAAGGAAGAAAAAACAGTATTACGGGGATACCGAAAATCATCCAGAACCAGGTACAAGCTTTGGACAATTTCAGGGTCCACGATTTTAGGTTGAGGTGCCCGTAACCGATGAGAATAAACAATACGGCAATAAAATAATAGCCTACAATTTGCGCAAACAATAATCCGTACAGGAAGGAACCTATAGCAAATCCTTCGTAAAAAAATCGTCCTCCCTCAGAAAATAAATAGTAACAGTATATTTCTAACGGAGCAAAGAAGAGAGAAACAACGCCAATGAATACCTGCAGGGTGCCCAAAATTTTAATAATAAGGCCGGCATTTTTTGAATTTAAAATTTCAGCATTCATGTTGATTAATTTTTCATAATAAATCACCATACTTGTGCACTCCCGATAAATCTCGTATAGTCTCCATCTTCCGCACGCTTTGCAAAAGCGCGCGAGAGTTTTTTTTTCATAACTATACTCGCGCGCTTTTGCAAAGCGTGCGCTTATAGTAACTTATCAACTTCTAATTCTCCAATACCATCTGCATAGTTAACAGCCGATGAATATCTATAATCTTCGACATTCATTACTATTTCTTCCTTCACAGTATTTTGGTGAATATATTCTAACCTTTGTAATATTTTTTGGTTACTATCCAGCTCAATTGGATGGAATCCGTCCTGCCAAACCTTGTAATTCACTCCTCTTTTAGTTTTATCTGCTGCCAGCTTGAAACATCGTAATAACCAATCTCTCCGACTTTCAGGATATTCTTTTATTAATTTAATAATTTCCTTTGATGTTTTTTTCTTAAAATCCCGTATAGTTTCTTCCAGGGCAAATCCATCTTTAGAACTAAAAATGGCATGAATATGACTGCTCATAATTACATAAGCATACACTACCAAACCTTTATTTTCCTGGCAATATTTTAATGAATTTATTAATAAATGCTTATAAATAGATTTAACAAATACATCTATCCAATTTACAACAGTAAATGTAACAAAATATAAGCCTTCCGGATTTCGAACCTTATATTTTTCCGACATTTATTAAAGTTTGAAACTGAAATATAAATATATAAATATCTCCTTAATAAATTGAATATGATTACTATCGCACACTTTGCAAAAGCGCGCGAGAAGTGCTCGCGAGAAGTGATTATTTTTTTTCACAATCGATCACAACAAAGGGCACACTCAGTTTAAAAACCCCGTCTTTTGCCGCCTGCTGGTTCATTATCTCTTCAATACTTTTAAAAACCTCCGTTTGCCTTTCTTCAGGGATAATATTTTTCCAGCTCAACAAAAAGGCAAGCCTGATAAAATAATGGTTCAGCATGGTGGTGCCATCAGCAAATGTATAATTAAACTGATCGTGTAAAATGTTGACCACGGAAAAATTATGTTGTTTTATTACTTCCGTAAATTCTTTTAATGGTTTTCGTTTTTCGTAAATATGATGTTTCATTTTTCCGATTTCCGGTTCCATTTTCAGGTCTTTTAAAACAGCTTCCATTATATCGTAAAACTCAATGAAAGAAGTGTCCAGGTTTACGGTCTGAATAAACTGTCCCCCGGATTTCATAACCCTAAAACATTCACTCAAAACTGTATTCAAATCGGCAACGTTATTTATCCCGTTATTGCTTGTAATTAAATCCACCGAATGATCCTTTAGCGGTATCTTTTCAGCCCAACCTTGAATTAATTTTACATTTTTTATTCCATAAAATTGTAGTTTCTTTTTTGTTCGTTTTATGCCGGCCCCCCAGGGATCTATGCCAAGTACCCTGGACGAGTTACCCAGTCGCATGGCCAGCTCGGTTAATGGAAATCCAGCGCCGAACCCGATATCCAGTGCAGTGATATTTTTCTTTAATTTTATATGTTCCAGTAGTTTTAATCCAAAAGGCGCCGACCAGACGGGCAGTTCATCGATCAGGTCGACTTGTTTTTCGGAATTCAAATCAAAGCTGCTGTGTAAATAGTTGGTCATGTGGAATAATGATTATAGTTAGTACTAAAGATAATACAAAATACTCTTTTGTCAGCCACACAAAAGAGTTACAGAAAAAGTCACCACGAACCTGTCTGCCGCCAGGCAGGATAAAAAACCGGGTTCGTCTTTGTCGCGCAGGCAAGCGCTAACTAGGGCTATACGACCCGTTTTTCTGATCCTTTCGTGGACAACCTCCGCTCAAGGCAAGATTTTAAAAAATGCTGTACTTTATAATGGATTTTTGGTTTATAAATCAGGTATGTTATACAAGTTACAAAACAATATTACTTCACTGAAAAATGTTGCTTAGAGGTTATAAACAAATATTGGAGGTTTTTGCACAGGCTGACGTTTAGCTAAACTGCGGTTTGATGCAGTTTAGGTTCTGTTATAGATCGTTTATGTCAATCGTCAATACTCTGTCCAACTAATAAAGAGAATTTCCAACCGGTATCATCTGAAGTGATGTTCTGCGTTTGCTTTAATATAATTCCGATAATTTGTTCCTCAGGATCAGCAAAATATTGAGTGTTAAAGTAACCGCCCCAACTGAAAGTCCCTGTACTTCCTTCCCCTCCGGAGCCTTCTCCTTTTTCAGTTTGAATCTTAAAAGCCAGCCCGTAGAATGCTATTGGATCTTCACCCCATAAGTCACCAATTTGATTATCCATGATTACCCTGATGGTTGTTCGGCTTAAAAGTCTTGTCCCATTCAATTCACCATTGTTCAAATACATCTGCAGGAATTTCGCATAATCTTCAGCAGTGCTGCATAAACCGGCACCACCTGAAAAGAATTGTTTAGCACCTTTAATCGGATAGTTTGGATCGTAGAATGTAATTGGGTAATTAATCCATTTGCCTTCTTCTTTAGTTTGTACTGCAACTAGTCGGTCCTCTTTGGATTTTGGCAAATAGAACGCAGTGTTATTCATTTCAAGAGGTCCAAAAATGTGGTTTTGTAAGTAAGTGTCAAATGGCATTCCGGATATTACTTCTATGAAATATCCTAGTACATCATAGCTTTCACTATAAGTAAATTTTTCACCAGGATTATGATGAAGTGGAAGAGAAGCAAGTTTTTTGATGTTATCTTCAATACTAATGTTTTCTGTAGTGAAAAGGTCAATAATTCCGGCTTCCTTATAAATTTTCTTCATTCTTTTGTCTCCATCAATTTCACCATACCCAATACCGGAAGTATGAGTTAGAAGATGTCTGATATTGATTTCTTTGTCTGCTGGTTTAGTGAGAATTGTTCCATCAGCTAACACTGAATCGAGCACGACAGGATCTTTGAACTCTGGAATGTATTTTGAAATCGGGTCGTCAAGTCGGAATCTTCCTTCTTCCCATAGCATCATGACAGCTGTAGCGGTGATTGCTTTAGACTGTGAAGCTAAACGAAAGATATCGTCTTTTTGAAGTGGTCGTTTTGATTGAGCGTCTGCCGTGCCAAAGGCTTTGTTGTACACGATCTTGCCATTTCTGGCAACCAAAGCTACAATGCCGGGTAAGTCATCATCTTCAATAGCCTTAATACACATTGAATCAATTCTTGCTAATCTTTCCTCAGAAATGCCGACTTCAGATGCCTTTCCGTAAACAAGAGGAA
Organism: Bacteroidales bacterium; assembly: GCA_016934395.1. Classification (GTDB taxonomy): domain Bacteria; phylum Bacteroidota; class Bacteroidia; order Bacteroidales; family UBA10428; genus JAFGSZ01. Next base: position 87,673 of record JAFGSZ010000020.1, read on the forward strand.
GAGAACTCTGGTTTGATTTTGTTTGCGCTTGTGAAAAAACACAGCTTAGAATAATAACGGTGGTAAAGAATGCTCGATATACGTATTTCAATTTCATATCTATATTTATTAATGTGTTACAATTTAAAAGGATTTTATATACAGTTTCCCCATAAGTATCTCACTCAAATATAAGAATTTCAGTATTCAGATCAAATTGGTTATATACACAACAGGAAATTGGATATAAAATTGAGTTGGACGAAGACGGATAAGAATAATAAGCTAACGGTTTAATCCTGTTTATAAATTCACATTCACTTTTATCAGGCTTGGCAGGCAGGCATAAGTCCGGAGACTTGCGCCAGTGAGGGGGAATCTAAACCATAACATTGTAGTAGATGCGATTAACTGACAAGTCGTATGAAATGAGACATCTCCTGTTATGCCTGTAAACTTTTTTTAGGACGACACACATTTTCCGCACACTTTGCAAAAGCGCGCGAGAGAGGATATTCTTCCGGCTCTTCAATAAAGGGCCGAATCCGATTGCATCCGTGTGCAAACAAACATCTCAAATCACTGTTAAACATTGCTGCTATGTCTGCCATTCAGCTTAAAGGCGAATACAAAATATATTACCAAAGAAGAACCCTGGAGGGAAAAAATAAGATGAGTACACTAAATATTATCAGAAACAAAATCGTCCATAGGGTTTTTGCTTTAATAAAAAGACAAACTCCTTATGTTGACTTATTTGCTTTTGCAGCCTAATTTTTTTTGTTAAAAACTTGCTTTTGGCTTAGAAGAGTGTTGGCAACTGTATTTTCATTTCAAAAGGCCTGATTTGTCTGCTTTTACAGTCAAATAATTTATAAAAGCGCTACAAGACACAATCATATATTTTGCATCTTCAAAATCACAAGTTGACTCCTCCATTAAAGCATGTCTAATTCCATCTGTGTCACTTGTGTAGCCATATATTTGTTTAAATCCTTTCTCCAGTGCAGGATGTAATTTTATTTTCCCTTTAATTTTATCAAGTGCACTTCCAAGGCTGTGTTTAGAATCTGATGATAGAATTTTTGAAATCGATTCAACTGCTGAAATTGATTCCTTAATTGAATTTCTGTAATCCGGAGACTCTTTATCAGACAGCATTCTTAAAGCATTTTCAAGATGAGTTTTTACACCAGTTAAATTTGCATTTAAAGAATTGTTTATTGCATTATCAATCTCTTTAACTTCTAATTCACTTGTAATTGGAGCAATAATTCCATTTATAAATCTATAGCCTGAACGGTCTCTTTCTAAAACTTTATTGCAGAACTCAATGAAGTTTTCTGGTTGTGTAGGAGATTCAATTTTTGTTAAGTATTCTATGAAATCATAAACTTCGTACCAAGTCCAATCAAAAAACCACCTCCTTATTTCTAATTTAGTTGTGCCTGCCCAATTATCCATCGTGTCAAGTGGTAACTTGAAAAAGTTATGCCATAAATTATTGAATAGAATTTTATATCCGGAACTATGAATGTAATCACCAGAATGATTAAAATAAAAAAGGGCAACGGCATTCCATAGTCCATTTCTTAAGCCGTCATCCATCGATTCAATTTGCAAGGCATCTTTTGCCTTTATTATTCCTTGTCTTTCGGAGAATTTCATTTTCGTCTTTTAATATAGTTGCTAACGGGAGTCTGTGCATAAACCCGTTTTTTTGAAATAAATATAGGCATTCTGTTCATTTTAAGGTGTTTTATGCCATCCAATTTTTTAGCTTACCCTTGCTGCAATTTTAAGCAAATACATTTTTTTAGGCTCAAAA
>JAFGSZ010000140.1 GCA_016934395.1 Bacteroidales bacterium
AATTCTCTGCTGCATCAGTTGGGTATAAAAAAAGCGGTAAAATTTCTTCAGTCCACCTTAGTAAAGGTACCGGTAGTAATCGGTTATTTTAAACCGGTGGTGCTGGTCCCCCTGAGTGCATTTACCGGACTTACAACTCAGCAAATGGAAAGTGTGCTGGTGCATGAATTAGCGCATATTATCAGACGTGATTATTTAATTAACCTGATACAATCCCTGGCCGAAATCCTGTTTTTCTATCATCCTGCCGTATGGTGGATTTCAAAAACAATTAAAGAAGAACGGGAACATTGTTGTGATGATATTGCACTTGAACATACGGGCGATTCGCTGAATTTTGTCAAAGCGCTGGCCGGCATTCAGGAACAAATGTTGCACAGCGAAGGTTTGGCTATGGCCCTTAGCGGGAATAATAACAAATTATTAAAACGTATTCAACGACTTATAAACCAACCAAAAATGAAAACAAACTTTATTGAAGGATTTACAGCCTCATGTTTAATTTTTCTGGGCATTTTTATTTTACTGTTAAATTCAAATGCTGCTTCATCCTTTAGTGTGATGTCGACACTGTCTGACAGAAATTTTGCGAATGAAAGCAGCATGCCCGGCTTTAGTGAACCTAATGCTGTCTTTCCTCAGGATACGCTCTTAACTAAAAAAGAGGAAAAAAAGCGAAAAGAGGCAAAAATTAAAGCAGAAAAAGAACAAAAATCGGCCGAATTGGAACAGAAACAGGCGGAAATTGAGCAAAAGCAGGCAGAACAGGAAAAACAAAAGGCTGAATTTAATGAACAACGGGCAAGATTAGAAAAGGAACGGGCAGAACGGGATGCAGAACGGGCAGAACGTGAGGCTGAGCGCGCTGAACGCGATATAGAACGTGCTGAATTAGAACAATTAAGAATGGAGCGGCAACTGGAATCCGAAGAAGCTATGGATGAACTGGCCGATGAGATTGCACGTGGCGTGCAGGAAGGATTACAGGAAATGGACCTAGATGTGATTGTGGATGAGACGATGACCGGGATTGAAGCCGGATTAAATGAAATTGATTTTAACGGCATTGTGCAGGAGGCGTTAAACGGCATTAATGAAGGTGTAGCCAATATGGATTTTAATCTGATAGTTGATGAAGTAGTTAGCGGAGTAAAAGCCACACTTATAGAAATGGACCTGAATTCAATTGTTAATGAAGTTACAATGGAGGTAAAAAACGCCATGCAGGATATGAATACCAATAAATCAACAAATACCGGTGTGACAGTGAGAGAAACAAATATTTCCGAGAATCCTTTTATCGGAAATTCTGCACATCTTGAAATATTAAACCGGGGTGTGGCTGCATGGAATACCTGGCGAAAAAATAATCAGGATATTATTCCTGACCTTTCGGGCGCTGTTCTTACCGCGTATAATTTAAGAGATATAAATTTTTACAAAGCGACGCTCGTATTTGCCGATTTTAAAGAAGTAAGCTTTGATTTTGCAGATTTGCGTAAAGCAAACCTGGAAGGTGCAAATTGCAAGGAGGCTTCCTTTTTTGAAGCAAAATTACAGGAAGCAAATTTTACCGGGGCAAATCTAAAAGAGGTTGACTTATCAGGGATGGATTTACGGAAAACTTGTTTTGCCTATGCAAATCTAAAAGAAGCTACCCTGGCCCATGCCAATTTACAGGGTGCGATTTTTAAGGGGGCAAATTTAAAGGAAGCAAATTTGTATAAAACCGACTTTCGCAATGCAGACCTGAGTGATGTGGATTACAGTGAAGCTCAGGTTGAAGGGGCTGATTTTTCAGGGGCCCTGTATAATTCAACTACGTTCTTTCCTTCTGGCTTTAATCCGGATGCCCATGGAATGAAAAAAAATTAAATTAGTAATCCCGAATTTTTTCGGGATTTTTTTTGTAGTACAAATCCTGTAATTTTTTCAGAATTCTGATAATTTTAATTATTTTAACCATAAATATAACACGGGGACACGTTAATCGGATGTTAAATAAAGACAGAATAGCAAAATCTATTCATGCTTGTTAAATTAAATTAATTTCCCGAAAAATAATGGTTAATATATTAAAATGATGTTACATGCTATTTTAAAGGACTTTTTTCAGAATAGAACTTTTATTATCAGGCTATTCACCGGGTTTTTATTATTGATGCTTTACCACATTGGTTTGAGTGCACACCTGAATATAAGAATCGGGCAGCCTTCAGATAGTATAAACTATATTGTACCAAAATTTGACGGGAATATCAAGTTAGATGGGGTTTTAAATGAGGAAGCCTGGGAAAATGCACTGACACTGGAACTTAAATACGAAGTAAATCCAGGCGAGAATATACCTGCGCCTGTAAAAACTTTTGTGTATGTAACCTACAATGCCAGTCATTTTTATGTGGCCTTCAGGGCGCTTGATCCTGATCCGAAAACCATTCAGGCTCATTTTAAAGACAGGGATAACATTTATAGTGACGACTGGGTAGGGGTTGTTCTTGATACCTACAATGATGAACGAGGAGCATTTGATTTTTTATGCAATCCTTACGGAATTCAGTCCGATGGTACTGAAACCAGCTCATCGTCTGATGATTCCTGGGATGCTATCTGGGATTCATACGGCAGGATAAATGAAGATGGGTTTATTGTTGAGATGGCCATTCCTTTTCATTCATTAAGATTTCAGCGAAAACAGGGAGAACAAATCTGGGGTTTTGATGCAGTAAGAAGATTTCAGGGGGATGTACAGCATCATATCGGATTGTTTCCTAGAGACAGGAATAATAATTGTTATTTATGCCAGGCATTTAAAATAAAAGGTTTTGAAGGCGCAAAGCCGGGGAAAAATATTGAAATAAATCCTACACTTACTGCACAGCTTCAACAATTACGTGCAAATGAAACCTCCGGAAATTTTGACTGGGATTCGAAAAAGCTCGATCCGGGAATTACGGTAAAATGGGGTATAACGCCCAATATTATTTTCAGCGGGACCTTAAATCCCGATTTTTCACAGGTTGAAGCAGATGCCGCTCAGCTGGAACTTAACGAACCCTTTGCCTTATTTTTCGATGAAAAAAGGCCATTTTTTACCGAGGGTTCCGATTTTTTCAGTAACCAGCTTAATGCCGTATATACCCGAATGATCAGGGAGCCCTTATGGGGCATAAAAGTTACGGGTAAGGAAAAAGTGAATACAATCGGATCGTATGTAGTACAGGATGAAATCACCAACCTGATCATTCCGGGAAGCCAGAGTTCAGATGAAACCACATTGAACCAGCCCTCCCTGTCATCCGTTTTCAGGTATAAACACGATGTATCCAATAAATATACCCTGGGTGTTTTAGTAACCGACAGGGAAGGGGAAAATTATTTTAACCGGGTGTATGGCATTGATGGCGATTTACGGTTTAACGATAAAAACCGGATTAATTTTCAGGTGGCCGGTTCTTCAAGTCTTTATCCCGATACGGTGGTTTCGGAATTTGATCAGCCTGAAGTACAGTTTAATGATTATGCTTTGGATATCTATTATTCACACAGTACCCGGAGGTGGAACTGGGTGTTGTCTTATGAGGATTATGGGAAAAATTTCAGGCCCGACCAGGGATATATGCCGCGTGTGGATTATAAAGAAATGGCCTCAGGTTCGAATTATTTATTTACCAATAATAATAAAAGCGGTTGGTGGTCGAAAATACTTGTTGGCGGGTCCTTATATTACCTGGTAGACCAGGATCTGGATTTTTTAAGAAACAGGCTAGAAACCTATCTTGATTTTTCAGGAGCGTTTAAACAGTTCCACCTGTATACGGAATATGAAATGATCAACGAAATGTACAACGGCAAATTATTTCATATTCATAATTTTAATATTCATCATTGCATGAGGCCTGTAAGTAATCTGCATTATTACCTTAATTTATGGTTTGGTGACAGAATCGACTACGCAAATACACGACCGGGGAAACGTATTCGTTTTAGCCCGGGTTTTGACTGGGATATCGGTAAGCATTTAAACCTGAATATTGAACATACTTATGAGCATCTTAACATAGAGGGTGGAAAATTGTATACTGCCAATATCACGGAAACTCATATTACTTATCAATTTACAAAAAAGATGTTTATCAGGTCTATTGTTCAATACCGTATATATAAAAGAAATACTTCTTTATACCTTGATGTGGAGAATCTTCCCGATCCATTTACAAAGAGAATATATACACAGTATTTATTTTCATACAAAATTAATCCACAAAGCGCCGTATACCTGGGATATTCCGATTCTTACCTGGGAAGCGATCCGGATAATTTAGATGCACCGCTTATTCAAACAGACCGGGGTCTGTTTTTTAAAGTGGGATATGCTTTTTCTTTCTAATAAATTCAGGGTAAATTTATCAGGATAAATATCTGATAGTTAGAAAATAACAGCTGTTATTTCTATTGCGGCATAAATTAGACTGGATTTAAATTAACAAAAATTCGGTTTCAGGCGGTTATTTTTATACGGAATCCGGGATTAACATTTCGAAAGGATTCCATCGTTCATTATAAAACATACTCAAAGTTAGGCCCTGAGTTACTGGATGGATCCTTTTTTATGTATCAGGGTAATTCAAAATTTCCTGAATAGTACATATGTTGATCCGGCATTTTAAAAAACAGGAAGTGTTTTCAAATTTGTACAAGTCAAATTACAGAATTTCCCATTCAAAACCATCTTTGGTATCCCGCACTTCAATTCCCATATTTATTAACCGGGTCCTGATTTTATCGGCCAGGTCAAAGTTTTTGTTTATTTTAGCCTCCGCTCGGAGTGATAATAAAAAATGAATAAGCTCATTGCTTAACTCACTATGGTTTCCTTTGCTATCCTCTGTTTGTAATCCTAAAATATTTATAATGTTTTTGTAAAAATTCTTTGCAGTGTTAAGGTCAGCTTTGCTGATCGTGTCATTCTTATCAAAAACAGAATTAATCATTCTTACACCGTCAAACATATGTGAAATGGCTATTGGGGTATTCAGGTCGTCGTTAAGTGCATTGAAACACTTTTCTTCGATTTCAGGGAACGAAACGGTAGATTTTTCAGAAGGTATAATTTTTTCAAGGGTTTCCATGGCTTTCATCAGGCGTTGAAAACCTTTTTCCGCTGCCTGCAGCGCATCATTAGAAAAATCGAGAGTGCTGCGGTAATGGGCCTGTAGCATAAAAAACCGGATGGTCATTGGTGAGTATGCTTGTTCAAGGGCTTTATGATCTCCGGTAAATAATTCATCGAGGGTAATAAAATTACCCAGACTGCGGGCCATTTTCTGGTTATTTATGGTGATCATATTGTTATGCATCCAGTATTTTACATGATCTTTACCCTGTGCAGCAACTGTTTGTGCAATTTCACACTCATGATGCGGGAACATTAAATCCATACCGCCGCCATGGATATCAAAAGTTTCACCCAGGTATTTCACGCCCATAGCTGAACACTCAAGATGCCATCCGGGAAATCCTTCGCTCCATTCCGAAGGCCAGTGCATTAAATGTTCCGGGGCTGCTTTTTTCCATAGGGCAAAATCGAGATGATTATGTTTTTCCTGCCGGCCTTCAAGTTCGCGTGTATTACTGAGGAGATCTTCAATTTTTCTTCCGGACAATTTACCATAATGGTATTTGCTGTTGTACTTTTCTACATCAAAATAAACCGATCCGTTTACCTCATAGGCAAAACCCTTTTCCAGAATTTTTTTAGCCAGTTGTTGTTGTTCAATAATATGCCCCGAGGCCTGAGGTTCGATACTGGGGGGCAATACATTCAGCAAAGCCATGGCATTTCGGAAATTGTTCGTGTACTGCTGAACAACCTCCATAGGTTCGAGTTTTTCCAGCCGGGCACGTTTCTGAATCCGGTCTTCGCCTGCACCTTCCACTTCATCTTCAAGGTGGCCGACATCGGTAATATTACGCACATAACGTACGGTATATCCCAGGTATTTCAGGTATCGGAACAGGATATCAAAAGTAATAAAAGGCCGGGCATGCCCTAAATGTGCTTTGCTGTATACTGTTGGCCCGCATACATATAATCCTACATGGGGAGGATTCACAGGTTTAAAAAGTTCTTTTTTTCTTGTTAAGGTATTATAAATTTGAAGTGAATTTTTCTGTGTTTTTTGCATGTTCATTAAATAACGTATCTCAATTCAAAATTAATAATTCTGCCGTTCAGATTAGTTCTCCCGGGCTTTTTTCAGCGTATCGCTGGTCAGCACTTTTGTGGCAATGTTATAACCTATTTCAAATATTTCTTTGGATTTTTTAAGATCAAAAAGTCCCAGGTCTTTAAGACTTTCGGGTTCAATAAAAATATCAAAAAGCGGCTTTTTCCGTTCAATGTCGGAGGCTATGGCCAGGTGAAAAGCACGTTCAGCTATCGTTACCAGGCTTTTTATTTCATTTAGTTTACCCAGCGGATTTACATGGACCCCAATCAGTTTCTTGCATGAATTTTCTATGGGCTTTACCGGAAGGTTGTCCATAATACCCCCGTCAATACAAACGGTGCCGTTAACAGCTATCGGCTCAAAAAGAACCGGGATACAAGAAGAAGCCAAAACAGCATCCACCAGTTTACCTTTATTTAAATACATGGGTTGTCCGTTAAGGATATCCGTAACACAAATAAAAAGGGGCTTTTGTAATTCTTCGATGGTTTTGGAACGCAGGTTATTTTCGAGTACCTTCTTAAGCCCTCCCGCTCTGAAAAATCCAGTTTTTGGAAGTACGGCTTTGAAATAATCAAAAATTTTTGTCTTGGTAAGAATTTCTAAAATTTCTTCAGGTTCATATCCGTCAGCATAAAAGGCACCGGCAATAGACCCAGCGCTGGCGCCGGAAACAACGCCGGGGATTATAGACTGCTCATGCAGGGCTTTTAGTACACCCAGGTGTGCTATACCTCTAACAGCGCCTCCGCTTAATACGAGTCCGTATTTATATTTTTTGAATATTTTTAACATGAAAAACTGAACAAAATACAAACACAAATTAATAGTTTCTTTACCTTAAATCCTAAACTTAATATAGATTAACTTGTTTATAAGGAATATTTCTTTTAATAAAATTAATGTATGGCAGTAAAAATCGCGTTTTTTGACAGTAAACCTTATGATCGTGATTTTTTTAATGAATTAAACAAGCAGTTTAATTTTGATATCAAATATCATAAATTTCACCTTACTCCTGACAATATTGTGTTGGCCCAGGGTGCCGACGTTGTTGTTATTTTTGTTAACGATATTGTGAATGCGGATATGATCGGTAGACTTAACGAGTACGGAGTAAAACTTATCGCCTTGCGGTCGTCCGGGTTTAATAATGTTGATCTCAAAGCTGCTCAAAATAAGATTACCGTTGTTCGTGTTCCGGCATATTCCCCGAATGCCGTAGCCGAATATACCATTGCTTTAATGATGACCCTGAACCGTAAAATCCATAAAGCCTATAACAGGACCAGGGAATCTAATTTTGCGCTACATGGATTAATGGGATTTGATATGATTGGTAAAACAGCAGGAGTAATTGGGACCGGTAAAATAGGAAGGGCGCTGATAAAAATATTAAAAGGTTTTGAGATGCAGGTTGTAGCCTTTGATCCTTTCCCGGATTGTGATTTTAGCCGGGAGATGAATTTTGAATATGTTACTCTTGATAAGCTTTTTCAGCAATCTGATGTCATTTCCCTGAATTGTCCGCTTACCCGTGAAACCGAATACCTGATAAATAAACATACCATTGAAAAAATGAAACACGGGGTGATGCTGATCAACACCGGGAGGGGCAAACTGATAAAAACACCGGATCTGGTTCATGCCTTAAAGACGGGTAAAATTGGTGCTGCTGGCCTTGATGTTTATGAAGAAGAAAGCAATTATTTTTTCGAAGACCTTTCAGACCGGGTACTTACGGATGATGTGCTGGCCCGGTTGCTCACGTTTAACAATGTAATTATTACTTCGCACCAGGGATTTTTTACACGCGAAGCCTTAAAAAACATTGCTTCCACAACCATGAAAAATATTAAAGATTTTTTTGACGGGAACAAACCGGGAAATGAAATTTGTTATAAATGCCCTGAGAATTTGGGCTAATAAAAAAATCCAATCCATTCTTAAATCATAAATCCCCAATCGAAAATCCCCAATCATAAATCGAAAATCCCCAATCGTAAATAATTAACAATAAGGATTAATTTACCGGTGTGAGAAAATTAAAACGGGGATAAAATTATTTTCTCAGCTTACAGACACTTACTTCCGTACAGATTTACAAATTATTGTCACCCAAAGTTACAGGATCAGGGTGTAGGTATACCCTTATATATATTTGCAGAATTAATAGGTATCACTGAACCCACATAACGGAGCGTTCCAATTGCAGAACTTCCCTGTACGGTAGCATCAGCGCGGCCGCTGTCCCTTACAAACAGGGTAACATCAAATGAAGAGGATGTAGACATAACATACATGGTAATGATGTACGTATCGCCTTTTTTACCCGATTTAATTTTCTGACTATACTTGGTAATCTCACCTTCTTTTGTAATTCCTCCAACATTATTTTGCCCGATTTCAAAAGATTTACCAATTTGAATGGTACATACGGACGAATCTACCATGATAAAGTTCATTGAAGGATCTACCGGTCTGCGTTGGCCTTCTTTATCTTCAATTAGTTCCGCTTTCAGCACAAAACGCTGACTGTCCATCATTTTTTTTGTTAATTCTTTGATCTTTTGTTCTTTTTCCAAGGCTTCTGCTTTCCGCTGTTCCTTTTTTGAAAGGGTTGACTGATCAACTTCTACCGGGTTTTCTGTTTGAGAATATGCCGATATAAAAAACGGGAGGCACAGGAGTATTAATACTATTTTTTTCATGGTAAAAATTGGTTAATTAGGTTTGTATATTTTAAAATGCTTCAGCAAAGTTAAAAAATAATCCGGCTGTATTTTTATCAAATCCCAAATTGAATCGAAGATTTATTCAGGATCGGATCTTTCATTGATAACCCAAATCCATACCGGGAAACAAGTATTCTAATTCATTCGTCTGTTCAAAAACAAATCTGCCTCCCATCCGGAAATCTACTTCATGTGGTAAATTTACATTGAAGTTTTTTAAATATAAAAATCGTCAGGGCAGGGAAATGTTAAATTTTGTTTGTTGCCAGCTGATTAAACGGGAGATACCCGTTAAAATAGTTTTTTGTATTCTGGTGTACACGATCATTTGTTAAAATATCTTCCCGGGTTAACCAGGTATATTTTGTATGTTGTTGTTTCGGCAGGTTGTTCATATTGATATCCAGTTGCAGGGTAAAAGCCAACACAATATAATGGGTTCCAAAATCCGGATTTTTTGTAACATTATCTCCGGGATAGATATGTTCATAAATACCGAGAAATTCAGATTTTTCAACGGGAACCTGGACTCCGGTTTCAGCCTCAGATATTCTTTTAAAGGCGTGGGGCAAAGTTTCATTTTTTGAAATTCTTCCTCCGGGCACAAACCAGGTATCTTTAGCCGGTGCATTTGTTCTCCATCCCAGCAGTATTTTATGCTCAGAATTTTTTATAATCAGGTCAATCGAAATAAGCGGGGTATTTCGGATTACATTTTCAAATTCGTTGGCAGATAATTTTTGCATGCTAAGGATTTAATTAGTTATAAAAGCAATTAAGTTCAAAATATAGTTAAATTTTTTTTATATGATGTGGTAAGTTTTACAAGGTTTACAAGGTTACAAGGTTTACAAAGTTTACAAGGTGACAAGGTAGACAGGGTTACAAAGTGAAAGGATTACAATGGTTAAAAGGTTCACATGGTTGACATGGTTACCGAAATAACTATTTTGTTATTCCATACCAAAAACCTTGTTTGCTTTGTCACCTTGTTTACCCTGTCAACCCTGTCAACCCTGTCTACCCTGTCTACCCTGTCAACCCTGTCAACCCTGTCTACCCTGTCAACCCTGTCTACTTTGTTTCCCTTATCACCCAAAATCTTAAACAGCCAAAATATCCAAAATTAAATTCCTCATCCAAAACTTCACTTTAAAATTTTTAAAAAACAAACTTTTATGTACCTTCATACTGCTAATTAATTCCCCCGTTATGTTCAGGAAAATTATCGATTTTTCAATTCATAATAAAGCAATCATTGGATTTCTGGTTTTCGTAATGATTGGATTTGGCATTTATTCCATGCGCCAGATACCCATCGATGCTGTGCCCGACATCACCAACAACCAGGTTCAGGTAGTAACCATTTCACCTTCACTATCTCCCCAGGAAGTAGAGCGCTTTATTACCTATCCATTGGAAATTACCATGGCCAATATTACCGATGTAATTGAAATACGCAGTATTTCTCGTTATGGTCTTTCGGTAGTAACCGTGGTATTTAATGACCATGTGCCCATACTGGATGCACGGCAACTGGTAAATGAACAGATTCAGCTGGCTTCGGGAGATATTCCGGCAACCCTCGGAATCCCTGAAATGCTCCCCATAACCACTGGTCTCGGGGAAGTGTACCAGTATACTCTTGAAGTAAAAAAAGGATATGAAGATAAATTTTCACCTACGGATTTAAGGACCATACAAGACTGGATTGTAAAACGTCAGTTGAGCGGTATTCCGGGAATTGTGGAAATCAGCAGTTTTGGAGGATACCTGAAACAATACGAAATAGCCATCGATCCGGATAAAATGAAGAGCTTTGGCTTAACCTGTGCCGATGTGTTTGATGCAGTTAGTAAAAATAACGAAAGCACCGGAGGAAGTTATATCGAAAAAAATACCGATGCCTATTATATCCGTACTGAAGGTTTGCTGGAAAATCTGCAGCAAATTGAAAATATTGCCATTGCACAAAACAGCGGAACACCGATATTAATAAAGGACGTGGGAACAGTTGGATATGGCCATGCCCCGCGTTTTGGCGCTATGACAAAAGACGGAAAAGGAGAAGCCGTAGGGGGAATTACCCTGATGTTAAAAGGGGCCAATGCCTCGCAGGTGCTGAAAAAAGTTAAGGAAAGAGTTGAAACGGTTCAGAAAATTTTGCCTGAAGGGATATCCATCGAACCCTACCTCGACCGGTCTCAGTTTGTGGCAAAAACAACATCCACCGTGGGCAGGAACCTCATTGAAGGTGGTTTGATTGTGATCTTTATCCTGGTATTGTTACTCGGTAATTTCCGGTCTGGCCTTATCGTAGCCTCGGTAATTCCGCTGTCTTTATTGTTCGGTTTTATTATGATGAATATTTTTGGCGTTACGGCCAACTTGATGTCACTGGGGGCAATCGACTTTGGTATTGTAATCGACGGAGCTGTGATTATTGTTGAAAATATCCTGTATCATATTTATAAAGACCATACCGGCGAAACGCTTACCCAAAAGCGCATGGATGAACTGGTAAAAAAATCAGCATCGGGAATATATCAGTCTGCAGCATTTGGGGTAATTATTATCCTTATAGTTTTTATTCCCATACTTACCCTTACGGGAATCGAAGGAAAAACATTCCGGCCAATGGCACAAACTTTCAGTTTTGTTATTCTGGGCGCCTTTTTCCTTTCAATGACTTACGTTCCCATGATGTCGGCCCTGATGCTCAACAAAAAGATCCAGCGAAAAAAGACCCTGTCCGACAGGCTTATTAATTTTTTGAAATTAACCTACCACCCCGTTTTAAAATTTTCCCTGGCCAATAAAAAGTCCATTTTAATCGGCACCCTGGTAATTTTTCTGGTGGCCATGTGGTCGTTCACCAAACTGGGGGGTGAATTTATGCCTACCCTGGAAGAAGGTGACCTGGCGATGCAAATGACCGTTCCAACGGGAAGTTCGCTTTCACAAAGTATATTGTCTTCCACCCGAGCTGAAAAGATACTTATTGATAATTTTCCGGAAGTAAAACATGTAATCTCAAAAATCGGAACTGCTGAAGTGCCTACGGATCCTATGGCTATTGAAGATGCCGATATAATGATTGTGTTAAAAGAAAAAGAAGAATGGGTAAGCGCTGCCACCCGTGAAGAGCTTATCGAAAAAATGAAAGAAAAACTCAGTGTGATAACAGCTGCATCGTTTGAATTTACCCAGCCCATACAATTGAGGTTTAACGAGCTGATGACTGGTGTTAAAACCGATATTGCCGTAAAAATTTATGGCGAAGACCTGGATGAATTGTTTGACCGGGCCAATGAAGCAGCTGCCATAATTTCGAAACTCGAAGGCGCTGCTGATGTTAAAGTGGAACAAATTACCGGCCTGCCCCAGCTTATGATCCGGTATAACCGGGATAAAATCGCCCAGTACGGATTAAACATTCAGGAATTAAATACAATTATAAATACAGCTTTTGCAGGAAAAGCTGCCGGTGTGATGTTTGAAGGAGAGCGTAAATTCGACCTGGTTTTGAGGCTTGACAGCAGTTATCGAAAAGACCTGAACCTTAATAAACTTTTTGTCAGCCTGGGAAATGGTATGTCCATACCTATTGAAGAAGTGGCAACAGTGCAGTATGAAGAAGGTCCTGTACAAATTGCCCGTGATGATACCAAACGCCGGGTAACAATCGGCATAAACGTTAGGCAGCGGGATATCCAGAGCCTGGTGGAAGAGATTGATAATAAGCTAAGCACTCAGTTAAAATTAAAACCGGGATATTACATAACCTACGGCGGGCAGTTTGAAAACCTTGAAAATGCACGAAAACGTTTGGTTTTTGCTGTTCCCCTGGCCCTGCTGATGATCCTCATCCTGTTGTTTTTTACCTTTAACTCCATAAAATATGCCCTGCTTATTTTTACCGCTGTACCCCTGTCTGCAGTCGGGGGTGTTGCCGCACTGTGGATCCGGGGGTTACCATTCAGCATATCGGCCGGAGTGGGGTTTATTGCTTTGTTCGGTGTGGCGGTATTAAATGGTATTGTATTGATATCGTATTATAATGAGATGCGGCAGGAAGGTATAGAAAATGTAAGGTACATTGTAATTAAAGGCGCCTGTACCAGGTTGCGCCCGGTATTAATGACGGCCATAACCGATATTCTCGGGTTCCTGCCTATGGCAGTATCGGCTTCAGCAGGAGCTGAGGTGCAGCGTCCGCTGGCCACCGTGGTTATCGGGGGCATCATCACCTCTACCATGCTTACGCTGATTATATTGCCCATTATTTACCTGATGATGAACGAACCAAGTCAACAGAAAAAAAGACTGGAAGCAAAAAAACTGTTTGCAGTAATCTTGTTTTTACTCATTCCCGTATTGGCATCACCACAAGACAGCGCTAAAATACTTACCATGGATGAGGCTGTAAAAATGGCCCTGGAAAACCATCCCGAAATTAAAAATGCACGCTTACAAATTTTGGAAACCAAAGTCCAAAAGCCCGGGGCGCTTGATTTTTCACCCATGGAATTTACCTACCAGTGGGGGCAGATCAACAGTGAGGCACAAGACCGGTACATACATATTAACCAGAACTTTGGTTCATTGCTTACCCATATACAGCAGGTAAGAAGGCTCAACAAACAGCTGGATTTAAGGGAAACGGAATTTTTAATCAGAGAAAAAGAAATAACGGCACAGGTAAAATCCGCATATCTGTTTTGGGTATATCAACAACACAGGGCAAACATACTGCTGGAACAAAAAGAATTATACAAAAATTTCGTGCGGGTGGCCGGGCTGCATTATACCATGGGTGAAAGTAACCTGCTCGAAAAAACCATGGCACAAACCCGGTTTGCCGAAGTGAATAATGAATATACCCGCGCCCTGGACGACCTGGAAATTGCCGCGAATACCCTCAAACAACTTCTGTTATATAACGGGGAAATATCCACAGAAAATAAAAACCCGGATATGTATGTAATTAACAAAACAATAAGTACCGTCGATTCCTCAGGCAATTTGATGACAGCATATTATCAGCAGATTGTTGAGTATCAGAAATCCCTGGTAGGCCTGGAACGTTCAAAATTTTTTCCCGAAATTACTGCCGGATATTTTAACCAGGATATCGGCGCCATAAAAAATCTTGACGGCTGGCAGGTAGGGTTAAGTTTCCCCTTGTGGTTTTTACCGCAAAAGGCAAAGGTAAAATCGGCCAAAATTAATGCAGAGATCGCTTATAATGAAATGGAATACCGGAAGTTCAGCCTTGAAAAAACAATTAATAACCTGCAGTATGAGCTAAACAAGTATTTCAAACAGCTGAGTTATTATACTGAAAATGCACTGAACCAGGCAGAACTGATTATCACCACCACGCAAAAACAATATGAAAACCAGGACATTGAATATGTGGAATATATACAAAGTATTTCCACGGCCATGCAGATTAAAATAAACTACCTGGAAACCTTAAATAATTATAACCAGACAGCCATTCAGCTTGAATTCTACTTTAATTAAATGTACCATGAAACCACATTTATTTCCCCGGAGCGCTAAAATGAGAAAGTTTATTTTGCGGAATTTCCGTGTTCTTGCCCTACCTGTTTTTATTGCAGTTTTATTTGTGGCCTGTCATAAAAAATCATCTGCCCCTTCAGAAAATAATAACGCGGAGTTGCCTGAAAATGTGATTTCCCTGGAAGAAGGTCAGATTCAAATGGCAGGGATAAAAACAGGGAAAATAGAAAAAAAAGTGATCAGTGAACTGATTGAATGTACCGGCTCCATTGAAGTTCCGCCGAATAATTATGTGTCAGTATCCGTACCCATGGGAGGTTATGTAAAAAAGACTTTTTATTATACCGGGAATTATGTGCAGAAAGGAGCGGTTTTGGTAATTCTTGAACATCCGGATTACACGCAGGTTCAGCAAAAATTCCTGGAAGCTGCCAGTGCGCTGGAATACTACCGTGAAGATTTAAAGCGCCAGGGTGAACTGACCATTGAAGATGCCGCGTCCATTAAAAAACTGCAAAAGGCAAAGGCCGATTTTCAAACCGCCGAGGCCAATTTCCTGTCGCTGAAATCGCAGCTGGGTTTTCTGGGAATTAAAACCGACAGTCTGACTGCCGAATCGATTTCTTCACAAATTTATTTGCGATCGCCCATTTCGGGCTACGTAACCGAAATTAATGCCAATCCGGGAAATTTTGTCGATTCTAAAGATATTCTCTATAAGCTTGTAGACAACACCCACCTGCACCTTGAACTGAAAATTTTTGAAAAAGACATTCACAAAATTAAGGAAGGCCAGAAAATAGAATTTTCTTCATTATACAATAAAGCGGTAAAAAATTCTGCTTACGTACATGCTGTGGGCAAACTCGTGGACGAACAGAATCGTACCGTAAACATCCACGGGCATATTGAAGGTCCGAATACAAACTTTATTCCTGGGATGTTTATTCATGCGCGAATATTCTTAAATAGTGATTCTGTGTATGTAGTACCTTCGGAAGCCATCGTAAGATCGGGAAAAGAAAATGCCCTTTTTCTGAAACATGAAGGGAATTTTGAAAAAATCATCGTAAAAACAGGTTCTGTTCAGGACAATTATACCCAGGTGTCCATTTCTGATCCGAATATACTGAAAGGCGAAATTGTAATTTCAGGAGCGTATTATCTCAATGCGGAGCTGGAGGCGGAGGAATAACAGGGAAGTAACAAGGTAAACAAGGGAAACAAAGTTACAAAGTTACAAGGGAAACAAAGTGGACAAAGGAAACAAAGGAAACAAAGGAAACAAAGGAAACAAAGGAAACAAAG